>CACXCB010000220.1 GCA_902766005.1 uncultured Erysipelotrichaceae bacterium | reverse complement strand
TATCTCATAATCGGTAGAATCAACTTTGCTTTGAACAAACTTCTCCACAGTCGTATATAGTTTAATCGAAAAAGAATCCTTCTTGATGTGATGCTTTACAGATTTCCATATTAATCCACTACCAATATCCAAACCCTTTTCTGAGGCATATTCACCAATAAACTTTGCAGAATTGTATAATATTTGAATTATATTAGAATTTACCATTTCATTGCCTCATCTTACGATAATAATAATTATTTGCATCAGCATGGGTTCTGTGCACAGCTATACATCAAATCTATAAATATAAGAACCCTATCTCTTGAAGAGTCTATCAAGCTCATCATTATTATATTCAGCAACTTTATCCGTTATCTCCATATGCATTTCCTGAGCATTTTTTCTTCTCAGTTCTTCCAAAGAAACATCCTAGCTTTCTGAAGAGGGGTAGGCATCAGCACCAGCAACTACAAAAACCTGATTCAACAATGATCCATCCCATAGACGTGTTTATTTTGATGTTATTACACTTATACATCTTCCATCAGAAGAAAGGTGTATATCACCATCTACATCCGTCCTATAATAAGTCACATCTGCCTGTTTTAATTTGCTTATAGTGCTCTCTGATGGATGTCCATATTTATTATTTTTACCAACTGAAATAACAGCATATTTTGGCATCAGCATACGTAAGAATCGAATAGAAGTACTAGTGTCAGATCCGTGATGGGAAACTTTTAAAAAGCTTACAGGAAAATTATCAGAATACTTATTACAGAGACGTTCTTCCATATTGTGCTCCATATCTCCTGTGAACATGTATGTCGTTTCACCATATGTAATTAATAGAACAATACTGTCGTTATTGTCTGCTCCATAATCCAACACTTCAACAGTTGCACTTCCCAGCTTATACTTACTTCCAATTCGTGGAACAGTTATTTTGCCATCATCAGTAATCAATTCTCTATGAAAGTCTTCAAATGCTTGTGACCTGGTATTGTCTGTTGTACATAATGTCAAATCTATTGTACTTGCATAAGTGAGTGCTTTGGCTAGTCCTCCAACATGATCATCATGAACATGAGAAACCACTAGAATGTCCAAATGGTTTACTGAATAATCCACAAGTGTGTTGTACACTTTATCTTCAGCTGTGACGGGACCGCCATCAATCAACATATAATGCCTGTCACATTCAACTAATGCACAGTCTCCCTGCCCCACATCAAGAAAATGAATATTAAAAGAAGAACTATTTCCTTTCTTAGAGCAAGCGACAAGTAAACAAAGCAAACAAAATGAGAGCGTTAATAATATATATTTTCTTAATCTATACATTCAAACGACACCTTATCCGGCAGCAAATAATTATCCTTATAATCCACCACTTTGAAATTAGAAGTTACAGGATTGTAATTATCCCCATAGGAAATAGTAACCGTTACCTTCGCATCCTTGGACCATTTGTGTTTTTTAAACTCATTATTTGTATAAAGCGCGAGGAAAGATGATATCTCCTCTCCTTCACGTTTTACTTCCGTAATAGGCATTTCTTGAATCACTGTCTTGTCTCCATTGTTGTCTATGGAGACTGTTACGGCGGCTCCTTCAATCAATAAATTCGCTGGAACCGTGATTCCATCTTTACTAACACTCATTGCATAATCTGAAGAAACAGAAGGATTCGTGAAGGAATATGCGTCATTAACAGGTTTAGAAATAAAAACACCAGCTTGATCAGTCTGCAAAATACCTTCTATTCTTGCTTTTTCATCATCTGTAATATTCAATTTTTCAGCAAGAGAAAAGAGCAATTCACAGTAAAGGACTAATGGTTCATACAATGACGGGCATTCTACTTTTCTTTTAGTTCTTAAAGATTCATTATATTTATCCAGTTTTCTCTGTTCCTCTTTAAGTTTCTTTTTCTGCTCTTTCTGATCAACATTAGATGCATACTGATTATTCTCGCTCTCAGGTAACTTTAGTTCGTTAACATCATTCAAATACGTATCATTAAGACTCTTCTGTTCATCTACTAAAGTATTAACATTATCCTTTGCGATTGAATAAGCCTTATTCAAAAACTTAATATTGCCACTTTTTGTATATAAATCCATATATGATTGGGCGGCAAAATATCTTAGTGCCCAATCCGTATTTTCACAATTTTCAATAATGGCATTGGTAAGTGTCTCAATTTTAGAAATATATTCCTGACCCTGATAAACGTTCTGCGCAGCAACGATTGCTTTAGGAAGTCGATCTGCATAGGAATAATCTCTCCTAAAAATGCCTGTATATAAATCATCATATTTTTTCAGGCAGTCCAGACAACTCGTAAAATCATCTATTTCATAATAACAGTCTAGTAATTCCAACCAGTAACTTCCAAATGCTCCGTAGGTATTTTCTTCGGATTCTAAAAATTGTAATTTTTGATGAACATTGTCTTTATTGACATAACTTGTAAACTGTTCAATCGAAGTCTCGTTTAAAGCAAGATTTCCGGGTAGTTTATTATCTCTTACAATATCTATCATGTAATTGAATGTACGTTTCCTGTTTTTATGAATATTCTCTGCCTCTTCATCGTCTAATTCCCACCCACTAATCATGAATTGTTTATCTAGTTCATCATTAGCAGTTTTATAATTATTGTATGAATCTACGGCAGTATATACAACTGTAGCTACCAAGCGTTTCCAGTCTAACGAACTAGCTACAGACAGTACAGTAAGGGGATTAGGAATAGCGTTACGAATAGTCTGTGCTTTATCCTGATTATATAAATACTGTAATCGATCCCGTTTAATTGAAATCATCCTATAATCTTCAATTATATCCAGCATATTATTAAGATGATCCTGTGTTGACTCATCAATTTTATCCGGATTCGTATTATTTATAAGAGATGTGTAAGCACTCTCTAAATATACTCTGCTATCTTTAGAATCATTTATTTCCTGAGAAACAAAAGCCAAATAATTGAGCATTGCAATCGAATTTTTCTGCTGTTCATCCAATAAATGCTCTTCTGTTTTACTAGATGTATTGTTTTGCCAATCCACACTATCCGTGTTAGAACTATTCTCGGAATCATCTCCTGAATTATTATCCGTGTCAAAATTCTGATTATCGGATGTGTTGGGGGTATTTGTTGCATCTATAGCGCTTTGTTCATTTATATCTCCTAATCCAGAAGTATCCTTTTCACCACTGTTCTCAATTGGAATAGAATTATCTAAAGAAGAATGCTGGGAACTGTTACAAGCTGTTAACGAGAAAGACATAATAATAGCCACCCCCGCAGAAAGAATAGAAAGAAAGCCATGGTTTTTCATAGATGTCGCCCCTTCTGATAAAAGAGTTTGTTTCGATTTCATTAAGCAATTTAATAGCGCACAGAAACGACTATACTAACCGTTCCCATGCGCTTTTTACTAATTTCTCTTCATGATAAGTACATCCCTTTTTAATAAAAACGAGGACATAGTTTTATTCTGCCTTAGTTAAGAACTAATCCGATATACAAATTTATTATAGGCACCTAGTGAGTAGGTGTCAAATGGTATCTCTGATAAGGCAGAGTAAAAGCTTCTATCCCTTTACATAGCCATTCTTTTATTCACTCCACAGTGGACATATTTTAGAGAAACGGATAGAATGTTGAACTGAAAGAATACTCTTTCCAGATTTTTAAAAGCAGGCATTAACTATTAATAATTAATAATAGTAAAGCATTTACATAATGACGTACTGTATTTATAGAAAAAGCTTTCATTGAGAACAAAAGATGGACGAAAAGACAACAAATCAAGGTAAAAATGAATTGAACGAAGTAAAAGTATTCGATGACTTAGAAACAATTTCTGGCTTTCAGATCAAGCCGTATGAGGGGCTGCTCGATTTGGAAGATACGACACGTTTCACTAAGTTAGAGCTCAGTTCCGGACAAAAAATGCAAATCAGCGGTCTATTGCAGCAGTTGCCACAGACAATTGCTACAGGGACGCTTGCAAATGCCTATACAGTTAAATTCCCTGCTGGATTGCCACATGCACTCTCCCCACTAAAACAGGGAGGATACGGATCCATGGTATGGTCAAATGGTCATATCGCCGGACACGCATCATTCTATCCGCTTGTGGCTCAGGCCGCAGTACTTGGAGCCTTCACAGTGTTGTCTGCTGTGACCGGACAATATTTCCTGACTCAAATTAATAGTGAATTGAAGATTGTCAATCAGAAGCTGGATGAAATCCTTGGTTTTTTATATGGAGAGAAAAAAGCAGAACTGATGGCAGAAATAAGTTTTGTCCAATATGCGCATAATAATTTCAATACAATAATGATGCATGAAGATCAGAGAGTTGCAACTCTTGGAAGCCTTCAAGCAGCTAAAAAAATTGCAATGAAGGACATAGTGGAAATTCCGGTAAAAGAGGGCAGGCGTTCCGCACCAACGGTGCGCTTAGTCCGATTTTATCGGTGCGAAGCACCGCCCTCTAT
>CACXCB010000219.1 GCA_902766005.1 uncultured Erysipelotrichaceae bacterium | reverse complement strand
CTTCACCTTGATCGCTTCATACTCCGCTTCTGTTATCTGAAAACGTTTCATCTTTCATCACCGTTTTCATTATAACATATTCTTTTGGCTTTTACAAGAATTTAGAATTGAATTAGTATAAGGGAAAGAATTGTTTTGCTTCGAAAAACAATACATTCAAAGAGGCCATGAAGGGAGAGCAAGTGAAAACCAATCTGATCAATGGAAAAAAGCAAGTTCTACAACAATGAGTAGATCTACCCTTGCATACTTTACTACTCTTCACAAATGAAAAGAGGAAAAAGTGTGCCTTTGTAGGAATATATCCGCTCCCTATTCTACCTATTTTCTCTATCTTCCATTGTTGGCTATTATCGTCAACATACTTCATAAGGGAAAAACAGGCCAATTGGATATTAAACCCAAAATCTGCTTATTCTGCTGTTTTGATTGTCATTATTTGTCGTAAATTCCATCTATACACTAAGCCCTTTTTGTGTTATGATCGGGGTTGTGGAGTATTATTATAATGCGTATGGAGATACCGGATAAACAGTTTTACAGAAAGAAACTCAATACATCTCAGAGAAAGGGACACACTTTGATGCAAAATTTATTCTTTCTTAGAGCATTAGCGGAGCAAGAAGTTGAAAATAAAAGTAGAGAACCATCCTTTTTGGATAGTTTTAATGATATTTTTCAAACTTTACAGAATGGATATACTCTACTTGCGTTTCTGATAGTTGTTTTGCTAATTATCCTTTCGATTTTCTCTGTTCGAAAGAGAGCAAAGAATTACACAGAAAAGGAAATAAATTCCTTAAAGGACAATGGCAAGTACATACCAGGTTTATTTGTTGAGCTAAATGAAAGTAAAGAAGTTCTTCGCTATTTTGTATATGGTACTAGATGGAAACATAGACTTATTCGAAAGTTTAACTATATTTACGATAATGTGTTTGGAGACATTCTTAAAAAGGGCACAATTGAGAATAATCTTAAATTTCATCTTAGCCCATTTGCATCATTGGATGAAATAGAAGCAGCGGTTGATTCTTGCAGAGAATATCACGAAGAGTTTAAAAAACGCAATGTTAAGCTTAAGCCACAGTTTCAAGAATCTAGTGTATTATTTGAAATATATCACTATTCATTCTCGGATACTTTAGAGGAATTGAGGAATAAAACTAAATCGGCCAAATATAATTATCTTGTTCTTACTGGAAGTGCAGGAAATGGGAAAACGAACTTATTATGCAGCTTATCAGAATTAGCAATCTTGCTGAAACATACGGTATTATTCCTTAACTCCAGAGATATGCCGACAGATATTTCTGGCCACATTCTTAAGTGCTTGCAAGCCCACAAAAAGCTAACTAACCACAAAAAGTTTTATTTCTGGGCAGTAAATGCTTTATTGTGGTTAAGGCGGAAGAAGTTTTTCATTTTTATTGATGCTGTGAATGAAAATGAAAACATCGATTTCGCAAAAAGCATTCAGACATTTGTTAACGATATGGAAGCTTATCACTGCTTCAAAATAATAGTATCTTGTAGAAATGAGTATTATAATGAAAAGTATGCCGAGGTTTTATCGCATAATATAAATCAGGAACATCTTGTGTATGATCTGAGGACTGGCTCTTACCCACATGCAGCTATTGAAAGATTGATAAACTGCTATAAGTCGCATTTCAAATATGAAGGATATATCTCTAATTCCGTAAAACATGTAATCTGCGAACACCTCCTGTTGCTTCGTATTTTTTTCGAAGTTAATAAGGAGAGTGATCAAGATATCCTTTCAATAGAAAAGTATAAAATATTCGATGAGTATATTCGTCAAGTTAAAGACAGAAGTACACCGAATATTGAGATTATCCTTGATACCATAGCCGATTCCATGTTGCAAAGTATGAGTTTTGAAGGTATTGAAAGTGATGTACTCGCTTCTTTTTCTCAAGATGAAATCACCAAAGCTTTTGATGAAACAATCCTTCTGAATCAAAAACTGGTGTATAACAAAGACACTATAGCAAGACAGGAAAAAGAAATTGTGTATTTTGTGTTTGATGAAATACGTGATTACTATATTGCTAAGCGAATTATGCAAAAGCACACTAAATATGGTTTAATAGACAGCGATGCTATTCTCAATGATATTCAAGGAATATGCAATGCACATGTTTCTTGTGAAGAAGGAGTCATACAATACACATATATCTTCTTCAAAACTGCTAATATTGAGTCTGAAGAACGAGAAAAGGCTTGTATTCAAATCCTGGAACTATATAGAATTCATGACGGACACAAGCCCCGTTTTTATCGAACCCATCACAGAGAAGAGTTCTCAAATTATGGTTTAAAAATTCTTCTCACATCTGAGTTCCCTTTATCGAGTTTTGAACTTGATTTCATACGAGATTGTCTCAAGAAAGCTCCAAATGAAGACGGAGGAAAGGTTTTTGATACTCTACTTGCAGGTACTATATATGGGTTGCCTAATGATCTTAACTTGTACTTTAACATATTGTTTGGGATAAAGGATCAGGAGGATATAATAAAAATATATCAAACCATGTCAGAAGACTCCTTTTTGGCAAACACTGATTTACCATTAGATCTCGTACAGATCCACAAAGATCTGAACGAAAAATATCCTGAGCGGGCGGTTCAAGTCCAAATGGCAGCCGAATTATTCTTGGGTCTATTTATCCTCCATGATTCTAACTATGAAAACGAACTCAAGAATTATTTTTATACATTACAGAATCATGAACAAATTTATAATGAAATGAAAACTCGTTTTGAGCAAGCAAAAGGAGAAAATACATGAAAGAACCATTATGTTTCAAAGCTGATGGACATTTCTTTTTTCCAAAGAAACGGATTCCCCGAAAGGCATCTGTTCTGAAGAAACTAGGTGTAAAGAAGGGAACATTTGCTGGGAATATGATAGCGAGAGCCTATGACTATTATTTTACTGGAGCCATTGATTTTAATAAAGAATACAGGAAATACTATCGGCTTGAATTTTCAAGCATAACAGGTTATATTGAAGAACGCTATAACATAGAGAAAAGTAAAGCGCAACAGTATGCTGATAACCATTACTGCATGAAAGAATGTAGTAGATACGCTATCGACAGAAGTGTAGAAACGCTCAATTACGATCAAGATTTCAAGACAAAGTTTTCGGAAGCAGTAGGAGGAATTAAAGATGAAGATTCGGACGGGGTTTATTACGAATAGTTCATCAACGAACTTTTTAATCATATCAAAGAATGAACTTACTGAAGAATACCTTTTTCGAAAACTCGGTTTTATCGAAGGGGGACAATTAGCTAAACAAGGACATGATCTTTGTAAAGAAATAATTCGCGGAATCGAACGCGGAGGGCTCAGATATCATGATTATGATACTCCAAGATACGAAGAAATAAAGGAAGTATTTGGTGATGTTGCAGCAGAGAAATTTAAAGCTATGGAAGGAGCTTATTCTTACTGGGGGTACACCGATAGCGACGACACACCCTTTACACAATTTTTTACAACAGATAGTTTTGAAATAAACGAAAAGAATTTTTATATAAATGGAAGAGCGTGTGTGTGGTGACAAATGATTATATACAGAGATAAAAAGTATGGATTCTATGAGCTATTCAATGAAAAAAATGGGACACTAATCCGAAGCGATGTAAACGGATTTGAACCGAAAATGCGATCATTTCCGGAGTTACTTGATGTGGGAATTATGGGCCACTGTTCTCATACTGATATTTGTGAAAAAGCAGGGGTAGATTGTTATCAAAAGGCCAAACTTAAAAAAACGCCACATATGTCTGCCGAAAATTTTGAAACAATTGCAAGGCAATCCAGTGGTAGGACTTTTCAAATAGCACTGGGTGGTGCAGGAGATCCAAATAAGCATCCTCAATTCAAAGAAATTCTTGAAATATCAAGGTATTATCGAATAGTACCAAATCTCACTACGAGCGGTGTCGATATAACAGATTATGAAATAGGTTTGATTAAACAGTATTGTGGCGCAGCAGCTGTATCTTGGTACTCAAGATTAAAAATTCACGAAGAAACCAATCCAGCAACGATCGATACTTCAAACAAACTTATTCAAGCGGGGTGTATTACCAATATACACTTTGTGGTATCTAAAGAAACCATTGATGAAGCAATTTATAGACTTAATAACAATATATTTCCAGAGGGAATAAATGCGGTTATTTTTATACTCTATAAACCAGTAGGGCAAGGGAAAAGAGAAAAAATGTTGGATGCAAGGGATCAGCGAATAAAGGCACTAATTCATGCAACGCAAGAAAAGCATGCATTTCGGATCGGTTTTGATACATGCTTTACTCCTGCTATTCTACATTATGGTGAGAATATTTCTCCAGTATGTATAGATGCATGTGAAGCAGCTACTTTTTCAATGTATATTGATAGTACAATGAATTGCTATCCATGTTCATTTGGGATATGGCAAACAGAGATATCAGAGTCGTTGCACAATAAATCAATAAAAGAAATATGGGAAGGCAAATTATTTTCTGAATTTAGAGAACGTAACTATGAATATTGTGGTCAATGCGAAAAAAAAATAATGTGTCAAGGCGGATGTAAAATTGGTTTAAATATAAATTTGTGTGAGAAATAGTTTTGAGCGTGTGAAAAAATGATGATAAGAAGTATGAATCCATTTCCCGATAATATGTAAATCTTTATTTATGCTAATTCTATAAATAATTGTCACGGTACCATCCCATTATAAACCGTGTCGGCATCACGACCAAAGTCTCCATCAACCAAGTCTGCGATTCTGCAAAATTGAGTATACTTGTCAGTTCGTTTGCTCACATAACATAGGGAAAGGATATTATCTGACATGTCGATATCCATTATGGAGCGGACCATTATGATCCAACACGTTTCTTGCCTGCTCGCAATGGAAGCTGGAAACCAAAGCCAGCAGAAAGAACAGGATTGTGGGGGAGCCGGATAAATGATCCGGACGGATGGAAAGCATG
>CACXCB010000218.1 GCA_902766005.1 uncultured Erysipelotrichaceae bacterium | reverse complement strand
TGTATGGTCTTGATCATGTGGATGAAATGCAGAATCTCGAGTGCAGGGATCTGATTCTTTATTGTGCGCAATGTGCGGTCAAAGCGGAATTACACCATCATGGCATCAATATCGATGAAGAAAAGCAGATGGAGGAGTATATCCATACATATCTTCCCCTTGTGCAGAAGCTGTATGAAGATGCACAGCTGAATAAATGGAGTCAGTCGGATGATGATCAGATCAAAGCCTTCATCGAAGATACCTGTCAGCTTCCTTTCTTCGGGGAACACTGCAGGCATGCAAAACATTATGCAAAATACATCACGGAAGAGATCATGATGTTTTCCAAAAAGGATATTGCGGCAAGGATGATTGCCGAGGTTGCTGAGGATTATACAAACAGCGGATATCTGATGCATGAAGCAATCGGCAAAGGGAAACTGTATCATTTGATGCAGGCTTATGCCAAAGCTCCCGGATTAAATCAGAGCACAAGATATGAATCTTATCCGGACGGAATGAGAAAAATCACACAGCTGGACCTAAAGAGAATCTGGTTTCTGACGACGTATTATGACAAAAACAAAAAAGTGAGAATGTATTCACTGGACAAAGAAACTGCCAATGATTCTCACTATGAATTTACAGATGCAGATAGTATTCGTGCAAAGATCGATGACGGATCAGACAGAACCTTTGAAGAATGTATTCGCAAATATACATTGGAAAACGGAGGGGAGAAAACTCTCAGTCTGATTTACCCCTATATCGTTGCACAATTCCATTACTGATAACAAGAAGAAGCGTTATGAAGGATATGCCAAGGCATATCTTTCTTGTTTTTGTATTCCCGTATATACAGATATATGTACCGGACTGCTTTGGATGAATGGATACCATGCCTTTATCTTCAAAGGTATTTACAGGTATCTTCTTTTCTTCCTGCAACAGATATACCTGATAGCCTTTATAGTAGGTAAGCGGTAAGCGGATCGTTTCATGCAATTGGTTTACGGTGAAGGAAAGACAATGGTTTTCTTCCATGAAGGAAATGCCCGTATCAGCATCATTTTCATCACGGATGCGTCTTTCTCTTCCCCTAAAGTCCGGTGAATACAATGGCAGATAATCACCACCTGCCAGTTCCACACGGACATAGTAGGCGGAAAAATACGGATCGACAATCTTTCCATCCAGTACATCCTGCCATGTCATATTGGTATCCATGCCAAAAGTTCTCTTTGTAACAGGAAGAACATGGTATATGCATTCGATTGAAAGAATCAGTATACAAATCAGAGAGATACCCTTTTTTCTCGAAAGGGATACTACTCCATAGGAAGCAGGAATGGATAACAGAAGGATACCCAGGGTATTCAAGCGCCAGGGGAACTGGATGATCGAAAATGCAGCAAGATTTTCCCAAGGAATGATTGAAGAGGGAAGCAGGATCATGATGTAACCGAGAATGCATAAGGTTGTGATAACGGCTTTCTTTTCTTTTGCAAAAATATAAAGCAGAGGGGCAAATGTCAGGAAGTATCCGACATTCTCTAACATTGTCCGATCATGTTCGATATCGTTTCCTGCCAAGCCGAAAACGGTCTTATTGGCAAAGTATTGCCAGAGATCCATCGCATATCTTCCAAGATTTCCGCTTGTGCCGTAATAGTGAAGAATCATCTTCTGTGCTTTTAACTGTTCAATCATCGGAATCGTAAAAAACAATGTCAACAGAAAGGCAATCATGATATTCCTGAACATATGCAGGAATATCTTTTGATCAACCGCATGGATGCGGATGACAAAGAACAAAATGCACAATACCACGCCAAACAGAAACGTCAGATTGTGACACAGGGCAAGGGCGGTTAAGCCGATACACAGCGTATAGGACCTGGTATTTTTCTCATAAAGACATTCATATAACCCCTCTAACAAAACCGGAAGAACCGCAAGCGAGAAGACTTCACCAAGAGCACCTCTGACATAAATGTCAGTGATATGATAATTGGAAAACAGGTACGCACAGGTAGCTATTGCGGCAGCATCTTTTCTTTTGGTGATCTTTTGTGCCAGATGAAACATGGTTAAGCCACTGATCCATGTTGCGGCAAATACACTCATTTGATAGCAGCGCACAAGTGAAAGACCAAGGATATGCAATAAAGCCGGAACAATCAGAAAGACATCGCTGTAAAACAAAGGGCTTCCATAGCCATAGCCTGCGTTTTCATACGGATAGATTGCCGGAAAGAAGTTTCCTTCCCGAATCGAAAGGGATAGCTGCTCAATTCTTGAAACATGAAAGAAAGTATCGTGTTCAATCGGCAGAAAGCCTTTGAAGTAGGGAAACATCAAAATACAGGTCATCACAAAGGTGAAGATATATTTACTGTACTTTTTCATCCGAAATACCATCCTGCAAGCCATTCAAGACTGTGAATATAGCTTAAATCCGTCGCAAATCCGGCTGTTACCGGTAAAAAGATGACAAACAGGAAAACCGAAAGACATGCCGTCATGAGCATTGGTATTTTAAAGCGTCTGTCCAGCTGCAAAAGATCCCTAAACAGAAAGACAACAGCCATGACGGTAAACATGCTTGTCGGATAGAAATGATAAGAGAAGATACATCGTTCCACAAGGGAAACCCATGGCAGCAAAGCTGTCAGATATCCGACAAGGATGATCCAAGCTGTCTTGTCTTTTTCCCTGAAACATGCAAAACATGTGTATATCACAGATGGCAAGCCGAGCCATGTTAATAAAGGGTTGGAGAAACAGGCAATGGTATGGGAATAACCCTGTCCATCTTTTGAGATGTGATACCAGATCGGCCGTAAATCCAGCAGCCATTCATACCAGGTGCTCTGGAAAGGGTGGGTTGCGGTAAGGGTTGTATGGTAATGGTACATGTACATGTTCTGTTTCCATACATTCATGATTGACCAGCCTTCATTTCCCCATACCTTATCTGGAAGATACGATACCCAGTAAATGATGACCGGAATAAAGATGAAGAAGACAAAACACCAGGCAATGGTGGTGATGAAAGCAGAAGGAAAGATCGAAATCATTCTTTGTGCTTCCGCATCATCGCTTCTTTTCGCTTTCCTGTATTCAAGAAATCTTGCACCAAGATTGGTAAACAGCAGGATGGCAAGACCTACCGCACTGTAACAGGCAGTCCATTTGACTGCTATCGCAATCCCCATGGATATGCCGCATGCCAAAAGCATCATCATCTGTTTTTTCAGAGATATCTCATAGAAGCTTGTCTGATAATAACAGATCATGAAATAAAACATCAGTAGAATAAAGAAGATGCTGAAGGGTTCCAGTGTGCCGATTCTCGAAGTGGTCAGATGCATGAAATCCGTTGCAAGCAGGATACAGCCAAAGGTGCATAGGGATGTCTTCTGAAACATCTTTTTTAAGATGGCATAGAGCATGGGTATCATCAGGATACCGAAGATCACACCCGGCATGCGCCAGATGAAAGGTCTCATGCCAAACAAGCGGATGAATAAGGCCATGATGTTTGTGCCAAGCAATGGATGAACGGTTGCATACATTCTCTGGCCGTTTGCGATTTCCCACGCATTTCTCGGATGATAGACTTCATCAAAATATCCCTGTTCATAGTAGGTAGGGGAAACAACCAGTTTTTCCTGTTCATCAATCAGCAGGGTGGCAGGATAGTCCGTATCTGCAATATCTTCTTCTACTGCAAGAGGAATAAAAGCATTCTCTTTGCGCAAGCCGAACTCGCTTATCGTGTCCAGCACGTTTTTGGAAACCAGTTGTATATAAGGGTAATCCCAGCTGCCTTCGATGATCTTGTACTGGTAGATGGAACCTTTGTCTATGATGGCGATGTCTTCCCAATGTTCCTTGTCAAAGGATCCTTTGACTTCGATGTCATGGAAACCGATCTGATAATCATCGTGAAGGGCATTGTTGTTGCCTTCGCCATAGATCGCATAGATGCCGTCAAAGGAAGTCTCTTCCGTCAGCCTGAAGACAATCTTCTGATTGATTTGGGAAGGCTGCCAGGTAGTGGTTGGGAAGGCCATTGAGCCAAGCTTCCAGAAGGAAACAATCGCATATGCACCGGTAATCAGAATGATGTTGCGGATATCTTTCTTGGTGTAGGATCTGCATGCAAATGCAGGCATATAATGAAAGAGAAGAAATATGCAAGCCATGAAAAAAGAACATACCAGAAACAAAGGTATGAGCTCGGTATTTCTGCATATTTCATAGCTCAGTTTTTCCATGGTTACTATTATACTCCTGAAATCTCTGCTTTTATGCGGATATCTGCTATAATGAGAGCGGAATAAACCGGAATTGAGGATTTAATAATGAAATATCTGTTTCTTTCAGCATTTTTGCTGACGGGTTTTCTGCATCTTTGTGCAAGTTATGCAGATGATGCTGAAAAACGCAAAAAGACAAAACCGTTTTTGCTTGCATTTTTACTGATGTTTTATCTGCATGCAGCAGATCATCCTGTGCTTTTTCTTGTGCTTGCATTGCTGACCAGCTGGCTTGGCGATATTCTTTTAATGCCGAAGGGACACCATTGCTTTGTGATGGGAGGCATTTCCTTCATGTTAAGCCATGTCTTTTTCATTTTCGTCTTTATCGGCCATATTGCCCTGCATAAGATTGAGTGGATCATGCTGATACCGGTGGTATTGGCATATTTCACCATTGCATACAAGGTCATAACGGCGGTAAAGGAGAATACCCCGAAGAAGATGCTTGCACCCATGGCATTCTATCTGCTTTGCAACAGTGTCATGAATGTCTTTGCCCTGATGCTTGTTTTATCTATAGAAAAACCCGGTGCCTTGATCGCTTATATCGGGGCAGTATTGTTTTATGTCTCCGATTGTTCTTTGTTCCTTGTGCGATATTATCCAAAACCGGAAGTTGTTTATAAAAAGCACTTTACCGTCATGCTGACATATCTGCTGGGAGAATTGTTTATTGTGACAGGCATGCTTTTACTGAGAGGGTAAAACTTGTCGGATGTCTTTTAAAACATGTATAATATTCATCTGAAAGAGGTGGGTATGAAAATCCTGTTGGTAAATGATGACGGTATTAACGCAAAGGGAATCCGTGCCCTTGTTGATGCATTCAAAGGTGAACATGAAGTATATGTATCCGCACCGGCATCACAAAGATCGGGCTTCAGCCATTGTGTTACTTTTTTTCATGAAAAGATCAATGTCAGGGAAGTGGAGATAGAAGGGGCTGTCAAAGCCTGGGCCGTAGACGGTACACCGGCGGATTGTACCTATTTAGGCATCTTTGCCTTAATGGAGGAAAAACCGGATGTGGTGATCAGCGGAATCAACCATGGTGCCAATCTTTCTTCGGACTGTACCTATTCGGGAACAGTAGGGGCTGCACTTGAAGGTATGATGGCCAATATTCCTTCCATGGCAGTTTCTCTTTGTTCCTTTACAGAAGACTATTTCAAGGAAGCGGCATCTGTAGCCAAAGAAATTCTTCCGGTATTTATGGCTTCGGAAGACAGATGTAATTTTGTACTGAATGTCAATGTTCCAGCCATTCCTTTGGAAGAAATGAAAGGGATCAGGGTTACCAGACTGGATGTTCCGAGAAAATATACACAGGATTTCCATCGTGAGGAAAATGAAGACGGCAGCATCAATATCTCCTGTATCAGCTTTCCGGATGATGAAGCATTTACGGACGGAATCGAGGATGGAGACATTACGGCAACGAGAAACGGATATGTTTCCGTAACACCGTTATATGAAGACATGTGTCATCATGATGTACGGAAATCGATTTTTTCCTTCGAAAATATTGAAATTTCCTATTGCAATTAAAAAATATATTTGGTAATATAGTTAGGCACTGAACAAAGTGCTTGCGCCGATAGCTCAACTGGATAGAGCATTTGACTACGAATCAAAAGGTTACGGGTTCGACTCCTGTTCGGCGCGCCATGTCGGGATGTAGCACAGCTTGGTAGTGCACTTGATTTGGGATCAAGGGGTCACAGGTTCAAATCCTGCCATCCCGATCGTATTATGGCGAGGTAGCTTAGTTGGCTAGAGCAATCGGTTCATACCCGGTAGGTCGTGAGTTCGAGTCTCACTCTCGCTACTAATCCCAGACTTATTAAGGGATTGGACCCTTAGCTCAGTTGGTCAGAGCTATCGGCTCATAACCGATTGGTCGAAGGTTCGAGTCCTTCAGGGTCCATTTTGGAGGAATACCCAAGTGGTTGAAGGGTCCGGTCTTGAAAACCGGTAGGTCGGGAAACTGGCGCCAGGGTTCGAATCCCTGTTCCTCCGCCATTTACTAGATTATCGCGAGGTAGAGCAGCCTGGTAGCTCGTCGGGCCCATAACCCGGAGGTCGTTGGTTCAAATCCTTCCCTCGCAACCAATGGTCCTGTAGCTCAGTAGGTAGAGCACGGCACTGAAAATGCCGGTGTCGGCAGTTCAACTCTGCCTGGGACCACTCAGAAAGTTCAGGAAATCCTGAACTTTTTTTGTGTTTGCGGACCGGAAGCGGAAAGATCCGGTTCCGGTTTCAGAAAATCTTAAAGGAATGCAAAAGGAATGAGCGCAACAGCTGTTATAATGATTCCGTATGAAAAAACTTCTGATCATCGGATCTGTCCATACAGAATTGCGGACATATGTGAAGGCTCTGCCGAAGGGAAATGAGGAGGCAGAGATCCTTTCACAGCGCCAGACCGTCAGCGGCGGCGGATATCAGGCCGGCCGCTGTTTCCGCATGCTCGGCTTTCCGTTTACCGTGATCTGCGATCCCGGTGAAGGCGTATACGGCAGCTATGCCCGTGAAGGCGCGGCAGAGCTTGGAATTGAACTGGCTGAAGGCAGCGGGGAAATCGGCGGCTGCACATTCCGCATGATTGATCCGGCCGGCAATGACGCGGCCTTCTGTGTTGACGGCAGCGAATATCATTTTTCAATCACCCAGGTCTATGACATTGATCCTGATGAATACGGCGCGGCTGCCGTGTATGCCGAAATGCTTTCGGGAGAGGGGGCGGAAGAACTTGTCGACGTCCTGCGTGAGCTGGAAATGCCGCTGTATCTGATCTTCGGTGAAAAGAGCAGGGATATCCTGCCGGAAGCGCTGGAGGCGCTGAAAGACCTTTCCCCGGTCATGATCATGGATGAAAGCGACGCCTTTGACCTCAACGGCGCAAAGGAAAGACCGGACGGAATTGCCCGGAAGCTTGCCGCGGAAACCCAGGCGGCTGTCATGATTCTTTCCGGCAGCGGAGTTCTTTACTGTTCACCTGATGACACATGGGTCGCCCCGTGTTCTGAAAAACCGCAGTGCCATGTCTGGGCTGCGTACTGCATCGCCGCCTTTATGGCCGGCGTTGACCGCAGAAACGGCATGATGTTTGCCAATGAGGCATCCGCAGGAAATGATCCGGCCGCCATGAAACAGCGGCTTGCCGGCATGATTCTGCACAGGTAATATACTTCAATGATTTACAGAGGACTGAGCACAGAGGAAGTCAGCCAGCGTATAGAAAACGGTCTGGTCAATACCCGCCAGAAGGGCATGACCGATACGACAGCTGACATTATCCGCCGTCACACGCTGACGTATTTTAACTGTGTCAACACGGTCCTCTTTGTGATCGTCTTACTGACCGGAAAACAGGCGAACAGCCTGTTTTATATGACTGTCATCATCAATACGGTCATGGGCATCTGGCAGGAAATCAAGGCCCGCCGCCTGCTGCGGAAAATGGAAATCCTCAATGAGGAGCCGGTCCGGGTCAGACGTGATGGCAATTGGCAGAATATTCCGCCGGAAGAACTGGTCATGGATGATCTGATGAGCCTTTCCGCCGGCCTCGAGGTTCCCGCTGACGGCCGTATCGTCGCCGGTACGCTCGAGCTCAACGAAAGCCTGATGACCGGTGAGTCCAACACGGTCATCAAGGAGGAAGGGGCCGCGATTTACGCCGGCACCATCATCACCGCCGGCCGGGCGGAGGCAGTTGTCTCCCGTGTAGGCGAAAACAGCGTCGCCGCCATCATCATGCAGGAAGGAAAGAAATTCCGCCGTTCCCGTTCCCAGCTGGCTTCCGAAATTGAAAAGCTGCTGAAAATCATCTCCGTCATGATTGTCCCCACGGGAATCATCATTTTCCTGACCCAGTGGCTGCGCACCGGCATGACCTGGCAGGATTCCGCGCTTTCCACCGTCGCGGCGGTGGTCGGCATGATTCCGGAAGGCCTGGTTGTACTGACCTCGGCTGCCCTGGTTGTTTCGACCATAAGGCTGTCCGGCCGCCAGGTGCTGGTCCATGATCTGTATTCGATTGAATCGCTGGCCAGAATCGACACCCTGTGCCTGGACAAGACAGGCACCCTGACAAAGGGAAAAATGAAGGCGGAGGAAATGCATCTCCTTGGTGATAC
>CACXCB010000217.1 GCA_902766005.1 uncultured Erysipelotrichaceae bacterium | reverse complement strand
TCCCTGCAGACACTAAATACAGGGAAGAAAGGAAAAGGTATATACTAACTGTCCTTGTCAGGTGGGCAATTACAATATACCAGGAATTGAAACAGAGATTCTTCAGGTCGGATCTAAACCTGTCAGAGGATGTATTGCCTGCGGTACATGTGAAAAAAACGGCAAATGCGTGTTTGATGATATTGTCAATGAAGCAGCAAAGAAATTTGAAGAATGCGATGGCTTAATCGTAGGATCACCTGTATATTACGGCAGTGCAAACGGTAACCTGGTATCCTTTTTAGACAGATTATTCTACAGTACAAGTTTTGATAAAAAGATGAAGGTCGGCGCATCGGTAGTATCATGCAGAAGAGGTGGTAATACCGCAACCTTTGATGAGCTGAATAAGTATTTTACAATATCTGAAATGCCTGTTGTCTCAAGCAGATACTGGAACATGGTACATGGTTTTACGGAAGAGGATGTTGAAAAAGATTTGGAAGGATTACAGACCATGCGAATCCTGGCAAGAAATATGGCATTCCTAATCAAGTCTATTCAGCTTGGAAAAGAAAAATACGGCATGCCGGAAATGGAAGATACAAAGTATTTCACCAGTTTCCCGGATGGAAAATAAAAAGGTCAGACAGTGTCTGACTTTTTCAGTGCTTCTTCAACTGTTTTACTGCTTCAGGCATTTCTTCCTGATACATGCCTTTTTTAGACGGGGAGTTTGCGGCAGCAGCTGCACTGTTTGCGAGTAACTCAACAATGATTTGAAACAGTTTGTCCATTTTGTTTCTCCTTATAATTTTGCAAGATGCAAAGAAATGACAGGCAGGAAACAGAAAAAAACATCATAGTCAAAACCATATACTTGGAAAGAAGGAAGAAAAGCAGATAAGCTATACTCATTGCGATAAGCCTGAATCTTGCTTTTTTCCGATAGATTGCAATTTCTCTTTTATTCAATATGTTATTCTCATTTTGAACAGGAGAAATCATAAAAAGGTATATAAGGGGAACTATGATGATTACCGGTGCCTGATGAATGGTAATAAAGGGTTCTAAAAGACTGCAAACAAAGATCATTGTGACATATGCCAATCCACAGGTAATATATGTCTTGCAATGATATCCGCCGCAATAGGTTCTTAAATAAGAAAAACAGAGGATAAACACACATGCATGGAGTGTTTTGTGAATGATTGTGCATGTAATTAAAGCAATTATAATATCTATTATAAATGCTGCTTCAACTCTGAAACCATATTGTATGATTTCATAATCGATATCCATTTCAGCTGCTTTCTTTTTTGTCCCATCTATGAGCCATTGTATCATTTCTTTGCACCTGCAAGTTAAGAGTAGGTTTTTTTATTGCAGAAAACAAGAGAACCGTGAAATCCTGCAAAATCAATGAAATTCGGCAAGATATTATGAATGAGATCATTTAAGATAGAGGCATGATAACAGCGGTTGTTGATAGTGAAAAAAGATATTATGAAATAATCAATGCAGTTATGAAAGAGAATGGCATTGAAGATAAACCTTTTCTTTTTACGGAAGTTTGTGATTTTCTTGCGTCAGTAAAAGAGAGAACATATGATGTCCTTTTTCTGGATTATGAAACAAAGGGTATAAACACAAAAGAGTTTTCCGATTCAATGCATGCTCTTAAGGTATCTCCTATGGCAGTTTACATGACAGACCGCGAGAAGATTGTATGCAGGAACACCGGCATGAATATGATCGGATTTATTGTACAGTCAAAAATAAAAGAAGAACTGCCGGCTATTCTTTATAAAATCAAAAATGAAATGGATCAAAGAACTTATGTGATCTTTTCTCTTTCCTCGGGAGATATTTTAAAAATCCCGAAGGAAGATATTGTCTTCTGTGAAAAAAACGACAGAAGATGCATGCTTCATACCAGAACAAATGAAATATTTAAATTGTCTGAAAAAAGCTTGCAGACAGTTTGTGATATTTTAGGCTCTGAAATATTTGTGTATATCAACAAGAATTTTCTGATCAATGCAAATTATATTCATAAGATCGAAAGCAGAAAAATATATCTCACAGATATCCGGCAGTCTTTTGATTTGCCAAAGCGTTATTTTGAAAATGTGAAACAAACATTTTTAAAATCAGTCTGTATGTAGAACAACTGTGACTTGAAATATATGATCAGTAAGATCTGCCAGTGAAAAACCGTTGTGTCTGTTTGCGACAAGTTCTACCGTGCTCAATCCTATGCCATGATTCAGCACGTCCTTTTTTTGTGTATTGAGATTGAGTTCCTTTTTATCAGTTGTATTTTTGATCTGAATCTGGATAAAGTCTTTTTGTGTAATTTTCAGATCAATTTCTTTTTTTGTTGCGGCAATGTTTTCTATTGCATTATCCAGTAAATTACCAAGTATGATGGCAATGTCATACTCCATATCCGTATCGATCTGTTCCAGATGAATTGTATAGTTTACATGAATGCCTGCTTCCTGTGCCTTGGAAAACTTATTGGAAAGAATTGCATCTATGGCAGTATAACCGGAATAATAAAGAACCTGCATGTCTTTCAGTTCCTGAATATTGTCCTGAATATATTCCATTGCTTTATCAGTGTTTCCGGTTTGCAGGTATGTGATGATAATCGACATCTGATTGGCAAGGTCATGTTTCATCCTTCGGATTTCCTTTTCTTTCTGTTCAAAGGATTCATTGACAGATTGAACACTTTTAATACTTGCATTGAGTTTTTCCAGCTGTATGTTTTTGAAATAATCCATGGAAGTTTTGCCGTAGATATAATAAATAAAGAATGTGATGACGAACAAAGCCAGATTAATCATGATCAGCATGACAAAGTGAATTCCATCTACAATCAGGTTTTCTAGTGAAGTGATAATGTAAAATAAGATAAGAAAAATCATGGCAAAGAACGAATCATATTGTGTCTGCAGAAGTTTGTGCTTTTCAGACAGTTTATTAATTGCCAGCATCAAAATAAAAATAACCGATCGTGAAAAGATAAAGAGGATAGTTCCGTCAATATTTGTTAATACTTCCAAAGGTGTCAGATGATATGCAAGATGGAAAAATAAGAATACAATCTCACTGCCCAGACTGACAAATGTCTCGAGAATAATTGCGTATATAGCACTGCTAAAGCGCGGTATTCTGTCATCGAAAGAAAACATGAAAAGCAGATCAAAGAGTATATAAGATACCGAAAAGAGACCTTCGTAAATTGTTATCAGATTAAAAAAAGAAACAAGCACAGTTGAAAAAACAGTAAAACTGATTAAGTAAATGATTCTCTTTTTTCCTTTGATTTCAATATATGCGGAAGTCAGAAATGCAAATAAACCGCTTTCGATGATATTGACAATCAGATCTGAATAATCCATTTTTACCTCGTATAATATTTTAACTTGAACTGATAAGTATACCGTCTTGATAATTCTACAGCTGTTCCGGATTCCAGTGTAATGACTTGGGTATCTGCTTTGATGATTTTATCCATATTGACAATACATGACTGATTAACTTGTATGAAATGCAAGGCCTCCAGATTAGGATGATCTTTAATAAACCTTTTCAGAGAAATCCTTGATTCATAATTTCTGTAATCCGTATGCACAATAATGGAGTTTCCCTGAACGGTAATTCTTTCAATCTGCCTGCTGGGAATGGAAATATCATGATAATCATAATAGATGCTGATTTTCTGTTCGTGTTCGTTGTGATATCTTTGAATCAGTTCTTTCAAATCAAGAAGAAGCTGTGTTTTTCGTATAAAACCATAAGGGTTATGTTTAAAGCTTTGATAGACATAATCTTCTATAGAGGTCACAAAAACAATCTGTCCGTCACAGATTTGATGAATCTGATCGGCAACATCAAATCCGTTATTATCCGGCATTTCAATATCAATCAGAAACAGATCGTAGTTCTTTTCCGGATTTACTTTCCGAAAAGATGTGAAAACATCGAGAAAAACAGGAATTTGCAATTCCTTTTTCAGTTGTTCAAGAGTGATTTCAAGCACATCCAGAAAATAAATATCATCGTCTATTGCACATATATGCATAGTGAAGTTCATAATAATCGTCCGTTTCCTGTATATATTTTACATGATATCATCACAAATGACATTAATCGAATAGTCTAGTACATGTGCTGTTTGTCATAAAAGGGTGGTACATGTTCTTATCTGCTGCTGACTTGATTCCGGCTTTAAATTGATGTATGATCAAAGTTAGAAAAAACTAACTTCGGAGGATGTATGTCAAAACAAGCGACACAGTTTCAAAAGAAAATCATGAGTATCGGTTTTCGTGGCAAAGGTATTTTTAAGCCTCTAAATACCGGGTATATAGATGAGCATGCTTCCTGCATCAGGGAATGGATTGCTAATATCTTTTTCTATTCCAAAAACGGGACAACGATTATGATCGATGCAGGATATAACTATGACAGATTACAGGAAAAGATGAGCTGGATTGATATCCATCCGGATGATATTCACCATATTTTGATAACACATCAGGATACGGATCATGTCGGGGCAATGGAAGAAGACAGTGAAGGATTGTTCCGTGATGCAACTCTGTACATCGGCAGAATTGAAAATGAATACCTGGAAGGAAGAAAGAGAAGAAGGGTAGGTTTTGGCACATATAAACTGCCGCAGGTAAATATACCCAACCCAAAAGTTCTGTTAGAAGATGGAGAAATTTTCTATATTAATGATATCAAAGTTGAAGCGATTCTTGTGCCCGGGCATACATGGGGTCATATGGTTTATCTGATTGATGATGCATATCTGTTTACAGGAGATACGATATGGTTCGGCGCAGATGGAGGCTACAGCTTTATCAGCACACTGGCTGAAGACAACAAGTTGTCTGTACAGTCTTTGATCAGACTGGAAAAGAATCTGAAAGAAAGAAATAAAAAGATCAAAATCATTACAGGACACACAGGGTGGACAAAGGATCTGGGTTTTGCCTTTGCACATAAAGAAGAATTATGCGGACCTTTTTCCAAGCGTGTGTATGATCCGGATGCACCGTATGACGGATATGATGAATCGGAGGATACCGAGGAAAATGCAAGAAACGGATATCTGAAAGAAAAAACGAAAATGGTATCCAATGAAATCAAGAGTGCTTACCATTCTTCCAGAAACATTTATGACGCTGTATTGACACAGGCAAATCCTCTCACGAAGCTGTATACGGATGTTTTCTGGGGTGGTGTGGATGACGCTGAAATAGCACAAAGGCTATTGAGTTTTATACCTGATGATTTCAATGGAAAAATACTGGATGTGCCTGTCGGTACCGCTGTCTTTACTGCCGAAAACTGGAAGAAGTTAAAGGGTGCGGAAATCATCTGTCTGGATTACAGTGAAGACATGCTGGAAAAGGCAGAAAACAGATTGTCTGATGCGAAACATGTTACCTGCATGCAGGGGGATGTGGGAAATCTTCCGTTTGGTGATGAAAGCATGGATATTGTTTTCAGCATGAACGGCTTCCATGCTTTTCCGGATAAGGAGGCAGCGTATTCGGAAACATACAGAGTACTGAAGAAAGGCGGCATGTTTATCTCCTGTTTCTATATCGCAAAGGAAAATCGGGCAACGGATCTTCTGGTGCAGAACATCTATTCCCGTGCAGGCCGGTTTACCCCGCCGTTTGAGACAAAGAAGTCTTTAACAAGAAGATTAAAGAATATGTATGCGGAAGTCAGTGTGGAAAACGATCAGGCAATCGCATTGATTGTATGCAGGAAGTAAGAAAATGCTTGTAATACAACTGATATTGTTCTGTTTATTGTTTACCCTGCTTGTCAAATGGGGTGTCAGGGATAATGCCTTAAACGGTTTGTTCTTTTATCCGAAGCCTTATCAGGAGCTTGCTTACGAAAGAGGAATTGCGGATAGAGAAATCATCAACAATAAAAGAAAAAGATTCATGCTTCCGTTTGTGCTGATCATGCTGATTGCTTTAGTACTGATCATAGGCCTTTGGAACAAAGTGCATGACTTTCAACATGCCTACTTGCAGGCTTTGTTATTTCTGGAAGTCATGAACTGGTATGACGGGATCATCATCGACAAGGTATGGGTAGGTTACAGTTCCTTCTGGAAGATACCCGGAATGGAAGGAGTACCTTATGTACAGACATGGAAACAGATGCTGAGAAAAAGAATCATATTGACTTTGATATGGGTGATCGGTGCAGCAATTGTAGCAGGGATTATAACGCTGTTTTAGGAAGGATAATATGAAATATACGGGAATGCCATGGGGCATGTGGATGATTTTTAAAAATTCTTTTAAGAAACAATTGATAAATGTACTTGGCTATACAGCTGAAAGAGCTGAAGAAATCACGAAAATGTCTGAAAAAAGATATAAAGAAATCATTGATGGATTGCCTGAATTTGAAAAAGAAGACAGATTTAAAATGAATATTGTCAATTGTGCTATGCTTTCAGCCTTCTATCTGAATATGGATGAAAAGCCGTCTTTGGAAAAGATGACAGAGTACTATAAAAAATCCATGATGACAAAACCGATGATCCTGTTTTGCAGAATGTCCGGGAAGAATAAATTTAGCGGTAAAGATATAGAAGGAATGTGTAAAACAGCTTTATTGAAAGCAGCAGACCGTAATCCCTATTCATGGAATATGGAGTATTATCCGTATGAAAACGGAAGAGGATACGAAGCACGTTTTACGAAATGCGGCATATGCACTTTGATGAAAGAACTTGGCATTGAAGAGATTATACCTGCAATGTGCAGGTTGGACTATACCATGAGTGAAGCAGGAGGTGTTTCTGATTTTCAAAGACAATATACACTTGCTTCAGGTGGTCCGTATTGCGATTGCGGATACTATAAGAAGGAAAAAAGATGAATAAAAAGATATGGGATTTGTATGCACCGGTTTATGAAAGAGCGATGCGCTCGGATGCAAAAGTATATGCTTTTATGTATGAAAGAATACCGGAAGTAATCAGGGGAAAGGAAGTTTTGGAAATCGCTACAGGACCGGGCTTGCTCGCAAAGCATGTTGCTTCATCGACAAAGAACATGATTGCCACAGATTATTCTCCTGGAATGATTCAACAGGCAAAGAAGGGAAGCTATCCGAAGAATCTGTCGTTTTCCGTGGCGGATGCACATAGCCTTCCGTATATGGATCACAGCTTTGATGTGATCATCATCGCCAACGCATTACATGTTATGCCGGAACCTGAAAAAGCTCTGAAGGAAATTGATCGTGTACTAAAAGATGACGGTGTACTCATTGCCCCGAATTTTGTGGAGCATCAAACAGGATTAGTCAGCAGGATCTGGTCGGGCATTTTAAATCTTGCCGGTGTAAAGTTTGAACATCAATGGTCATCGGAAGAATATCTTGATTTTCTGAAACAGAACGGTTGGGAGCTTGTTTATCAAAAAGAATTAGCAGCAAGAATTACATTGATGTATGCAGAATGCAAAAGGAAGGAAGAATAATGGAGAAAAAATATCATATTGAAAAGAATACGGTACAGGAAACCTTGGTGATTCCCCTGTTTGCCAGAAAGATCTGTTCACAAGCCTATCCTGAATTATTTGTGGATAAGGAAGCAGAAAGAATATGTAATATGCTGGATTATGACTTTGCCTCAAAGGAAAAGATGATGAAAAGTCCTGTCGGATTATTCGGGGCATTGGAAGTGGCGCAAAGACAGTATGATCTGGCCTGGGAAGTAAAAGAGTATTTAAAACAATATCCGAAGGCTTCGGTAGTGAATCTCGGATGCGGTTTGGATGATACATTCCGCAAAACCGATAACGGTACATGTAAAGGATATAATCTGGATTTTCCGGATGTAATCCATCTCAGGAATGAAATTCTTCCGGTAAAAGAAAGAGAAACAAATATAGCATGTGATTTAAATGACTTTTCATGGATGGATCAGATTGATCATACAGACGGCGTGGTATTTATCGCATCAGGAGTCTTTTATTATTTTAAAACAGAAGATGTCAAAAAACTATTTATGGAAATGGCTTTTCGTTTTCCTTCAGGTGTACTGGCTTTTGACTCCTGTAATAAAACAGGTGCTAAAATGATGACAAAGACATGGTTGAAAGAAGCGGGAATTACGGATGTAGGTGCTTATTTTTCATTGGATGATCCATCATCTTTAAAAAAATGGAGTGACAGGTTTTCAGATGTATCACATAAAAGCTATATGCGCGGTTATCGGGATATTGTAAAAAATGTCAGCACGCTTCATAAAATCCTGATACATTTTTGTGATCGTGCAGTAAACATGAGAATTGTCAGAATACAGTTTAAATAGACTTGTATGAATGTAAATGTAATACTGGGAATATTGATTCCCTTCCTTGGAACTTCACTTGGTTCTGCCTGTGTCTTTTTCATGAAAAAAGAACTGGATTATAAAGTAGAACGTGCATTAATCGGATTTGCATCGGGAGTGATGGTTGCAGCGTCTGTATGGAGTTTATTAATTCCGGCAATGGAGCAATCAGAGTCATTAGGGAAATTATCTTTTATGCCTTCCGTCATCGGTTTCTGGACAGGTATCCTATTTCTGTTGTTTCTTGATTCTATTATCCCGCATCTGCATCTGAATGCCGATGAACCGGAAGGTTTTAAAAGCAAGCTGAAGAAAACAACAATGATGGTACTTGCGGTTACTTTGCATAATATCCCTGAAGGAATGGCGGTCGGAGTTGTCTATGCAGGCTATCTTTCCGGCTCATCAAACATCACGGCAGGAGGAGCTCTTGCCTTGGTCTTAGGTATTGCTATTCAGAACTTTCCGGAAGGTGCTATTATTTCCATGCCGTTGCATGCGGAAGGCAGAAGCAAATGGAAATCTTTTATGGATGGTGTAATGTCCGGCGCAGTAGAACCGATCGGAGCATTGTTAACGATTGTGGCTGCTGGTTTGGTTGTTCCTTCCATGCCGTATTTATTAAGTTTTGCGGCAGGAGCAATGATGTATGTGGTGGTAGAAGAATTGATACCCGAAATGTCACAGGGTGATCATTCCAATATCGGTGTTGTGATGTTTGCATCAGGGTTTACTTTAATGATGGCACTGGATGTTGCCTTAGGATAAAAAATGCATGAGATCATGCATTTTTCTTTTGAAAGTTTTTCCGGAAATATAAAGTATCAAAAATCTGAGCCAGTTCATCAGGATCTTCCTTCATGCCGTTTTCCATCCATCGAAGGATGACAGAGACTGTACCTCCTGCATAATATGCATCCTGATAAGCAACTGCAGCAGGCTGGTATTTATGTATATAATTCTTTGACAGGTCCATTGCACAATAATGAATCATCCATGAAAGATCATTCTTTTCTAACAGCTTAAAGAAGGACTGATGCTTTTTTAAATGGTAAAGAAGCCTGCGGAAACGGAAACGAATATCCTTGTCCGGAATTTCCGTTTCTGTTTCTTTAGACAGTATCAGATGCAGATA
>CACXCB010000216.1 GCA_902766005.1 uncultured Erysipelotrichaceae bacterium | reverse complement strand
AGTTGTTGGTCTGTAGGGGAGAGGTTGGCGAGACTGTAAGTGAATTGGCCTACAAAACCGGTAGCACTGCGTTTTGAGGAAAGGTTTATCCTGCGGCTTTTACCTTGCCATTGTAGCGGCAGAATGGCTGTTGCCGCATCCCGGATTTCTTTGGCGTATATCTCTCCGGGCATAGATAGTGCAGTCCATTTGTCCGCGAGCGAACCGAATACGAATTCCGGCAGGGGCCAGGGATAATCCTGCACGCCGGAGCGGAAGGTCGTGACGGAATGAAAATCCATAGTCAATGCCGATGGCGGCTGGTAGGAGAAAAAATCTGCCAGCATATCCGTGGGGGCAATCAGGCCTGTATAGGCACAGATTTCCGGATTCATCAGAATGCGCTCGATTTGTAAATGTAGATTTCCTAATTCCAGCGTATGTCCCGGCTGCAAGTTAAGAAAGGCCTGCAATACGTCATCCTGCAGGGCTGTCACGCGCCAGCGTAGCAAAGTGCCCTCCTGAATATACAAACGATTATTGCGGCTAAGAATTTGCTTGGGGTATTCAAATTCGGCAGAGGTAAATGGTTTTATGAACATGTGATTATGAATATGCGTGGCCAATGCAGGAGAGAAGTCCTCTAGAATCTTGAAGCATAATCCATGCAGTTGTTGTCCGTGATTCAGTGGCAGGCTGTCACTGCTTACGGCTCTTAATTCAAAAACAATAGCACCAATCATAAAAACTCCTTAGTTTACGAAAAAATTACGCCGGCGGGGTCACCGGCGCATAGAGGGAACTACATTGTTCCGAAGTGCAAAATATTTTCTAATTCCGACATAAAGCTTAAACGTCTATTTTCTTTAGTTCTCATCCTATTTGATTTCATACCAATTTTTTTTGCGATAGCATCCCTATATCTTTCTTTTAAGAAAGCTTTTTCTTGCATATTTTTTCCAGAAGATGCTTTTTTTTGTTGAAATTCGCGTAAATATAAATCTGTTTTTTCTTTTTCCTCATAGAAGAATTCTAAGTCAATAAATGGAAATAATTTTTTATCCGTAATTCGCTTTGAAAACAATATGGTTATGTCATCACCCCATTCAGCTTGTTCAATAACAGCAAAGCTGTTTTGAACATCGGAATATAGGACTAACAACTGCGATGTTATATAGTATCTAAGATAATTAAGTTCTTCTTTATTCAATTTTTTTAAAGCATAATCATATACGTTATGAATAGTGAATAAATTATCTTTTATTTGTTTATTTTTTACTACTTGCCCATCGGATAGATAAAGGTTATTATTAGAGTTTGCTGCTTCATCATAGATTGGAACGTCGTCACTTTCTATATTTTTGTTTGCAAAGAGGGATGCTTTCTCGTCTACATAGTTTTTGTTTTTATCTGCCATTATATATTTATTGGCGTCTTGTGTTCTTGTTCTATAACCCTTAATGAAAAAATTTAGAAAAGACTTACCGATATCTTCGTATTTTAATAAACAGTTATTAAATACATTGATAAATTCAATATTATCCATACGTTGCTTCCAATAATGGCTTTTATTCATATATTCATAGATTAATGTTATAGCTTCAAGACGCTGTTTGTTTAGATCATGATTAAGATAATTTTTGAAAAAATCATCGGAAGGAATTTCATTGTTTTCCTGACGACAACGACATATAGGTATAATTAGTGATTCTATCTTTTGAGCTAAGTTAGCATATTGGACATCTCGTTTTTCCATATCAGAATCAACTCCCTTCAAAAAATCATTTTAACCAATCATAAAGGAAAGAAGTTGATCCATTTCTTGTTTTTTGCCGGGGGTGGCCTGGTTGACGATGCAGTTAATGCGGAAGAGTGTGGTTATGTCAATGAGGTCAACTGTAGCCGGAGCGTTATTGTCACCACGGTAGAACTGGGCATAAACCATCTGCTTGATTTCTACATTTTGGCAAGCCTTGGCCACATAGTTCATGGCAATAAACATAGCCAGCGTGTAGGATTTCAGTCCATAAGTCATGTCTGCATAAATCTGGTCGCCGTCATGAATTAAGTCGGCAACTTCTTTCATGAAGGTACTGAATGAAAGGGAATCCAAATAATCACGGTCCGCATTGACATCCAGTTCATCCACGACGATGAATTCCCCTTTAGCGTGGTGTTCGTCCAGGATTTGCTGCACTTCGGCAACAAGGTGTTTGTAATTTTCTTTGGGGGTGTCGGTCTGGTTCATGCCGGTTATGATGACGATTTCATCATCAGCAGAGATATTGTCGTTAATCAGGTAGGAAATGGGGAATAGATACGGCTTATCTGCTAATTCGAAATCACGGCTGCAATATTTGGATGGCTTTTCGGGATTGATGGGGTTAAGAATTACGGTGGATAAGAAAACTTTTCTCATGGCGATATCTCCTTTTTAGATTGTATGTGGAATGTGTCTTAAGTAATATCATGTAGACATTCGCTAATATTAGGCTTAAATCCTGCATTTAGTATGGCATCACCTCCTTTTTAATCGACAAAGATAATAGGATTAGTCATCAAGCAGGAAACCGATAACTGCGCCTGCGGCCAGGAGAGGTGCAGCCGACTGTACCTGCTATAGTAGTGGCAGCAGAGGTAACGCAGGGAACGGTAACAGCTGCTATGCCGATGGTGCTGGCTAAACGGAGTGGATTTTCTTTTGACATAATTGACACGTCCTTTCAAAATAAATCGTTAAAACTTTTGTTCTTAAAAATGGGCCAGTTTTTCGGATTGAGCTTTTCTATAACTTTTAGTAGTGCCTCAGTAACAGTGTATGGGAGTAAAAAGGGGAGCGTTGCGAGGAGTATGGCACGACTGTTCAACGGCAAGGCTTTCACCATTGCTTCAAACTGTTCTCTTTGTTCTTCGTTACATGCACCGGTGATACCGCCAGCTATGGGCGTATCACTAGCTTTTATAGGGGAAGTGATGGTGATAGCGTTGTGATTTTCCATGATATATACTTCCTTTCTTTGGTTGGCT
>CACXCB010000215.1 GCA_902766005.1 uncultured Erysipelotrichaceae bacterium | reverse complement strand
GCAGTATTTCTGTTCATGTCCAGCAAAGATATTTATAAGCTTGCAAGTTTTGTAAAGAATTCACAGAAATATTGAAAGTGTTTTCATTTTGAATTATAATGCCAGTAAGAAGGAGATTTATTATTATGGATGACCTATTACTGGCATTGCAAAATGTATCAGAGCAGCTGCTGCCTATTTTAGGTGCTGTTGCGCTGATTTTTCTTTGCATATTGTTAAAAAAACTCGGTGAATTGATCGACTCAATCACTGCTACTGTCAAGGGACTTGACCCGACGCTGCGCTTAGTGGACAAGAGTATTGAAAAGGTACAGGCACCGTTGGATACAGCTGTCAAATTCAGCCACACTTTGGATAAAGTACATGACAAAACCGAAGAGACAATTGGAAAAGTAGCTGATTTTGCAAGCGAAAATCTTGACAGTATCAAGGAAATGGTTCAGGAGAAAACAAATACCGGCGATACTGCGGAGGAAGTAGAAAATGGATGAAGAAAAGAAGGTAAATGAACGCGAAGTGGATTTTGATGAAGCTTCCGAACCCATCGACACAATCGAAAAGACAGTTGCAGACTTGAAAAAGAAGATCCAGCATCTGACAGATGAAGCAGAAGAAGAGCTCGATATCCCAAACTTTGCCAACAGGTCAGAAGAAAAAGTTGAGGAAATTAAGGAAGATCTCGATACAGCCGGGGATGATTTCAGGGAAGAAACAAAAGAGACTGTTGAAGAAGTGAAAGAAGAAGCAAAGGAATTTGTCGAAGAGGCAAAGGAAAAGGCTCAGGAAGCTGTTGAAACAATTAAGACTGAAGTAGAGAATAATGAGCAGCTTCAGAAAACCGTTTCCTATATCAAGGACAATGCTGTAAAAGCAGCAGATGTTGCCAAAAATAAAGTCGATGAGATCCGCAAAGATCCGAAGTTCCAGGCTGTGGAAGAAAAGGCTGCGAATGCTTTCCAGTCTGTAAGCAAGACTGTTGGTGAAAGCACCAAGACAATCGTGCAGAAGGTAGATACATTTGTAAACCGTCCGGATGTACAGGATAAGATTTACAAGGCTAGAATTACCGTTGCCGATGTTGCAAAAAAAGGAACAGAAACGATTAAAGGATTGTTTAAAAAAGATGAAGAGTAATCGCTTGAAAGGGGGAAATACAATATGAAGCGCATAACTATTTATGATGTAGCGAAGGAGGCAGGTGTTTCCCTGGCCACTGTTTCAAGAGTAATCAATGGCTCAAGCGTCGTGAAAGGCAATACAAGAGATCGTGTTCAGGCTGCAGTTGACAAGCTTGGCTACAAGCCTAATGCAATAGCACAAGGCCTGGCATTACAGAAAACAACTACAATCGGTTTGATTGTCCCTGAGGCAAGTTTTACCTATACAGGACAGATTATCAATGGGTTAATAGATGTTGCTAAAATTTATAATTATAATATTATGCTTCATACTGTTACTGCCGGTATAACAGATCTGACTTCCGTAGTGGAAGAGATCATCAAGTCACAGGTAGATGGTGTTGTTGTTTATAATGACAAAATTGAAAGTGATCAGCTTGAATTGCTCTCCCGTTACAACATTCCTATTGTCCTGATTGGTAACAAGGCAAAAGGAGATAAGGTCAGCAGTGTATTTGTGGATGTGAAAAAGGCAATATTTGAACTGACCACAAAGTATTTGGAAGAAGGAAAGGAAAAGATTGCGATTCTACAGGACAGAAAGAATCATTATTCTACGGAACTCATGGTTGCAGGAGCAACTGAGGCTTATGCCGCAAAAGGAAAAGTTTTTGACGGGTATGTTCCGATTCCTGTGGAAGCAAGAACGTCTTATGTCTTCTTAGGCAAATGGTTTAAAAATCACAGCTATGATGTCATGATCGGAAATCGCGATTCACAAGCCATGGCAATCATTAATGCCGCAAGAGAAAATGGAATACGGGTTCCGGAAGATATGGAAGTTATCTGTGTCATTGATACAAAGTACAATTCCATGATGCGTCCGCAGATTTCCAGTTTTTCCATCCCGTCATATGATCTCGGTGCAGTGGCAATGCGTGTCATGACCAAGATGCTGCAGGATCAAGATACAGACAGGGAAATTGAACTCAGTTATCTCTTTACACCAAGGCAGTCAACGAAGAGTTGACAATCTTTCAAAACATGCTAGAATTTTAACGCTAAGAACAGGAAAAGTAGCTTTTCATCTTTTGAGGCAGAGACATTCCGGCCGGTGAAAGGAATGCAGAAGGGAAAAGTGAATACACCTGGGAGCATCCTGTCTCAAAAGGCAGGACGTGTCTAACTGCGTTAAAGTGTAATGAAGTGCACAGAAACTGTGAACTAAGGTGGTACCGCGCATGATCAGCGTCCTTAGAGATTGAGGACGCTTTTATTTTATGCGTCCAAGGAGGAGAAAATGAATTTTATTGAAGAACTGAAATGGAGAGGCCTGGTAAAAGACTGTACAGATTATGAAGCATTGTGCGAAAGACTCAAGACACCTACTGTCATTTACTGTGGTTTTGACCCGACTGCCGATTCCCTGCATGTTGGGCACATGCAACAGATTATCCTGCTCAAAAGATATCAGCTTGCAGGACATACGCCGATTGCACTTTGCGGTGGCTTTACCGGCATGATCGGTGATCCACGTCCGACAACAGAGAGAAAGCTCTTGACACATGAAGAAGTATTATACAATGCTGGCTGTATCAAAAACCAGCTGGCGAAATTCCTCTCTTTTGAAGGAGAAAATTCCGCAATCATGGAAAATAACAATAACTGGCTCGGTGAAATGAATTTGTTAAATTTCCTGCGTGACTACGGCAAACTGTTCAATGTTGCTTATATGTTGCAGAAAGATACAATCAAAAAGAGATTGGAATCCGGCATTTCCTACACAGAGTTCAGCTATACAATTCTGCAGTCCATTGACTGGCTTTCACTTTATCGCAAATATCATTGTGAAATCCAGATCGGCGGTTCCGATCAATGGGGAAACCTGACCAGTGGCATGGAACTGATCCGCAAGGTTGAAGGCGAAGATGTAAAGGTATTTGGTATCACTTCACCGTTAATCACAAAGAGCGACGGTTCCAAGTTCGGCAAATCCGAAGGAAAGAACATCTGGCTTGACCCGCAGCGTACAAATGCCTATGAATTCTACCAGTTCTGGCTGAATACACCGGATGCCGACGTTATCGATTATTTGAAGAGACTCAGCCTCAAAACACCGGAAGAGATTATGGGACTTGAAAAATCACTTCAGGAAGCACCGGAAAAGCGTGAGGCACAGAAGGCACTTGCAGCTGAACTGACCGAAGAAGTTCATGGTAAAGAAGGTTTGGAAAAGGCATTGCGCATTACCGAAACACTGTTTAAGGGATCTATCATGGACTTGCCGGCAGAAGAGATCAAGGAAGGCCTGCAGGATGCGAAAAAGTGCAGTGTCACAGATGGCATTCTGTTGATTGATGCATTGGTTGAAGCCGGTGTATGCAAATCCAAGCGTGAAGCAAGACAGCTTCTCACACAGGGATCGGTACAGGTCAATGGCGAAAAGCAGACGTCCCTGGATTTCCAGCTTTTCCGTAAAGATGCCCTGAATGAAGAATTTACGATTCTGAAGAAAGGGAAAAAGAACTATTTTGTCTTCACTTTCTAAAGAATGTACAAAAGCGCAATCTGCGCTTTTGTTTTTCATGCTATAATCTTTGCGAGGTAATGATATGCGAAAAACGATTATTGCGTTATCCCTGGCGGTTCTGCTGAGTGGTTGCGCATTGCAGAATAAAAACGTAGACGCCAAAGCGGTTGTGTATGAAACTTATTACAAAACCGTTGAAGAGACGACTTCATTTGTTGAAAAAAGCGAATACTATGACATCAGCACAGAAATGATTTCCATGGATGACGGCACATTCCGATACTATATTATTATTGATAACCCGCAAATTGCCATGTATGACATTGTCGCACTTGCTGTTGAAGATGGTATATCCTACAGTGCAAATGACAGGATGATGCCTTCCATCGGTATTTATGATTCCGTAAATTCCATGATTCCGGGGCAAGTGAACAGGGAAGCAGGTTTTGTGAAAGGCCTGGTAATCAGCGGTGAGACAGATCAGGAATCTTTAGCAATGAAAATGATTGTTGAATGGAAAGACAGAAACCGTGATAAATCCTATCGTGAATTTGTCAGGCTGCAAATATCAGAACAGCAGCAGGAAGATGAGGAAACTGAGCAAGTCAGTGAATCTGAAGATACGGAAGATGAGGAACAGGAGAGCGATGAAGAATGAGCAATGAAAACGGAAAAGTAAAAAGTTCATTTATCGCAGGCTCTCTTGCAAGTTCTGCCGGTGTCTTCGTCTCCAAACTGATCGGCTTGTTTTATGTGATTCCTTTCAGACAGATTGTAGGTCAGCAGAATCTGGATTATTATTCCGCTGCATACACTTACTACAATGTCATGCTGCAGATCTGTTCAGCCGGTCTGCCGTTTGCAATTGCAGCAATTATTGCCAAATATGTCAATAAGAATGACTATCGGACAGTTTTGCTGGTGAGAAGGATTTCCACTGCAATACTGATGGTTTCCGGTTTTGTGATGGCGGTTATTTTTCTTTTGATTTCCGGGCCGTTAGCTGCAATGCGCCTTGGCGAAAAAGCCACTCCGGAAGCGATATCTGCGATGCAGAATACGTTTGTCATTCTCGCTCTTGCTCTTTTCTTTGTGCCGATTCTATACAGCTATCGAGGATATTATCAGGGCATGAAGGAACTGAATGTCTATGCCAGCTCTCAGGTCATTGAGCAGTTTGCACGTGTGGCTGCCCTGTTAGGGGGCGGATGGTTTGTTGTATATGTGCTGCACATGGCAGCGATTTTCGGCATTTATGCTTCGGTTGCGGCAACATCCATTGGCTGTCTTGTGGCAATTCTGTACTTTGCAAGATATGACAGGAAAAAGTATAAAGCTGTTGTCAAAGCTGCAAGACTGCAGAAAACACCGGCAGCAGACCGTTCCATGATCATCAAGGAACTGATTGCTTTCGGTCTGCCGTATGTCCTGGTTGCCATTTTAGGAAACTCTCAGACACTGATCAATGCACAGTTTTTTGTCAGCCTGAATACATCACTTGGCATGGATCTTCGAACAGCTCAGATTCTCAACAGTATTATTGAAACAAACTGTGACAAACTGACTTCTATCCCACAGGTATTGTCAATTGGCTTTTCGGCGGGCATAGTACCGTATATGACGATTGCCCTGGAAAACAGGGATCGAAAGGGATTGAACAGAAATATTGAAGACTGTCTGGATACGGTGCTATATATTGCATTGCCTATCTGCTTCTGCATGGCTGTTTTGGCAGAGCCGATCTATTATGTCATGTATGGGGGAGATGAGCTGGTATATGGTGCAAACTGCCTGAAGTGGGCAAGCCTTCTCGGACTTGCGACAACACTGACACCAATCTGCAATTCAATGATGTTGACATTGCGTTTCCGCAAGGAGAGCATTGTTTATCTTGGGGTTGGGTTCCTTGTAAAGTGCATTACTTTCTATCCATTGATCCGCTATACAGGATATACCGGTTCTATTACTTCCAGTGTTCTTTGTTCTGCAACAATCATCTATTTAAGCCTGACAAAGATCAAAAACAAATATGACGTGAAATACGGAAAGATCTTTCTGCGTGCTTTCCGCATGATGCTGGCATGTCTTTGCATGAATGGCGTATTTGCCATCTATCGCTATTTCGGCATCACTGCGGTGGTGTCTTCGAGGCTGCTGTCTTTAGTGGAACTTGGCATCATGGGATTATCCGGAATTGCGGTTTATCTGTTTGTGACAAACATGATGCGTCTGCCGCAGGCAGTATTCCATATGGATCTGCAGTCCATTGCCAAGCGTGTCCTGCACAGAGGGTAATATGAGAATTGATAAGTATCTTGCCGATCAGGGCATGGGCACAAGAAATGAAATAAAAAAAGCCCTAAAAGAAGGACTGGTTACCGTAAACGGAGAAACCGTCACCAAAGCCGGTACACATGTCAGTGAAGAAGATACAGTAATGTGGGACGGTATGGAAATCAGTTATCAGAAATACGTTTATTTTATGCTGAACAAGCCGGCAGGCTATATCAGTGCAACCTCAGGCACCGTGCCGATTGTCATGGATCTGATAGCCGAACCATTTAAGGACATGTTTCCATGCGGCAGGCTGGATAAAGACACAGAGGGACTTTTGCTGATCACAAATGACGGCCCTCTTGCGCATGATCTTCTTTCTCCGAAAAAACATGTAGAGAAAGAATACTATGTGGAAACCGAGAAAAAAATCACGGAAGAAGATCTGGACAGCTTTGCTGCAGGAATCCAAATCGATCAGGGAGAAGTCTGCAAGCCGGCCAAAGGCACTCTGATTACGGAAAACTCCTGTCATCTTGTAATAACCGAAGGGAAGTTCCATGAGATCAAAAGGATGTTTGAGGCAACCGGAAACAAAGTGACATATTTGAAACGTCTGAGAATGAAAAACCTCATCTTGGATGAGGCTTTGGATACCGGCGAATACAGGCCGTTAACAGAAGAAGAAATTATGGATCTTAAAGGACAGGCTGATTGATTTCCAAAGGAAGATTCCATATGCCTTTTTGGGCATATTCTTTTAAGAAGGAAATAACCTGTGCCGTTAATTCATTCGGTGTGGAGGAACCGCTGGTAACAGCTATTCTTTTTTTATCTTTTAGAGCTGCTTCTGACAAAGCATTGACATTCTCGATGAGCATGCAGTCTTTTATGCCGATTCTTTTTCCGGTCTCTGCAAGCTGGCGGGAATTGTTGCTTCTCGGATCCCCTACGACAATCAGCAAGTCCGTATCTTTCAGCTGCATGACAGCTTCCTGACGGATTCTGGTCGCATTGCAGATTTCCTGCATGACTTTGGCATCCGGATATTTTTCCAGACAGGCATTGAGCAATTCCTGTGTATCCAATAGGCTGAGTGTTGTCTGGGTTGTAATCAGAACATCATCAAAATCCGGAAGTTTTTTTAAATCTTCTTTATTGCTGATCAGGTGAATTCTTTCAGACAAGCCGGTTGTGCCTTCTGCTTCAGGATGATTTTTTTTGCCGATGTAGAGAACATGACCATGGCGGGAATGCTCCTTGACAAGCTCATGGGTTTTTATAACGTCCGGACAGGTTGCATCAACGATGATCAGTTTTTTATCTTCTGCCTTTTTTCTGACCGCATCGCTAACGCCATGCGCCGTAAAAATGACAACACCTTCATCAATTTGGTCCAGGAGCTCTAGCCTTGTTTTGCCGGGATCTTCAATAAACCTTATACCGATCTTTTTACAAGCTTCCACTACGTATGTGTTATGGACAATCATTCCCAGCATATAGATCTTTTTATCGGGATATTCTTTTGCGGTAGATCCGGCAATGCGTATGGCACGGACAACCCCTTGGCAATATCCACGCGGAATTACACTTACGATTTCCATTTTTGCTTCCTTTCTGGTAAAATCTTTCCGTATAATTAATTATAGGTGATATTTATGAAAAAGTTTGAAGATTTTAATATGAAAAAAGAAACGATGGATTTTATCCATTTAAACCATTTCAAGGAACCGACGCCGATTCAGGAAGAAGTCGTTCCTTCAGCACTCCGTGGCAAAGATATTATCGGATTATCGGCAACCGGATCAGGCAAGACACATGCTTATCTGATTCCGATTCTTGAAAAGATTGATGTGGATAAACCGCAGGTACAGGCAGTTATTACAGCACCGACCAGAGAACTTGCATGGCAAATCTTCGAAATGGCAAAAGTCATGGAGGAAGTGAAACCCGGACTTGACGTCAGGGTGTTTGTCGGAGGCAAAGACCGCAACAAGGACATAGAACAGTTGGAAAAGAGTCAGCCGCATATTGCGATCGGCACGCCGGGAAGAATCAAGGATCTGTTCCTGAATGCTTCGGCACTGCGTATTGATAAAGCGGATACTCTTGTTGTGGATGAAGCGGATATGACATTGGAATATGGTTTCATTGATGAAATTGATGCTTTTGCAGGCAGAATGGATGAAGATCTGCAGATGATGAGCTTTTCCGCTACTATGCCGGAACAGCTGAAACCCTTTATCCGTAAATACATGCATCATCCGATTACAATCCAGATAGGAGAGAAAGTCAGATTCAATCCGGATATCCGGCATGTGCTTGTGCCATGTTATCACCATGGATACGCTAAGACAATACTGTCAATTCTGCCGGGATTTCAACCGTATGTCTGTTTAATTTTTGCCAATACCAGGGAACTCGCTTCAAAGATAGCAGAGGAACTGCGGAATAACGGTGTTTCTGTCAGCGAGATCCATGGAGATCTTACAAGCAGAAAGAGGAAACAGGCGATGAAATCCATTTCCAATGCTGAGCATACTTATGTGGTGGCGACTGACCTTGCGGCAAGGGGAATTGATATCGGAGAAGTTACACACGTTATTTCATGCGGATTCCCGGAAGATCTGGAGTATTATGTACATCGTGCAGGCCGTACGGGAAGAGCCGGAAGTACAGGCACTTGTTATGCATTGTATGAAGAAAAAGATGATCAGGCAATCCGTTCCTTGATGAAAAGAGGAATCCATTTTGACCATCAGCGATTCCGTAATGATGACTGGCAGGATCTTAGACCCTACGGACAGAAATTCCAGAAACAGGATGATGATCTGAAAAAGGAAATTTCCCGTCTGATGACCAAAAAGAATGCTAAGGTGAAACCGGGATACAAGAAGAAAAGAAATGCAGAAATTCAAAAGATTCACCGCCGCAAGAAGCAGGAATTCATCCGCTCAAAGATCCGCGAAGAAAAGAAAGCCATGTATCGTGAAAGGGCAAGAATGGATAAGGAAAACGGATTATGATCCTGGGTTGTCATGTACAGATGAAAGCACCCCTTTATATTGAAGGGAGTGTTAAGGAGGCATTGGAATACGGTGCAAATGCATTAATGCTGTATACGGGTGCGCCACAGAATACCAGACGAAAAGAAATATCAGAAATGCATATTGAGCAGGCCAGGAAGCTGATGGAGGAAAACAGTATTCCCATGGAACATATGATTATCCATGCGCCTTATATTATCAATCCCGCAAATAGCGTCAAACCGGAAGTGGCGGAACTGGCTGTGGAATTTCTTGAGAAGGAGATTGAAAGAACACATCAGATCGGTGCCCGTTATCTGGTTCTTCATCCAGGTTCCTTTACAACAACCGATCTGGAAACAGGAATAGCAACAATCATCAGTCAGCTGAATAAAGTCAATTACCGGTATGATGATGTCATCATCTGTCTGGAAACCATGGCCGGAAAGGGCAGTGAGGTGGGATATCGGTTTGAACATCTTGCTGAGATTATGGAAGGTCTGAATCATCCTGAATTATTCGGTGTTTGTTTTGATACATGCCATACCAATGATGCCGGATATGATCTTTGCGCATTTGATGATGTTCTGAATGAATTTGAACGGATCATCGGCTTGGAAAAACTGCATGTAGTGCATTTGAATGATTCGAAAAATGAAAGAGGTGCAAGAAAAGACAGACATGAAAATATAGGTCTCGGATCTCTTGGATTTGAACTGCTGTATCAGATTGCATCCAACCCAAGACTTGCAAATATTCCTAAGATTCTTGAAACACCGTATATCAATAAAAAACCACCCTATAAGTATGAAATCGAAATGCTTCGGAATGGTATATATCAAAAGGAAATATTGTTGAATTTTTAAAAAAATGACCCTCGGGTCATTTTCTTTCGGCAATCATTTTTTCGATTTCCTGAATCAAAGTTTCTTTGATTTCATTTTGTGGAACAGTGCGAATAATCTGTCCTTTTTTAAACAGGATACCTGCATCCTTTGCTCCGGCGATGCCTATATCCGCTCTGCCTGCTTCCTGCACTCCGTTTACAGGACATCCCATGATTGCAACGGTGATATCCTCATTGACAGTGGCAAGATAATCTTCCATCTCTTTGACAAGAGGCAGCATGTTATACTGGATTCTTCCGCATGTCGGACACGCAATAAGATCCGGTACATTCTGAATCAAGTCGAAGCATTTCAACAACTGTTTTCCGATAATCAGCTCATCTTTCGGAGGGCCGGAAACGGATACGCGAATCGTATCACCGATTCCTTCGTGAAGCAGCGTGCCAAGAGCTGCTGATGATTTGACGGCACTTCCCGTAAAACCTCCGGCTTCCGTTACGCCAAGGTGAAGAGGATAAGGGAATGTTTCTGCAGCCAGCTCATAGGCGGCTATTGTCAAGGCAACATTGCTGGACTTGAAGGAAAGGCATATGTCATAGAAGCCAAGATCCTCAAGAATCTGAACATGTCTTTGTGCGCTTTCTACCATTGCTTCTGCACATGGTTTCCCGTATTTCTCCAGAAACTGTTTTTCCAGAGATCCGCTGTTGATGCCTATACGGATGGGTACATGTTTCTCGATACATTTTTTTACAACAGCTTCAGTATGTTCACGACTTCCGATATTTCCCGGATTGATGCGGATGGCATCCACACCGCTTTCCAATGCAGTTAATGCAAGCAGGTGGTTAAAATGGATATCGGCAACAAGCGGAATGTGAATCCGTTTCTGAATTTCCCGGATTGCCAAAGCATCTTCTTCATCGAGAACCGCTGTTCGAATCAGCTCACAGCCATGCTCTTCCAGTTCAAGAATCTGTTCGACTGTTTTTTCAATATCTTTTGCAGGTACATTAGTCATTGATTGCAGAATACATTTATTCTGACCGCCTATCTGAAGTCCTTTTACATAGATAGGCCGTGTTTCTGTACGTTTCATTTGAATCCTCCACTTGAAATTATCGCATTTTTCCGTGAAATATGGTAGGGGGAATGCATAAAATGCTTGGAAATTCAAAACGAGTATGGTATACTCACAATGCGTAAAAAATAAAGGGAGGTCATTATGCCAAGAGACAATATTACATTCAAGTGCAGTGAATGTGGTGAGGAAAACTATATCGGTACAAGAAATAAGCGTAAGCATACAGAAAAAATGGAAATCAAAAAATACTGCCCTCGCTGCAATAAGATGACATTGCATAAGGAGAAGAAATAACCATTTCTGGTTATTTTTTTGTTTATGAAAGTCGATGTATTGCCAATCGGCCTCTATGCCGAAAATATTTATGTTCTGCATGATAACGGTCATGTTCTTGTCATCGATCCTGGGAGAAATGCCAAAAGAATTGCACAATGCATCGGAAAGGATGAAATTGTAGATGCAGTTCTTCTGACACATGGACATGAGGATCATGTCGGTGCCGTAGACGATTTTACGGATTTGTATCCATGTGATGTGTATATATGCCAAGAGGACTTCATACTGATTGATCCTGACAGTACGCTGAAAACAGGGTATATTCTTCCGGTTTATCATCCTGTAAAGTTCTATGAAGAGGAAATGAAAATCGGGGCTTTCAAAATTAAAGTGCATCATACGCCCGGACATACGGAAGGGAGCGTATGCATCCAGTACCGCAATCTTCTGTTTTCGGGAGATACGCTTTTTGCCTCTGATATCGGTCGTACAGACTTGTATTCGGGAGATGAAACAAAGATGATGGAGTCTATTCGCTATCTGAAAACACTTCCTGCCGATCTTCATGTTCTGCCGGGGCACGGACCTGATTCGACAATCGGCAATGAGCTGGTCATGAATCCGTATATGAATATGTAAAAAGTGGACAAGCCTGATATTTTGTGGACAAATGGCACACCACGCAAGTATTGACAAAGTTTTTGGTTGTGCTATGATATACTCGAAGAAAAGGGAACAAGTAATTGTTTCCTTTTTTGTTTCTTCAGAAAAAAAGATGATCTATTCATGATCATCTACTTTGCGGATTCTTCTGCCATCCGGCAATGTCACAACAATTTCATCAGATAATGACTGATTGAACAGTTCTTCCAGTTTATCCTCGAAGGACTGTTTTTCAAGTATGGTAATTCCTTCTGTGTCAACCACAGGGATACGGGTTGTGTTTTCCCGATCCGGTATAAAGATATCGGCAATCCTGCTGACCTGCACCTTGGATTTTTGTAAGCCGTTCAACAGTTCAACAGTTGCCTCTGTTTCGGAGTCATCGGAAAAAGATTCCGGATTTGAGACATATCCGGATACAACTGTGCCATCGTCCAGCTTGGCACTGATAAATTTTCGCACATATGGCATGATATCTTTAATTTCCATGGTATAACTCCGGTATTGTTTACATTATAACATCTTTCTATGAGATATCTGTCAGTAATTTTGGCTTTTTTGAAAGGAAACAGGAAATGGAAGAGAGATTACAGGAAATATTAAAAATTGCAATGAAGTATGGAGTGACGGATATTCATTTCAGCGCATATGATGATTCTGATATTGTTTATATCGAAATGCGTATCAAAGGTATTATGAAAAGGCTGAAGACAAAGGAAACAGATGTAAAACTGTTATATTACCTGATGTACAAAGCGAATCTGGATATCTCGAATGTTCTTGCACCGCAGACAGGCAGATTTGAAGAGTGCATAGGGAATGAACGTTTGTCATTGCGGTTTGCTCTGGTATCCAGCTATCACATGAAGAGCGGTGTTTTGCGTATACTGAACAATCATTCCGAACTGGATATCAGCCAGTTAAGCGATGATCCTGAGACGATCGAATGGCTCTCGTCAATTACCGCCCACAGGAGTGGGCTGTATATTTTTTCCGGACCGACAGGTTCGGGAAAGACAACCAGTCTGTATACGATCCTGAATGCATGCAAGAAGAAGAAAATTTATACATTGGAAGACCCCATAGAAGTCGTTAACAGAAATTATGTGCAGCTGCAGATTAACGAACGGATGGGGTTTTCTTATGCCGAAGGCATCAAACAGCTGATGCGTCAGGATCCCGATATTATCATGATCGGTGAGATCAGGGACACAATTGCAGCGTCCATGGCAGTCAGATGTGCTTTGACCGGGCATCTCGTCGTGACAAGCCTGCACAGTTTCAGCTGTGTTTCCGCATTGCACAGAATGGAGGAGCTTGGCGTGGAAAGATATCATTTGGAAGATGTTCTTACAGGCATCAGTTGTCAGAGGCTGTATGATTTGGAGGATGGGAGAAAAACGGGTTTCTATGAATTCATGAATCGAAAGGAGGTGATGGATTATTTCAAAAAAGGGTGTACAGACAGCTCGTTTACACCGTTATCGTTCAAAATCCGGGCTGCAGTGGATCAGGGGCTTATTTCCTATCAAAAGGCAGAAGCAGATCTTATTGGATAAGACGGATATCGATGGCATAGCAACCCTAATGGGAAACGGATTCACATTACAAGATGCCATGGCCGTTCTGCAGGATGAAAAATCCAAAGAGGTATTTCAAAGTATTCAGGAACATCTGCAAAGAGGAGAATCCCTGGGGGATTTTTTTTACAAATATCTTCCAAAACAACATGCTGCATATTTTTCCGGCTTCATCAATTTCATGCCGTTTGCAGAAAGCCTGACACTTGTAATTGATATTTTGGAGAAGGAAAAAAAGAACAGGGAACAATTGATAAAAGGGATTTTGTATCCTTTGCTGCTGATGGTGGGTATGAGTGCTGGCGTATTCGTGTTTAATCTTGTTGTGTTGCCGAAGATGGTTGTCTTGATGGAAGGCTTTCACATGGAGACTGCAGGGTATATGAAAGTACAGAAAATGCTGCAGATTCTGACAACCGCAGTCTGTCTTCTGGTGTGCCTGTGTGCCATGGTAGCTGCTTATTTTTTACAGAAGGACAAAATCAGGGATACCTATCGCATGATCGCCAAGAAGATGCCCGGATCTTTGCTGGTACAGATAGCTTCGCGCGATTTTGTCAGATTCTTTTTGGAATGCATTGTCAGAGAAAGCTCTACTTACAATGCATTACAGGCTTTGAAAACAATTGAGCAGAAACCTCTGGTCGGATTAATAGCCGGTGAACTTGATCACTCCCTGATGGCAGGAGAGTCTTTTTCACAAGCCGTGCACAGCCGCTATGTTGAAGAAAAACTGGAAAAATTCTTCCGTATTGCTGTTCTGTCATCAGACTGTGCAAAAATGCTGCAGAGTTATCTAAATATGTGCGATGCCAGACTGAGTCATCAGATAAAGAGATTTTCCACGACTGTACAGCTATGCAGCTATCTGATTATCGGTTTTGTTCTGATTATGGTCTACAGGATTCTGATGATGCCGATGGGCATGCTTCAGCAAATGTAAGAAGGAGAGGTATGAAAAAGAAAAATTTAAAAAGAGGATTTACTTTACTGGAAATGACAATTGTGATTCTGATCATTTCTGTCATTTTTCTGCTGGCAGTTCCAAACATTCAGAAAACCCTTGGCATTGTCAACGCAAAAGGATGCAAGGCGTTGGAAAAAGTGGCGGATGCTGCTATTCTGCAATACAAAATGGAATATGACGAATTTCCGGGAAGCGTATCAGATCTCGTCAATGCCGGTTTATTGACGCAGGATCAGGTCAAATGCGATGGCTCCAGAAATCTTGTCATTATTGACGGCCATGCATACATCGAATAAAGGATTTATGATGATTGAACTGTGTCTGGTAATCATGGCACTGTCCGTATTGTATGTTCTGTGTGTCCCGTTTCATACTTACAGTGAAGATGAATATGATACATTCCCGCAATCCTATCTGTTAAAACAAAGCTCTGCAATTGCTTCTTCCGCTTCCCGAATACTGGATGAATATGATACGCCGGTTATCACCTTTAATGCGAAAGGAAATGTACAAAGAGCTATGACATTGCACCTTGGCAAAAAGGGAAGAACAATTGTGGTAGAGCTGGGAGGCGGCAGGCTTGTCTTTCGGTAAAAAAGGATTTTTGATAACTGATGGGCTGGTCTGCATTTTTATTGTATCAATCATGGTTCTGCTTGTACTTGGTACAGTCAGGGTACATGTCGGGATATATGACGATATTCTTGAACAGGCAGAAACTTTTGAGGAAAAAGCCAGTTATGAGTTCGGTTTAACGGAAAGGTGTGGGAAAGCATGCGAAATAGAAGAGGATTTATCTTCATAGATCTTTTGATTACCATATGTATTGTCATGATGCTTGTCCCGATTACGATGGCATGCATCTCTGTTGTGCGCAATGCGAATCGGTTTGAACCGCTCCTACAGGATGAAATAGCCCTGCACCAGCTGCGCAGAAGATTGATCTTGGCATATGATATTCAATGTCAGCAGAGCGAAGTTACCTATCTGTATCAGGGAAGGGAAGAAAGGCTCTCCAAAGTCAATCAGAATCTGATTGTACAACCGGGAACTCTGATCTTTCTTTCACAGATTGATGGTTGCTATTTCAAGGAAGCAGGCGGACAGGTTTTTGTGGTTTATGAAAGAAACGGGGAATCCTTTTCCAGGTTGCTTTTGCATGAATAGAAAAGGATTTGTGGAGTCATATTTCTTGATTATCCTGTTGTATATGGCTGCAGTATCGGCAGTTATCATGTGTAATGATCAAAAGAGAGTTAAAACATGGCTGAACATAAAAAAAGCAAATGAATACCTGATTATGGAAAACATGGTAATACAGGATTACAGATGTCACCTTGCGCAGGGAGATTCGACGGAAGGATCGTTTTCAACAGGCGGCATCAGTTATGAGGCTTCAAAGAACGGGAACAGGATTTATCTTTTGGTGAAGGGGTCATATGAAGAAGAGCTGATTCTTTATTATGATGAAGAAACCGGATACATCATGGATTATGATGTCAGCCGTCATATAGAAGCAGAAGAATAATGGAGGAGTGTAAGGATGAATGAACAAGAGATATTGGAACTTATGGAAAGTGATGAATTTCATCAGTTTGTGATGTTTATCATGGAGAGTATGTTCAGAGAACCGGATATGATCATTAAAGTTAAGGTGCGCCTGCCTGAAGAAGAAAAGAAACTCAACTAGAATAATCGGATCAGGAGTCATTATTCGCTAATGAAAATATTTCGAAAATAATTCTTGCATTAAGAAAGCAATAGATATATAATCATTAAGCACGAAGAAATGACTCCTTAGCTCAGTTGGTAGAGCAACTGACTCTTAATCAGTGGGTCGAGGGTTCGAGTCCCTCAGGAGTCATCTATAAAAAGTGGCTTTATTTACTAAGATATAGTATATACAGCCACTTTTTTGATGCTCCGGACATGTTTTTGATTCAGATAATATAGAGAGTACTGAGAGTGTTTTTGTTTGTTTCATACGGCTTTTTCAGAGAGATAATTGTCAAAAAGTTGTCAAAACCAGTTATATTTTATACAACCTAATTGTCAACATATATTACCTGATCGTCAGGGTAGTCAAAAGTTTTAGTCTCAATAATTGTATTCGGATCCTGATAGTAGGCAAAGTATACTTGGAAAGGAGGGAACTTAATAGAATTTAAATATTCATTCATTGCATATTCATATTCCTGTTTGTCTTTAAAAATAATATAGAACCTTTTGTATAACGGGCATCTGAAAGCATACATGAGAATTCGATCTATCATTTGACAGGTTGAAAGTATTACTCTGCCAATACTGTCGTGTTCCATCCATGCAAAACCCCACATGATAATATTTCCCGTTTGTATGGAATCGATTGATTCTTCCATATCTTCTTCATCAGAAAAGGGAAAATATGCTACAAACGAATCTGGCAGTGTATACATAGCACGGCTATGCAATATGGGTTCTGTAACCATAATAGGAACGAAGTTATAAAGTATTTGCCGAGCATTGAAAAAACTGAAAGGACATGCTAATATGAAGGCACAAGATCATGGGCTGGTCGCAAGACCCGGGTCCACATAACCGGCGGGTAAGACACCCGCCATTTATTTAAAGGAACTTATCAGTGAATCATGAATTAAGCATATTTGTAGATGAATCCGGAGATTGGGGCGAATACGACTATCATGCTCCGTACTATATTGTTTCATTTGTTATTCACACTCAGTCAATCGATATAAGCAGCGAATTAAACCATTTGGATAATTCAATGAATAATCTCGGTTTTCCTAATCATTGTATACATGCCGGACCGATTATTCGAGGTGAAGCAGAATATCGGGAAATAGATAAACAAACTCGCCAAAAGATTTTGAAATCTCTTATGTCATTTACCCGCAATGCAGATATCAAAATCAAAGCATTTTACATTGAGAAAAAGCATATAGATGATAATGTTGAGGCAGCTGGAAAACTTGGAAAACTGATTTCCAGATTTATCAGAGAGAATTATGCATACTTTATGGGCTTCGATATCATTAAGATCTATTATGATAACGGACAGATTGAACTAAACAAAATACTTTCTACAGTATTCAATTCCTTGCTCGACAATGTTGTCTTTAAACGAGTACTTCCTAAAGATTATCGCCTTTTCCAGGTTGCTGACCTTGCCTGTACGATTAAACTGGCAGAATTAAAATTGGCAAACCATGCTTTATCAAAATCAGAGCAAACATTCTTCGAAGGTGAACGGACATTGCGAAAAAATTACATTAAGGCTATTGAAAAGAAAATATTCGTAAATAGCTGAGGTAAAGATTTCATACAATTTACTAAAATAAACTGATTTTAAACAGGTCAGGATCAAAATACTGTACTAATAACTTTAGACAAGCCCAAATTATTTCCGATCTGATAATCTAAAGTACATTGGATCTTCTGTACGATGCTTTTTGAAATCAGCACTGGTCAAAGTAATAAATTCAGGATCCACTCTTTCAAAATAAAAACTGAGACAGTGATCCTAATACGAAATAGATAAACAAATCGGAGCTTGCTTTATGAAGAACATAGTATTTGCTATCAAATCTAAGAATCACATATCATTACCGGAAACAGACGTCACAGATTTTTCGGTTCTTGAATACAGTAAAAAATCAAAACTAATTGCAGCGATAATCGTATTGGTGCCATGTTTGTTCAATTTTCTGACAATGATGAAGTCATCTAAATATCCCATGGCCCAAATGGTTTTAATGGATCTGATCGGTCTTGCATTATTATTTATGATTTTCTTGTTACATGAAATACTTCATTGCCAGGG
>CACXCB010000214.1 GCA_902766005.1 uncultured Erysipelotrichaceae bacterium | reverse complement strand
TGCTCGCTGAGTAGTCATCCAGTGGTCTACAATGGCATCTTTGATGGCATAGGCTGCTGCCTGATACACTTCCTGAGGCGTCGCCTCCTCCAGCGTCTTTCTGTACAAAGTTTTTACGTTGTACAAGACACTACGTTTAAACAGATCCTTGTCGAATGATAGTTGTTTTTTCTTCATGCTGCCTCCTCATATGAATATCCGGCGATGAAACGGTCTCATCACTGAATTTGTACAATCTGTATATTCAATTTAAACAAATGTACACATATATATTCTACCGCAAAAACGTACACCATTCTATTAAATATCCCTAAACAAAAATCTTTTGAAGGTTTCGCATTACCATGCATGATTATCAAAAGAACCGCCACGAATCGAAATTTCGCCATGTTTCTACTGTTTTGAAACAAAAAATACCACAATATGTATGTATTTTAATGCAAATTTCAACTATATTTTGATTTATATTTTCTTTAGCATTCTTTTAGGCTGTTTTAAGCAAACGCTCCAACTTCAGTATTCATACCCATTGCAGCCATTTGTTGCCACGTATGAGCTGTTGCATTTATTTTCAAAGGTGATAATATTGCCTTGCGTTTTAACGGAATATCAAAAATATTTTTTATAACACACTTTTCAAGGAGGGAAAGTCCAATGAGAAAGAAATTTCTAGTAAATCTTACTGCTATCGCAACAGCTGCATCTATGATGCTTACACCTGCTGTTACTGTTTTCGCTGAAGGTGATGAGCCTGCTTCCACATCTACAACAGAAGAAAGTTCAACCTCAGCTTCTAATGAGTCTTCTACTTCAACTGATGAAGGTTCCTCTACATCAAATAATGAATCAGCTGCAGTCGAAACTCCTCAGGAGCCAATAACAGAAACTATTGCTGCAAATAATGAGACCGTTGTGGAAAACAGAGACGTTGTTGTGTCAGACGGAGCTTCTGCAATTAAGGCTGAAAACAATTCTTCTGTCACAGTAAACGGAAATGTCACCACATCAGGATTTAATAAAACAGAAACCGACTATGCCGGAAACGAGCACAAAAAAGGTGATCCGGCCATTGATGCAAATAATTCCGCAGTAAATGTTACAGGCAATGTAATTGGCGGAAGTGATGGATCTGAATCTACTGCTATTAAAGCAACAAACCACTCAACCTTTATTGTATCTGCTCCTGATTCTGATACTAAAGCTAAGGTTGCAGGAACTGATGTCGGAATAGATGCTTATGACTCAACCGTCAATGTCAACGGTAACGTTGTTGGTGGTGAATTTGGTGTTGGTGCTTCTAATTCTAATGTAACTGTAAAGGGTAATATAACAGCTACCGGTAACAATCATGATTTTGTCGATAGTGAAACCGGTCAGGTTATTGGTAACAGTTACAGTGGTAACGGAGTTTATGCAACTGGATCCAGTAATATTACAGTTGATGGAAATGTAGTTGCTCCTAGTCACGGTAATGGTGTTGAAGTTAATATTGGAAATAAGGATTATCACGGTAAATCCACAGTCTATGTAGGTGGAACCATTGTCAGTGGACTAAATATCCATGACAACGGTGATTATGAGAACGAATATAACAAATCCGGATTTACCAAAGCTGATGTTCTGGATCTGCTTCCTGAGATAACCGTATATGAATTACAAGGAGGTTTTTCTACACATTTCTATGATCTGTCTGATGATGAAAACAGAGAAGTAAGAGAAACTCTTCTTAAATCAATTAACTACATTATAAAAGCAGACAGTTCAGTATCTTTTGTAGATGATCAGGCAGAAGGTGCTCCAAGAACTACAAATTTAGGCCAATCATTTAAAATCCGCGCAGATCTTGCTGATAACCAGATGCTTTCTTTTGGCGACAACAATAATGTTGCTTATAAGCTCAACGATGACGGAAGCTATACTCTCACTCTTATGGATACTAGAGGCGGCATCAATATCCGTGCAATCTTAAAGCCTGTTCCAAAGAAGGAAGAGGATAGCAGTCCAGCTCCTGCTTATGAGGTAGTTATTGTCGAAGAGGCTCAGCCTGTTGTAACTCCTTCCTATGCCGATCCTAACCAGGCTCCTGCAGGCGCGATTGTAGTTTCAAACACAACTGAAGCAGTTGTAACACCTGAAATTGCTGCTATCAGCGGAGACAAGCCGGCTCGTACTGTTTCCTACAACCTTACAGAGATTACACCTGTTCAGTATAAAGAGTCAGTACTTCAGAATGTTGCAGCTGCACCGGCAGGTGGCGCATTCAACATTGAGACCGACAGAGTTTCTTTCTTCGATAGAAAGATGATTGAGGCTTTCGAAGCAAGACCTGACATTGACGTAAATGTAGTATTCACATACGGTGGCAAGAAGCTTAAGATAACAATTCCTGCAGGCTACAATGTAAAAACTCTTCTTGACGAAAATGGCTACTGCGGCTTCTTACGTCTCCTGGCTCTCCTTGGAGCAGAAGAACTTATCTGATCTATTAATCCTTTAATATTTTTCAAATTTCACTGTACACAAAAGGGCGTCGAATCTGAATTCGACGCCCTTGTCTTTGTTAATTTGTTATATCTTATACCTTCTCAACGCCGATTGTTACTTTCTCGCCGTTGATATCCCACTCTTTTACATTTGCCACATCTGATCCGTAAACAATCTCGTTGGCAAGAACCTTTGTGGAGATGCTGCTCTCATTGGCCTTTACGATAGCTGCAAGCTTGTCGTTGCCATTTAAGGAAACCTTGATGTGATCCATAACTTCGAATCC
>CACXCB010000213.1 GCA_902766005.1 uncultured Erysipelotrichaceae bacterium | reverse complement strand
CCGGTTGTACTGTCTGAATTGCTACTATTCGATTTTGGAACTTTATCTGTTCCTTGCACTTATATAGTAGCTTATCCCCCCATAGAAAGATCAGTCTAAAAATATGATATTTAGAGGTAATTTTATATATTTTTTAGATTTTTATCCGGTAATATTCCAAAATCATATCGATCTGTTTCAAAGTTTCCTCTTTTAACGCAAAATTTCCCTTTTTGCAGCACCAGTCGTATACGCATCCTCTGGATGTTCTCAAGATGAATGTGACAGCTTCTTCTGCCGTCTGTTCATCAAGGCCTGCTTTCTTCAGGTTTTCCCTGATCATCTTTGTCAGATACCTGTCATTTGAATATCGGTAGGTATTATCTAACTGCATCTGATTTCGGAATGTAATGGTGATTATCTCATACCCTCTGTCTACACAGGTCTGCATCTGGTATCCGATCAGAACATGGATACCTTCTGCCGGTGAATGAATCTTCTGATTTTCATAATGCTCCTGCAGGTCTTCGTCAAAAGTATAGTATCCGTAATCTATGATATCTTCCTTGGACTTATAATGATGATACAGTCCGCCGATGGAAATTCCCGCTTCATTTGCGATATCCTGTACTTTGACATTATGAAAACCTTTTTCTTCAAAAAGTTTAAAAGCACATTCATAAATTCTTTTTTTTGTTTCTTCCCTTTGTTTATCTCTTAGGTTCATATTTTTTTAAGAATTTCTATTCCTTTACTTCTCCCATTTTCTGTGTGACATTCCATAGAGCATCATCATTTGTGATCAGATAATACTGCTCGTTCAAGACAAGATGTCTCATGTTAAAACGGATACTGTATCTTTCCTGTGCCGTTGTATAGAAAACAATGAGTTCTTCATAATCATCTGCAACTTCATTTGTTTCTTCACCGATTTCAATTGCCGAAACAGCATCAAACAGCTCATTTATAATTCTTGGATCTCTTGTAACAAACTGCAATGGTTCTTCTCCGTTAAACATGTAATCTACATGATCGATATCCGAAGCAGAAAAAGTTTTCGAAAAGGTTATGTATTCCCCTCCTGTTGCAGACCAGATATCTCCGACTGTTTCATTGTTTACGGTTGTTTTTGGCGGTTTGTTTATGCATCCGATCAAGCACATCGCCAACAGAAGCACATATAGTATTCTTACACCTTTCATGTCTGTCTCCATTTTGATAAAGCCATTATATCACTTCGTGATTATCCCGACCATGATTATATGCTTGCAGTAAAATAGGAAAGGAGGGTACATTCCCCTCCCTTCCTTTGATGCGGCATTGCAATGCCCTTATGGATTCACTGTTTCGCCGATGATGTTTCCGCTTCCGCCACAGAATGCCGTTGTGAAAGATATGATTTCTTCAGCGGTCTTGCGTAAAAGTTCTTCCGGTGTTTTTTCATTTCCCTGTACAATGTAGAAAACATTTTTCGTATCTTCCGTTACTTTGTCCTTTTCCACCTGTCGCACTTCCAGCCAGCACAATATATCATCTGCTTCATCAATATAGGCATACTCGCCGGATTTGACGGGTTTGGAATCACTGCAGCCCAATGGGACATAACTCTCTTTACCAGTTGTTAATTGCAGGTGTATATCACCGAAGACATGATCAATATCATGTGCGCCTAAAGCCAGCTTGGATTCCATGGAAAGAATATTGTATATATCTACTGCTTTATTGATGGAAAACATATCCTGTTTCTTCTGCAGCAGGCGGATTAGATTTTCGGAAGCCGGAATAATTTTCCGCCTTGGAACATTTACCTCTGCATGCAGTGCATAGAAACCTTCCAGAATTTCATCCGATTTCAGATCATATCCGATGTATCTTTCTACCAATTCTGTTACTTTTTGGTTTCGCCATGCAAGATAATCATCAGAAATCGTATGATTGTCAATGCCCTGTATAAGAACACCTATGGCTTTCAGGCCAAGATCCAGAACATTCTGATGGATATAGAAATGCATGCCTATTCTCCAAACAGGGCTGTTGAAAGATAACGGTCTCCTGAATCCGGAAGAATAATGACAATATTTTTACCTTTGTTTTCTTCACGCTTTGCCAGTTGCACAGCCGCCCATACGGCAGCACCCGCCGAGATGCCTACCAGAACCCCTTCTTTCTTTCCAAACAATGCACCTGTTTCCAAAGCATCTTCATTCTTTACTTTGATAATTTCATCATAGATTTCTGTATCCAGAACACTTGCCACAAAACCGGGTCCGATTCCCTGGATTTTATGCGGTCCTGGTTTATCACCTGAAAGTACAGCTGAGGATTCCGGTTCAACTGCAACAACTTTAATATTTGGATTCTTTTCTTTCAGGTATTTGCCGGTGCCGGTAATTGTTCCGCCTGTTCCTACACCCGAAACAAGAATATCCACTTTACCATCTGTTGCATCATAGATTTCCGGACCGGTTGTCAGATAATGCACTCTCGGATTTGCAGGATTGTCAAACTGTCCCGGAATAAAGCTGCTTGGAATCTCTTCCGCCAGTTCCTGCGCCTTTGCGATAGCACCCTTCATTCCTTTTGCACCTTCAGACAATACAATCTCTGCTCCATAGGCTTTTATCAGCTTCCTCCTTTCGATGGAGAATGTTTCCGGCATAACGATAATCACGCGATATCCGTTGGCAGTGCCAACAGAAGCAAGTCCGATACCGGTGTTTCCGGATGTCGGTTCGATGATGACGGATCCTTCTTTTAAAATGCCTCTTTCTTCCGCATCCTCAATCATTGCTTTGGCAATTCTGTCTTTTACGGATCCCGTTATATTAAAGTATTCAAGCTTTCCCAAAAGAACTGCCTGCAGATCAAATTCCTTCTCTAAATGTGTCAGTTCCAACAATGGTGTATTGCCGATCAATTCTGTCGCTGTTTTCTTAATGTTTGCCATACTCTTTTCCTCTTTCTTTTCATTGAAAAAATAAAAACCAGGACATGAAATCCTGGAATGAACATCTGTATGCACGGGATCGGTCAAAATCCCTGAAGTCTATCCCAGGTGTATTTTCTTTCGATAAAACACATACACATGCGCATTTTCTTTTCCATGTCACGATCATCCTTTCAACTCTGAAAAAAGTGTACATGATATTCCGATAGTTGTGTAATCGGAAAAAACTATAATAGGTTATCAGAAAAAAGGATGTCATTTTTGACATCCTCATTCTCCTGTTTTCGGAAAGTAATATTGAATTTCCATTGTATTGAGGCAGACGACAGCAAGTCTTGAATGCTCGTTGTTTAACGCCATTCCACAATCAATGTCGAACCAATGGAAATCCCCTGCCGCAACAATTTCATCCGTACCGTAATTCTGTACAAAAGTATGTCCGGAAATGATCACTTTATCTGCGACAAGCTTGATATTCCTGCTCCAGACAAAATCATTTTTCCAGTCATACAAAAACGGATATTCTTCATCTCTGATAACATCGAGAGGTACTGTTCCATCCAGATCTTCATATTCCTGCGGTACTGCCGCATGAACAAGAAGGAATTTGTCTTCTTCTGTTTCCACATTGACCGCAAGAGGCAGTGACTCAAGAAAATGCAAGACTTCCTGCTGCTTGTCTGCATCCAGAAGAACATAGCTTCTCAAAGTATCCAGTCCGCCATTCAATTGCAGCCATGTACGGCGGATCTCATTCATATCACTTTCCCTGACTTTATCTTCATGATTCAGACAGGACAGATACTGCAGCATCATTAAGTCATGATTGCCCATCAGCATCCTGCATCTTGGATCCTCCATAATTTTCAATAACGGCTGCAGACCATCCGGTCCCTTGTCCACTGCGTCACCGATGATGTAAAGTACATCATCATCCTTGAGATCGGACAGTGCTTCTTCCAGGACATCCATATGGCTGTGAATGTCGGAACATACATATATTTTTCCCACGGAATTTACCCCTTCCCATCTTTCTTTTGAAAAGACTGCATTAAAAATCATATCATGCATTACAAAAAAAGCAACTCTGGCTATTTCAGTCAGCTGATGTTAACATAAATAAAACAGGAGACAAACAGATGAAACAGTATAAAGCAGTAAATGTAGAAATGCATGAAACAGAATTAGATAATTTCCCGGTTTTACGCGTTATCAAGCCTCTCGAAAATCTGGTTGCGGACACGGATACATACGCCAGACTTGTCGATCGTGATTTTCACAACGGAACAATTTGTTGCAGAATGTACAGCGATCTGCAGAAAGGTGCACCGGATTATTCCCGTGGTTTTATCGGCATTGTATTCCGGGTCAATGAAACAGATTCGGAGTTTGAAAGCTTCTATGTCCGGCCTACAAACGGAAGGCACCCGGATCCGATACGCAGATCACATGGCAGTCAGTATTTCTCCTATCCGGGATATACGTTTGATTATTTCCGCAAACATGGAATTACATCCTATGAAGCACCGATTGATGCCGGCTTGAAAGAATGGATTGATCTGAAAGCCATCATCCATGATGATCATGGTGAATTCTATGTCAATGACATGGATAAACCCGTTCTTGTCGTAGATGGTTTCAAGCATGGCCCTGATGTTAAAGGGGCTGTCGGTTTGTATGTTGATATCGGCACGGAAGGTTTCTTTCAGGATTTACAAATTACATACGAAGACTAAAAATGATATCCCATCGGATATCATTTTTATTATGCCTCTAATGCTGATCTTATTGCTTTGATAAAATCAAGTGAATTAACCTTCTTAACATTGCTCAAAGTTGTGATTAACGCAAGATCACCGGTCATGGTTCCGCCTTCAATTGTATCAATTGTTGCCTTTTCGAGTTTATCGGCAAAAGCGATCAGTTCTTCGTTTTGATCCAGTTCACCACGCTTTCTTAATGCGCCGCTCCAGGCAAATATAGTTGCTACGGAATTGGTACTAGTTTCTTCCCCTTTCAGGTATTTATAGTAGTGTCTTTGTACGGTTCCGTGGGCAGCCTCGTATTCATAATATCCCTCTGGCGAAACCAGAACACTGGTCATCATAGCCAATGAACCAAATGCACTACTCAGCATATCCGAGAAGACATCACCGTCATAGTTTTTACATGCCCAGATAATACCGCCTTTTGATTTCATAATACGGGCAACCGCATCATCAATCAGTGTATAGAAATAGGTAATTCCAGTTTTTTCAAAGTCCTCTTTATATTCTGTTTCATATACCTCTGCAAAAATATCCTTGAATCTGCCATCATAGATTTTTGAAATTGTATCTTTGGAAGCAAACCAGAGATCTTTCTTTTCATTCAATGCATAGGAAAAACAGCTTCGCGCAAAGCTTCTGATGGAAGAGTCCAGATTATACATGCCTTGTACAACACCCGGTCCGTCGAATGTAAAGATCGTCTCTTCCTTTACAGTACCGTCTTCCATTTCCAGAACAAGTTTTGCCTTCCCTTTTCCGGTTACTAAAAACTCCGTATTTTTATATACATCGCCATAAGCATGTCTGGCAATGGTGATCGGTTCCTTCCAGTTCTTTACGCATGGTTCGATTCCTTTCACAAGAATCGGTGTGCGGAAAACAGTTCCGTCTAATATCGCTCTTAAAGTTCCGTTAGGACTCTTATACATCTTTTTCAGATTGTATTCTTCCATTCTCTGTGCATTCGGCGTGATTGTCGCACATTTAACACCTACGCCGTATTTTTTTATTGCATTGGCTGCATCGATGGTTACCTGATCATCTGTCTGATCACGATATTCCAAACCGAGATCGTAGTATTCTGTCTTAAGATCAATAAACGGTTCTAACAATTCTTCTTTAATCATTTTCCAAAGAATTCTTGTCATTTCATCTCCGTCTATCTCTACCAGTGGAGTTGTCATTTGGATCTTTTTCATACAGTCTTTCTCCTATTGCATAGTACTCTAACACAATTTGTTTATGTATTTCAATTGTTACAAGAATTTTATATAAAAGTCCGTGCAAATTCTCTTCCTGTTTTTTCCAGTAATTCTTTTGATCTAAGCATTTTCATCCATGCTTCGGGAATGTTTTCCCTACCGTAAAGAATGCCTGCAGCCATACCCGTCACTGCAGCAGAGGTATCTGTGTCATAGCCCAGATTCACTGCAATCTGTATAGAAGAAGCATAATCATGTCCATGATACATACTGTAGAAAGCTGTCTTCAAAGTATCCACGACATATCCGGTTTCCCCGATATCCTCTTCGTTGAGTTCTCTTATTCTTTTCTCCGTTACAAAGGATAATTCTTTTTCATTAAACCATTTAGAATAATCTGTATTTTCCGCATATGTGATGGCTTCCTCAACATTTTTCGTTTGTACAAGGCTGCGTAAAAACTCCGTCCAGATAAAGCAGGACATTTTACTGATGGCATGACCATGAGTAATTGAAGAGGCATCAGAGATGATCTTTACTGTTTCATCCATATCAAGATCATGAAAAATACAATATAAGGAAAAAGGAAGAATGCGCATCAATGCACCATTGCCATTATCACGGAATCCTTTCCCGCCACAATCCAATACCGGTGTATTCATATGATACCTCTGCATTGCCCGATCAATTGTACCGCCTAATCCAAAAGGAAAGTTCAGACAGCAGTAATATCCTGCTTCCCACCATTTGATAAAATGCTTCATCTGGCTGTCATAGTTGATTTCTCCATTACAGGCAATAAAAGACGACATCGAAGCAATTGTCATGGATGTATCATCACTCCATGATCCTGCCGGGATCAGATCACTCCATCTGCTTTCCGGATGGCGTTTTGTATCCATCCCTTCCATCTCATATAACCCGTATTCTTTGACTTCTTTTCGCGACATGAATTCAACCGGTACCCCAAAGGCATCGCCTGCTGCCTGGCCGAAAAGTGCACCCAGTACTGTTTTTTCAATTTGTTTCATAAGACCTCATATAAGCGCTTTTATATTCTTTCTTTTGTCAGTATCATCTCTGCTGTTTTCCAGGAAGTGTAATACGGAATTCCGTCAGATATAAAATTCACTTCTGTAAACTCCTGTTTTTCATGATGAAGCAGCCTGTCACAGAGCTCAATCATATCCTTTATCAGTTGTAATGTTAACGGATTCGGTCTTTGTACCTGAGAGTAGTTTTCCTGCCCATAGTGACCTCCATGGAATTTCCATGAATTATCCACACCGAGTTCTTCCAGTTTTTTTACTGCTGTTTCCAGGCCTTCCTTGTATTCTGCAATGGTTAATGCATGTGCAATCTGCATCCAGACACCGCATCCCGATCCGATGGCGTCGCCTGTATAGACTGCTTTATTCTGCGGATCAACAATGATGATGCTACCGGGTGTATGGCCTTGCAAAGGAATGATTTGTAAATCATCATAAGTATCTTTAATCGGTTTAATCTCTGCAGGATCTTTAAAACAGAGACCGTCACTATGGAAATTTCCTTCATTCATATGCATATGCTTTTTATAGATTTCCAGATCTTTCAGATCCATAAAGACATCATTAAATTCACCTGTTCTTCCGATATGATCAATATGGGCATGTGTCAGCAATACTGTTACGGGAAGATTCGTTATCTTTTTAATCTCCTCTTGTAAAGAATCATGATCCATCCCTGTATCAATCAGATATGCTTTATGATTTCTTTCAATCAGATACAAAGCTTCATCTGCGTCATCACGGATCAGATATGTATCCTCATATAACTTCTCTGTTTTATATCCCATGATAATTCTCCTTTGCCACAATTTTAACATTACACCGGAAAAGAAAAAACGGGCAATCCCGTTTAACTATTTCACAACTCCGCTGAGGTAAGCATGAAACATTCTTTCAGCTGTTTTGGTAATATCATATGATCCTCTTTCTGTTGCCCAGTCAAAGATAACCCCCTTGGCAAGAATACATAATTCTTTGGCAACTTCATCTGCAGTATTACCTTCTCTCAAGGCGGATTCATTTTCATGCAGATATTTTCTGGAGATCTCATAGAAGGCATTGTACATATAGTTCGGATCGATTGCCCTGTTTTTTGCATTGAAAAAATTCATGCAGAAATCCACACCGTAATCCGAGGAATAACGGATGTAATACCTGTAACAGATCATCATCTGTTCAAACAAATCTGCATGATCCATTTCGTCCTTGTGCTCACTCAGAAAGCGGTCGGCAGACATATTGTAATAATAAGCAAGAAGTTCATCTTTATTTTTAAAGAAATGGTAAAAGCTGCCGTTGCTGGTACCGGATTCGGTACAGATCTTGCGGATGGTCAGCTTGTCATATCCTTCTTTTTTCAGCAGTTCCACTGCTGTCCTGAATATCAGTTCCCTTGTTTTTTTACCATTTTCCGTCAACGGTGTCTCTTCATAAATCATAATCATTCTTTTCCTTTATTGGGATGTTAACACGATCAATCTCAAAAAGCAATTGGAACAATTCCCTACTGAAAAACAGCCTTTTTGCAAGGCTGTTAAATCGATAATCCAAGGAAATATGCTTCTTCAATATTCTTCAAACCCGGTTTGACTTTTGCTGCATCTCCAATCACTCTGACATCGATTCCCATCTCTTTCAGTTCATCGGCAAGAGCAGTGTTCGGTACGGATCCTACACTGATGACAATATCCGTTACATCATAGATCTTTTTGATTTCATCGTTCTGTTTAAAGGTAACCACACCGTCTTTATAGCTTTCAAAATATGCTTTTGCATATGCATTGACTTTGTATTCATCCATCAGTTTGAATAAGAAGTGGTTATTTGAGAACTCTCCATCCATGGAAATCTTGTCACGAACCTCAAGAATGGAAACATTTTTAAAATCCTGTGCCATATGAACAGCTGTTTCCACACCGACAGAACCGCCACCGATAACAACAACATTGTTTCCGGTTGTATTTGTTTTACCGCTCAGAATCTGTTGTGCTTTGAAGATGTTTTCTCCTTCAAGCCCTTCTCCCTTGAGCATTCTTTCCGTACTTCCGGCCGCATAGATGACAACATCCGGTTTTTCAGCGTTTGCAATTTCTGCGGTATATTCGCTGTTCAGATGGATTTCCACATGAAGTTTGTCCAGTTGTCTCTTCAACCAGATCAACAAGGTTGTAAAATCCTGTTTTGCGCTTGGAACAGCTGCCAATTTCCACTGTCCGCCAAGATGATCGGATTTTTCATAGAGAGAAACATGATGTCCTTTTAAAGCAGCTGTCATAGCAGCTTCCATACCGGCAACGCCTCCGCCGATTACGACAACTTCTTTCGGATTTTCTGTTTTGGACAGGTCACATGCATATTCTTTAACGGTTCTCGGATTGACAAGACACTGTATCGGAATATTCTTTCTGAGGTTTCCCAGGCATCCTTGTACACATCCGATGCACAGCTGAATATCTTCCTTGTTTCCTTCCATGTATTTCTTTGGAGCCAGCGGATCGGCAAGAGAAGCTCTTCCCATAGCGACAAAGTCGCAAATGCCGTCTTCAATAACATAATTTGCCAGATCAAAATTGACAATTCTTCCGATCGCGATAACCGGAATATTTCTGATGACCTCTCTGCATGCTCTGACATTCTGGATAAATCCGATCGGTGCAACATGTGCAGGCGGAATAACCGCATATTCTGTTGCATTCACACCTTGTGAAATCGTAATGGCATCAATCGGTTCCTTAGCATAGATTCTTGCGATCTCACGACCTTCATTAATTGTCAGACCCCCGCCTACGTATTCATTTACTGTTAACTTGAAAAGTATTGGGAAATCTTCTCCCACTGCTTTTCTGACCGCTTCAATCACTTCTCTGCCGAATCTTGTGCGGTTCCATGTCGTTCCGCCATATTCATCAGCCCTTTTATTGGAGTATGGTGAATTGAACTGGTTGATCAAATATCCATGTGCACCATGTACTTCAACTGCATCAAAGCCACATTTTTTTGCTCTGCGTGCTGCATCAGCATAAGCCTGAATTGTCTCCTGAATATCTTTTTCTGTCATCTCCTTCGGATTCTCAAAGGAAGGCGGATCTTTATAAGGAGACGGTGCCATGCACTGCACACCGTTGATTTTACTGTTTGTCTGTCTGCCGGCGTGATAAATCTGACAACAGATTTTTGTGCCATAAGCGTGAATTCTGTCCACAAATGCCTTATGTGCAGGAATCTGCTCATCGGACCATAATCCTGCCAGGTCTCTGAATCCTCCGGCATATGGTGTTATTGCATAATCCTCAGTGATTATCATACCCCATCCGCCTTTTGCCTTCTCCTCATGATACTGCATGAAGCGCTCTGTAGGCAGTCCGTCAGCGGTGCACGTATTTGTTACCATTGCAGGGACGATCAGCCTGTTTTTTAATTCCAGATTACCGATTTTACCCGGTTGAAATGCTGCATTTTTGTCGATTGTGTTGTCCATAATAGCTCCTTTACAATTCCATTATAGCACGAATTAGAACAATTACTAGAGTATGTTCTAGTTTTTGCTCTACTTTCTTGATGATTGACAATTTTTCTTCTGAATGTATAATTTGTTCACTTGCTCGGAGGGCGAGTCATTCAAGGAAATGACAAGCCGGATAAGGCACAGACTGAGATGTCTGCACCTGTCCGGCTTTTTTTAAGGAGGCATTATGGAAACGAAAGGCAACTTTACGGAAGGAAGAATTTTTCTTCCTTTAATGAAATTTGCATTACCTGTTTTAGCAGCGATGTTTTTACAATCCCTTTACGGTGCAGTGGATCTGTTAATTGTCGGCCAGTTTGCCAGCAGTGCAGATGTATCTGCTGTTTCTACCGGAACGCAGATCATGCAGACCATCACCCAGGTTATCGCCGGATTGTCCATGGGTATAACCATACTTCTGGGCCAGCAGATCGGCGAAGGCAGACATGATGAAGCCGGAAAAACCGTAGGTGCAGGTATTCTATTCTTCGGATGCATTGCGATTATCACATCAATCACTATGATGGGAGCACACCGCTTTGCGGCAACAATCATGAATGCTCCTGCAGAAGCATATGATAAAACATGCAGCTATATCTTCATCTGTTCTGCCGGACTGCTGTTTATCACGGCATACAATCTGCTCGGTTCTTTGTTCAGAGGACTTGGCAATTCACGTATTCCGTTAATTACGGTAACCATCGCTGCCATTATCAATATCTTCGGAGATTTGTTTTTGATACGCATCCTTCATATGGGAGCTGCCGGTGCTGCGATTGCAACAATCGCCTCTCAGGGTATCAGCGTGCTTTTATCCTTAGTCATGATCCGTCGTATTTCCCTGCCCTTTCATTTCAAAAAAGAACATATCCGTTTTAACAGGGATCTGATTGCAAGAATCTTCCATTTCGGTTTTCCGATAGCTTTGGCAGATTTCCTGGTTGGCATCAGTTTTCTGATCATCTTGGCAATTGTCAATTCCCTTGGCTTAATGGCAAGTGCAGGCATGGGTGTTGCTGAAAAAGTCTGTGCCTTCATCATGCTTGTGCCAAGTGCTTTTGGACAATCTATGGCCGCCTTTGTTGCCCAGAACTACGGTGCAAGGAAAATGGTTCGTGCCCACAAGGCATTATTCTACGGTATTTCTATCTCTTTCGTATTTGGCGCACTAATGGGATATATTTCCTTCTTTCATGGTGATCTTCTTTGCGGTATCTTCTCCAAGGATCCGGAAGTCATCATCCAGGGGTGGGAATATCTGAAAGCTTATGCGATTGACTGTTTGTTAACATCATTCTTCTTCTGTTACACAGGATATTTCAATGGTTGCGGTTATACAAGATTTGTCATGACCCAAAGCATCCTCGGGGCTTTCGGTGTCAGGGTTCCCGTATCCTTCTTCATGTCAAAAATCAAACCTGTCTCCTTGTTCAAAGTAGGATTAGCTACTCCTGCTTCCTCCCTTTTACAGACGATATTATGTATTCTGTATATGCGCATAACTGACAAAAAAGAACATGAAAAATAAAATGCCTGTCAAATATGACAGACATTTTTTAAAACGTCCATGGCAGATAAGCGGCAAGAATTGCCAGTAAAGTTGCCGGTAACATGTTCGCCACTTTGACTTTCTTTCCCCAAACCAGATTAATGCCTACGCAGAAGATCAAAATTGATCCGATAAAAGAAAGATAACTGATCGCAAGATCTGTCATAATCGGAGCAACAATCCTTGCCAGAACCGTGATACCTCCTTCAAAAAGAAAGATGGGTATAGCTGAAAATACACATCCTTTACCCATGGATGAAGTCATAATCATAATAATGAGAAAGTCCAATACGGATTTTACGGCCAAAATGGAATAGTTACCCTGAATGCCATCTTCTATTGCACCTACAATTGCCATGGCTCCTATACATACGGTTAATGAAGCAGTTACAAATGCATTGACAAAGTTTGCATCTCTACTGTTTCCTGTTTTCTGTTTCAGCCATTCACCGAAACTCTCAAACCCGTTTTCGATTCCTAGTAATTCTCCGATAATTGTACCAAGGCAAAGACACAAAACCACTAACATGGATTTACCGCTGACAATCGCTTCATCCTGTACTTTCAGCATGCCTTCCATTGCACCTGCGATGGCAATAAATAATACACTGATACCGCAGGTTTTATTGAGAGAGTCCTGCTGTTGTTCGGAAAACAATCCCTTGAAGAAATATCCGGCAAGGCCCCCGCCAATAATGCTGACAGTATTGATCACTGTTCCTGTTGCAAACATAGATTATACCGCCTTGGACCATTTCTTTTTAAAATACAGTATTTCCAAAACACAAGTGATCATCCAGCCTACCGGATACCCAAATCCTACCGTTGAAGGTGTGTTGGCGATAAATCTTGTCATGATAAACAGATAAATCTGACGAATCAATACAAATCCCGTTAACATAATGATCATCGGTCCGCGGGAATCCCCTCTTCCTCGAAGAGCACCGGCCAAAACATGGTTGATACAGTTTAATAAAAGGAAGAAAACGTTCAGGCGCAGAAATAATACGCCGTAATGAATGACTTCATGATCCTGTGTAAACAAGCTGACTGCCAAATTCGCAAACAGATAAATCATTGCAGCGATACCGCCTGTAATCACAAGAGATAGTATAATTGCTGTTCGTGTTCCGTCATTGGCTCTCTTATCTAATCCTGCCCCGGTATTCTGGCTGACGAAAGTTGTGGCAGCCATTGCCATACTGCTCATCGGCAGCATGATAAACATATCAATTTTATTGTAACAGCTCCATCCGGCCATGACACTTGAGCCAAAATAATTGATATAGGACTGGACAAAGATATTCGAAAAAGCTGTTATAACGGATTGTATGGCAGCAGGAAGACCAACGCCGAACACAGCTTTGAGAATGCCGAAATCAATCTGCATGTCATGCCAGGAAAAACGATAAACATCTTTTGTCCTTGTTAAAAGAAGAACGATCAATATTGCCGAAACAAATTGGGAAATGATCGTTGCCAAGGCAACACCGGCAATTCCCATATGAAACAATATAACAAACATCAGATCCAGAATGATGTTTAAAACACTGGTCAGGATCAAAAAGTACAGTGGTCTTTTTGTATCTCCCACAGCTCTCAATATACCGCTTCCGATATTATAGATTAACAAACCGGAAATACCTGCAAAATAGATACGTAAATAAGTTACTGCAGCCGGAAAAACATTCTCAGGTGTCGCCATCATATGCAGCATCGGTTTTACCATAATAATACTGATTATGGTAAATAAGACACACAAGACAAATGAAGATGTCATGACTGTTTCAATGGTCTTGTGCAGTTTCTCCATGTTTTTAGCACCGAAGCTGTTTCCGATAATAACGCTTGCTCCTATGGAAAAACCATTGAAGAAAAAGACGAACAGATTGACAATCATCGTTGTTGAACCGACAGCTGCCAGTGCTTCCGTTCCGACGAAGTTTCCTACGACAATGGAATCTACAGTGTTATAGAGCATCTGAAAGATATTGCCTAACATAAGCGGCAATGAGAATAACAGAATCTGTTTCGCTATATTACCCTGTGTTAAATCTCTGCTGGTTGTCTTCTTCGTCTGTGTCATATATCCCCCTGTTATATTTCTCCTATTGCGGTATAAATCATGCCGTTTTTTCCTCTGTCGGAGCGAAAAAGCGTAATATGGTCAACCGTCATTTTTTCATGCGGTATATGCTGAGGCAGACAAGCTTCATTCTTAAATGATGCATTGTGGATCAGCGTTATATGCGGATGAAAGCTTTTACGGTCAAATGGTATATCATGCAATGACAGGACTCTCCTTATCCGTTTGGCAAGTGTTTCCAGATATTCATTCTCCTGTATGCCTGCCCAGAATAAATCATGAAAATTACCGATACCATCCAGCTGTATTTCAAAAGGATCAAAATCCACCTCTTCCAAAGCGTCCATCACTTTATCAGGATTGCCATATTCCCCGATGAAGGCAAGTGTCAGATGCAGATTCTCTTTTGGTGTAATAAAGCCATTCATGCCGCAATTCTGCAGCTCTTTTTGTATATGTTTTAATGCTCTTTTGAATGGTTCGCTAAGTTCTATGCCTATAAATAATCTCATAACGCCAACTATTATACTCCTTAAAGAAACAGTTGAACAATCACCATATAAAGAATTGTTCCTCCCAGAATACTGAGCAATGCATTTCTTTTAAACATCTGCAGTAAAATTACCGTTATTACGCTGATGCATTCCGGAATCCATGAGGAAGCTGCGGTTATCTGAACATTCCTTAAACAGTATATCACAAGCATTCCCATGGCTGCCTGAGGCAGAACGCTGCCGAGATAAACAATAAATGAAGGTGTTTTTTCCTCATTTGTAAAAAGAAGAAAAGGAAGGCTTCTCAGCAATATTGTGATAAGCGACATCACAAGAATCAAAATGGCTGAATAACTCATGACAGCCTCCTTTTAAAAACAGATAAAACCAGAAGAATGCCGATCATAGAAGGAATCAGAAAACCATCCCTGCCGAAGATCAAAAGACATAGCACGGTCATGCATACACCTGTCAAAGCAGGAAGATGTTCTTTTGTACCGATCCATTGCTCTGTAAATGATGCAACAAATAAAGCTGTCATGGAAAACTCTATACCTTCTGTGCTGAACGGCAAAGATTGTCCTAACAGGTTTCCTGATACACTTCCGATAATCCAATACAAGTGATTAAACAAAGACACAAAAAAACGATAACGATCAGCATGACATCCTTCAGGAACAGCTCCATCCGACAAAAGAGAATACGTTTCATCTGTCAGCGCAAAGACAAGATATGGCTTATACCTTCCGGCATCTTTATACTTTGCAAGCATGGATATACCGTAAAACAAGTGTCTCGCATTAATCATTAACGATGTGATAATGACTGTTACTATTGATGCTGAAGATGTGATCAGACTGATTCCCGCATACTGCAATGAACCGGCATAAATGCACAGGCTCATGGAAAAAGCCCACAAAACACCAAATCCTTCATTTCGCAAAAGAATGCCGAAGCCGATCCCGAGAACAATATAGCCTGCCATTACCGGCAGCGACTTGATAAATGCTTTTCTGATTTCCATATGCCTCCTATTATACTTTTCAAAAGAGCTCCATCAAGTGATATGCTACAGGGAATCTGATATAATGATCCCATGAAAAGATTACTGTTTTTATTATCTTTTATACTGCTCATCGGATGTTCTGCAAAGCAGCAAGATTCCCCTACAAAAGAGACGTCTTTATCAGCTGTGATTCTTTCCGATTTGCACTATACGGAAGAAAAAGAAACGGAAAATACATATCTTCCTTTAACTTCCCGCATGCCCGAATTAACCGAAACCATCACCCGAGAGGTAATTGATATTCATCCGGATGTATTGATCATGACCGGGGATAATACCAATAACGGTAAGAATGAAGAAATTACGCAGTTAAAAACATATCTGCAGAGAATCAAAGATGCAGGCATACAGGTGATCATGATTACCGGAAATCATGACATGTACGGAGACCATGCATTCTATCAAAATACTTTCTTCCCTCTGTTCGATATGATCGATCAGGATGAAGAAACCATGAGCTATGTTACCGTGATCCATGACATCCGCATCATCGCAATGGATGATTCAAGTACAACTGACGGCAAAGGAGGAACCTTCCCCAAAACACAATGCAATGGCTGGAAAAACAATTCTCTCAGGCAAACAAGGAGCAACAGAAAGTCATTTTCCTTTCCCATTACAGTATATTGACGGGGCTTGGAACCGATGGATGGGATAACTACCGCATACAGAATCCATATCTTCTTCCCCTTCTGGAAAAATATCATGTAAAACTTGCCTTTACCGGTCATCAGCATTCTCAGGTTCTTTTGCAGAACAAAGATCTTTATGAGCTGATCAGTGCAACCCCGACATCCTTTCCATGCCTGTTTGGCTATCTTACCATTGAAGGTGATGAAGTATCTTATCATGCAGAAGCAATCGATTTTGAAACATACGCACCCGGATACTTCTACCATGAAGTTGTTGATATGCAGGAAAGAGCAAGCCGGATGCAGAGCGAACTGTTCACAAGTATTCTTTCCGAAAAGATTGAAAATCCGAATCAGTTAGATGCAACATTACAGCTGTTAAACCGGTTCTTCACTGCCTTTGGATCGGGAACGCTTGGTTCCGTACGGAAACAGATCATCAATGATCCCTCCTATCCATTGCTGATGGAAGGATTGGAATATACAAATTACGGTCCATGGATTAAAGAAATGATGAAAAGTGATATACTGAATGCCGGGGCTTTCACCTTCACCTACGAATAAGGAGTTTTTTATGCCAAAACTGAAAGATCAACTGTTAAGCTGTTTCTCTAAAAATATTGATGCCTTTTTTTCCGGAGAGGATCTCGCAGAGGAGTATAACGTTTCAAGAGCAGCTGTCTGGAAAGCTGTTAAAGCCTTGCAGAAGGAAGGATATGATATTGTTTCCTCTTCAAAAGGATATTGTTTTACCGCAAAAAATGATTTCTTAAATGAAGAGCTGATCCGTGCCAATGCGGGCAATCCTTCCTATCCGATACATGTTTTTGATGAGATTGATTCCACCAACAACTATGCCAAAATACTTGCTGCTAAAAACGCGCCACATGGAACACTTGTTGTTGCGGATCATCAGACCGCAGGCAGAGGCAGACAAGGCCATTCCTTTTATTCACCCAAAAATGTCGGTTTATATTTCTCGCTGTTAATCAAGCCGGGAAATGCAGACAGGCAGATGATATCGAGGATTACACCGGCCGCTGCCGTATCGGCTGTAGAAGCGATTGAAACCATAACCGGCATCCGTCCGGGTATCAAATGGGTCAATGACTTATTTATTGAAAAAAAGAAAATCGCCGGCATTCTCAGCGAAGCTGTCACGGATTTTGAAACCGGTAAAATTGATACGGTTATTATCGGTATCGGCATCAACTGTAAAACCATGACATTCCCGGATGACATCCGGAATATTGCAACATCCTTAAATGCCAATAATCTCTCCCGTTCTGCACTTGCAGGAGTTCTATGGGAAAGGCTTCTATACTGGACAGATCATCTCGATAATCCTGCACTGATGGACCTTTATCGCAAAGATTCCCTGGTTCTTGGCAAAGAGATCACGTATCACCAAAACAATATTCCTTACACAGGTATCGCAAAAGAAATCAATGATGAAGGAAATATCCTCATCGAAAAAAAGGATCACAGCACAATGTTGCTGCAATCCGGTGAGATTTCGATCAAAGACTGGTAAAACAGTCTTTTTTCATGCATATTTTACCGTACGCATAACGGCATTTTCGAGCCGTGGAACGAGCACACAGACAACCGCCATCTTCAGAAAATCTCCCGGCAAAAACGGCAAAACACATGCTGCAAGAGAAGGCATCAGTTCCATGCCTGTATACTGCATAAACCATATTGTTCCAAACAGATACAGTACAACATTACCGACAAGCATCCCTGCTGTTAAGCATGCATAGTGTTTCATTCCTTTCTCTGCTCTTCCCATTTCATAAATCCATCCTGTCAGATATGCCAGAGGAAGATATCCCAGGATATATCCACCGGTCATACCAAAAACAATTCCCGCACCTGCACTGTATCCCGCAAACACCGGAATGCCGATCATTCCGAGAATGATATAAATCAGCACAGAGAGTGTTCCGAGCCTTTTTCCCAGCAACGCCCCGTTCAGCATCACAACCAGTGTTGCCAAAGAAATCGGCACTTCAGTCGATAAAGGAACTGCCAATGGAGCCAACACTGCCAAAAGTGCAGTCATGACACCTGTCAATGCCATTTCTTTTACTGTTAATTTCATCGTCCCCCCTCGTAAACCGCTTTGTCAAATTTGGTTTACAACAATGAAGATGATATATCCATTTCCATAAAAAGTAAAGAACTTTCATGAGAAAGCCCTTTATTATAAAAACTGAAATTGTTCTTTGT
>CACXCB010000212.1 GCA_902766005.1 uncultured Erysipelotrichaceae bacterium | reverse complement strand
TATAAACTGGAAAAGCTCTCTTGGGCACTTCTTACCAGAGTGGTCAAAGACCGTATTACGGTAGAGCACATCCTGCCTCAGACACCGACGAAACTGTACTGGCGGAATAATTTTCGACAATACACGGAAGCGGAGATCAAGATTTTGTCTTCTTCTCTTGGCAATATGCTTCCGCTTTCTCAGAGCATAAATTCTAGCCTGCAGAATGACAGCTTTGATGATAAAAAAGCCAGGGGATATGCTAACGGATGCCATTGCGAGGTAGAAATTTCCAAAGAGCAGACTTGGGATGCGCAGCATATCTATGATCGGGGAATCAAGCTGCTTCGTTTCATGGAGGCTCGCTGGAATTTTGAATTTGAAAACATCGCACAGATGGATGAACTCCTCCATATCGGGTTTGTGAAAGATGAACGAGAGATTCCGGAGGAGATTGCCGGAGAGTCCCATGCTTCCACAACTGAGGAAATGGATGATGAAAGAACGCACGATGTTGCATTAATGATCATGAAGTGGGCCAAGGTAAAAGAGAATGCCGGGATGATCCAAATTGACCTGGACAAATGCACAGATACCTATTGCAGGTTCAGGACAGATGCAATGACAACTCTTTTGCCAGATGCTCCAGAAGCAAAGAGTGGGTGGAACACGAAGAATCACTACTACTACGAGGTGGTCAATAAAAAAAGAACCCGCGTTAAAACTGGGCTTAAAGGTAATATTGTTACAATGCAGCTGGCACTAAGCGCAAAGAACATCCCGGCAGATCTGAAGGAAATCTGCGAGAGAATAAACGTGCATTATCCTTCAAAACGGCAGTATGAGAATTGGTATTGGCGCGTCCCGTTCAGTGCCGATTCAGAAGTTGTTCCTTATGAAATTGGAGAGGAAGAAATCTTTAAACTGCTGGACGCTCAGTTTGAAGTGCTTATGAACTGCGAGAAGGACTTGATGCAGGTGATGAACAATGAGTAATTCTGATAATCCAAAATACGGAGCTGATTTTCAGAAGCAGGTTCAGCAGTATTTTGTCAATAAATATGGGCCTGGTTTTGAATTGGAAATGAAGATCCCGATAGGGGAACCTCCCAAGGACCACAAATTTGATATTGTTAATTCTGACTTAGGTATTGTGATCGAGTGCAAACGTTATACTTGGACTGTAACAGGAAACGTCCCTAGTGCGAAGATGGGGTTTACAAATGAAGCCGTATTCTATTTGAGATTCCTTCCGGATAAATATGTAAAGTATATTGTTATGTTAAAAGCACATCACCCAAAGAGGCAGGAGAGTCTGGCAGAGTATTATTACAGAATGAATAGACACCTTCTTGGGGCAGTTAAAGTTGCTGAGTATGATCCGGTCAGTAATGAGCTTAGTGTCCTCACATCGTTAGAATAATCTGGTATCGGAATTGTCGAAAGGTTTATACAAATGATCGCATAAGGGTATAATTAAAAGGACTGCCGTTAAACAGTTACAGCATATAAAGAGTTTGAATTCTAACAAAAGTGCCTGTCACTGTGAACAACTATTCACAGTGACAGGCACCAATGGCTTAAAAGAAAAGCAGATAATTATCATCAGAATTAAGAATTTAGTAGTTTTGTATATGCTATACTTACAATTTACACAACATTATAGTCAGAGGAGAGTTATCAATGAAAAGAACACGTACCACATCTATTATTCTGTCGTCACTATTGTCTATATCCATAATGTGTTCTACCTTCACAAGTTTTGACGTAATGGCAGCAGAAAACAACACGTCAAATCAATTAGAAGAGCAGTCAGCTGAATCAACAGATTTAGAAGTTGAGGATCTTTCATTAAGTGTACAGGCTGGTGATGAGAACCAAGCTGTTGATCAAGAAGATGATACAGATAAGATACACAATGATATTGCAAGTGAGAATGAAATAGTAAACGAAGTGGATTCGTCAGGCGTTACTACAGAGGTGGGTCAAAAATCAGATGAACAGCCCAATGATTCATCAACGGAACTTTTCGAAGAGACAGAAGCAGGTATTGAGAATATTAATAATGAGCAAGTTGCCACTGGTGAAACCGCTGATGAAGAGATTGTAGATAAAACTAGTACAACAGAAGAAATAGAGAATGCAAATACTACAGATGGAAGTAATACCATAGATTCTGGTAACTGTGGAGATAGTATAATGTGGGATGTTTCAGGTCCCGAAAACGATTATACTCTTACTATCAGTGGAAATGGAACTATGTCTGATTATTCTGAGGAAGATGCTCCGTGGTTTGCGTATAGCTCAGCCATCTCAACAATAAAGGTTGAGGAGGGCGTCACAGAACTCGGTCGTTATTCATTTTATTCACTTACCAATCTTGTTCAAGTTTTTTTACCGGAAACCATTGAAGTAATAAAGGATCATTGCTTTGGATACTGTACCTCTCTTTCGAAGATCAGTATTCCTAAAAGCATTATTGTAATTGGTGACTTTGCATTTGAAGGTTCTGGACTGACAGAAGTTTATTACGCAGGTAGTGAGGATGACTGGAATATCATCGAGATTGGGCAAGGAAATGAGGATATTATTACAAAAGTCTCCTATACAGTTATAGAGAGAACACCTGTCATCGAGCTTTCTCAGAATTCTTTTGTTTATAACGGAAAGATACAAAAGCCGGAACTAACCATAAAGGTTGAAGATGAGATTATTAATGTTGAAAATTACACTGCTGAGTATATTGGTGACTGTTTAAATGTCGGCACACACCAGATAATCGTTTCATTGAAGGGAAAATACGCTGGAACGGAAACGGTGTCTTATAAAATAACCGTGAAAAAGGTGACACCAACTGTATCATTATCCAAAAGCGCGTATTCATATACAGGTGGTAATATTAAGCCAGCGGTGACGGTAAAGGTGGGTAATACTGTTCTTAATAAAGATCAAGATTACACGGTCATTTATCCACAGACTTGTAAAAACGTTGGGATATATAAGGCTACAGTAAAACTAAAGGGCAATTACTCAGGAACAAAAGTAGTTTCATATAAAATTAATCCGAAAGCAACTAAACTATATAATGTTGTTGGAACAAAAGATAAGTTTACAGTCAAATGGTATAAACAAACAACACAGGTTACAGGGTATCAAATTCAGTACAGCTTAAAAAGCAATTTTGCGTCAGGAAACAAGTCGGTTTTAATCAATAAAAATAGTATTAATGTAAAGACTGTAAAGAAACCTACAGCGGGGAAAAACTATTACGTTCGAGTTAGAACGTATAAGACAGTAAGTGGTAAGAAATACTATTCTTCTTGGAGTAACGCAATATCCACAGTAACAAAAAGAACATTACAAAACGAGAATTCGATTACACTTGGAGAGAATGGTGGATCATATACATATCGTTTTAGGATTACAAATCGAATGATTGCCATGGCACCAGTAAAAATCAGAGTTACTGGGGAGTATATTACAAAGGGCGGATTTAGAATAATACTGAAAGATTCAAATGACAAAACATGGCAGAATGATTATGTCAGCCTAAAAGAATATGAAAAAGGAGACGAATTCGAATCATGGTTTTATAGTGATGGAGGATTACTTCCTCCAGGGGATTATTATTACACTTTAAAAAACACTTCAGATGATACGATTAAAGTTACTTTTTCAACTTTTGGATTTGCAAAAAAATCCACTACAGCAAGCATAAAAAAAACTCCTTCTACCCGTAGCGGAAGTTGGGTTACGCTTGGAAAAATTACAGATGGCCTTCCTCTTGTGAAGAGTATTAAGTGTTCTGGAAGTAATTTAATTGATGACTGGTATATTGATTATGATGGGACGGTATATGTATGGGCTGAAAAAAAAGGAACATCTAATGTAGTAATAACTCTAGCAAGCGGGAAAAAATTTACAACTAAGCTAAATGTAACTGCTGGGGACCCTAACTTTATGGCTTATGTCAATGGCTATTATACCCGTGATAATTATTTTACTGTAAAGATAAAAAACCTCAGGGGGAGTGATCTGATAATAGTTAGAGAAGGTGGAAAAGTAGAGAACTATGATTATAAGTCTTTAGACAGGTGGATTAAAAATAGTGGTAATGTAACCATTAAATCCGGCGAAACTAAAACTGTACGATTCTACTTAAAGGGAACACCAACATATCCTGATTATATGGATTTTGATCTACACGCCAAGTTTATATTCGAAGGAAAAACATATGTGTGGCATACATGGAGAAACGATAGCGTTTTCAAAAAGAATAATGGGTGGTATAACACATATTGGGACGAAGATGCTTATGATGGTTGGAGTTAAATCGGAAGACATAATTATAGATTGATTAATGAGAATATTACTATGAAATAGGCAGCAGGTATCCTTAAACTGAATAAGGATACCTGTTACTCTCTATATAAACATGGAGACCACTATGACCAACGCCTTTTACACAAACTACACCGACCTCAAGTTCATTGACAAACTAAAGAAGAACATAGACACCTGCAAGGCCTTCTATTTCTCCGTCAGCTTTATCAAGAAG
>CACXCB010000211.1 GCA_902766005.1 uncultured Erysipelotrichaceae bacterium | reverse complement strand
TGGAATCCATGTCGTTCGTAAAATGAAATTGCTTTACTGTTCTTTTCCAAAGCCCACAAGAAGTCGGCATGTTGCTCTTCAATTGCATTAGTCAACAGTTTTGACCCAATAGATGCATTGTGCAGGACAGGTTCAACAAACAGTTTTTTTATCTCTCTGTCTTCAACTTGAATAAAGCCCTTTACAACACCATCGTCGTATACCCAAATACTGTCCAAATGTCCTTCATACCATTGCATTACAGTCGGCACTTGCAACGTTACAAAATAAAAATCATCATCATGGAAAATAGGATAGAAGTACATTCTGTAATTAAAAATCTGAATCTCAGCGATACGTATGAGATCCGTTTTATCTGCTTTTCTTATATTATCCATTTGTCTTATCCTCCAAACTTCGATTTGGTCTCTATGTTATCCTGTAAGATATAGTAGCTACTATATCATCTGAAAATGCCTCAAAGCATCCTCTATCGCCTTAACTTTTTCCTCCGGGCATCTAGGCTGTCTGCTATCCTCAGATTTTGGCTTATTATAGTTTTCACGCTCTATGATCCCATGCTTCTGCTTTACCTGAGCAATGTTCAGATTTGTTACATGAAATCCGTACTTTTCCTGCACCCAGTTCTGAATATTCTTGTACGTAGCCTTTGTTTCAGCACCTGTAGCATCAATCTCATCTAGATTAATTTCTATCTCGATATGATCATCAGGCTTTTGTTGGGACAAAAGAACAACAGTCTCCATGAATGATCGATTCAGAAACAAATCGGCAGACTCGAAGCTGTTTAATCCAAAATGATTTTGAATAGTTCCTCGTCGTCGATCATTCTGTTCTCAGACATGAAGCCAACTTTTTCATATACGTGCTTTCCAACTGTATTATCGGGGTCTGTGGAAAGATAAACTTCCTTGCATCCGAAACGTGACTTCATTTCATCCAGAATCATTTTGATTGCCTTGGTTCCATAACCCTTGTTCTGATAATGATAGTCGATCATAATCCTGCATAATTCATAAAACTCTTCCTCTTCGTTCCAGCCGAACATGGTAAAACCGATCAGTTCTCCTTCATGTTCAATTGCCTTTATGACCCAACCGTTTTCATAGACTGATTGAACAATAGAGAGGGCGTTGGATGCAACAAATTCCTCGCAAAGCGACGGCATACCTTTCGCTTCATAAGGCTCTCCGCCGCCCTTCACCGTAATGGTTTCATTTGTTGTCAGGAAAATGACGTCTTCCCAGTTTTCACTTGTGATATCAACTAACTTCATCGGATCTTTCTCCTGGTTAAGCTTTTATTCTGCGATGTGTGTTACTCTATTTCATATTTTTTTGTAGAGCTCGTAACAGTTGTGTCCCTTTGGAACATCTTCGAGTTCACCTCTAAGCAAATAGCCATTCTTTTTGAAGAAATCGACATTCCAGTCGCCCGCATTCGTCAGAATCATTGAAGCGGCGTTTTCCTTTGCCATTTTTTCCACTTCCTGCAGGAAAAACGTTCCCAGACCCTTCAACCTGAGCGGCGCTTCCACGAACAGTGCATCGACGAAAGCATTTCCACCCATTTCCACGTCCGCGATTACGCCTGCAATGAAACTGCCGTCTTTATCCACAAGTTTCTTGTAAAAACAGACGTTTTCGTATTTCGGCTCGTAGATTTCGTCGTATTGGTCGAGGCCGTCCTGTATGGCATCCGCGTCGTCCTCATTACCAAAGGACACCTTGAACCGCTTGCCGCTGTTATTTGTCGGCACATAGTCAGGAGTGTCCCTGTCAAGATATTTGACTAATGAATAGCTAATATAACCGGTTGCCTTTTTCAGCGTTGTGAAAACCGTGTAGCCGTGTTTTTCATAGAACGGTCTTGCCATATAACTGGCGGTGCCGAGCGTTACGACCCTGCAGCCCTTCTCTCTTGCAATACGCTCAACTTCGCGGATGATCATAGATCCGATCCCATGGTGCCGATAGTGTTCATCTACCCAAAGATCTTCAAGAAACACCCTTGACCATTGGTATTCGTATGCTTCCGCAACACATCCGCCAATGATCTCGCCGTTTTCATTCTCGACCTTAAGAACAAATTCTTCCTCGTCAGCGTCCACTTCATGCGGCACGATCTCATTGATTTTCTCGCCGATATACCTTGCCTCTTCTTTGGTAAGGTCCTCGATCTTATGATCCATTTATTCTCCTCCTCAAAACCCGATCTTCATACCGTCTCGGTGAATTGCCGGTCCCGAAACAGATCTGCGACCGGAAAATATCAATCTGTCCTTTTAACATATACTCTTGACGGTGCGCCATCCATATCGTTCATCATAGCTTTAAACTCGCACCCGTACTTTTCATACAAACCGATATGGTTTGTTGAAATATATACTTCCGGAGTCCCTTCTTCTTTGGCGATACGCTCTATTTCTTTAAACAGCTTTCCAACATAGCGATGCCCTCTGTGCTCAGGGAACGTATAGACAAATCCCATCCACGGAGTAAGCTCAGTCGGTTGAATATCATCCTTCTCGGCATAGGTGCAATAAGAGATCAATTCATCGCCATCTGTCAGAAGCAATACTTTGGACTTTGCTCCGACAGCATCAAAAAATGTCCCTTTACTGATCAACTCAGCCAGAAATGCTCCTGCTCTCCAATCGCTGCGCTTGATCTCTTCAAGCCAGTGTGATTTCCTGTTGCTTTCAAAATAATTGATTACCTGCATATGGGTCACCATTCTTCTTATCTGCAAACTTCGATTTTGTCTGTTACATTCTTTTCTCAAATCTGAACATTCCATCCGGAATTTGTCAGTCAAAGCTGAAAATATCAGGGATTATTGACTTGCCGAATGTCTTGATCCCCATTCGATACATCGCTTTTGCATGTATTCTGTCGTGCCAGATAAATCTGCGCAGCACCTTCTTCA
>CACXCB010000210.1 GCA_902766005.1 uncultured Erysipelotrichaceae bacterium | reverse complement strand
TCTTTGCATTGCAGATACGTTTTACATCGGCGAGACGACTCATCAGATGCTCTCTTGCACCAAGATAGAGATCCAGGGCAATATCCGGCAATTGATCAACAATGACGGAGGTACGGTTATGTTCACGCAAGAAGTCTGCACATTCTGCGCCAACCAGACCGCCACCGAGAATCAAATTATTGCGTCCTGCAACTTTATCACCTGCAATGACATCGATCGCCTTTAACAGTTTCTCATTTTCGATTCCATCAATCTTCGGTAAGAGCGGAACACCTCCGGTAGCCAGCACCACAACATCCGGTTTTTCTTTCTGAATCATTTCCGGTGTCACTTCACAATTCAGGACAATCTTTGTTCCGTACTTCTTGTTCATGGTAATCCAGAACTTGATAGCAGTCAGTATTGCCTGTTTGCATGGCGGGTATGCACCGACTCTGTACTGTCCGCCAAGATATTTGGATTTCTCATAAATCGTGACATCATAGCCGCGTTTGGAAAGAAGCCATGCACACTCCAGGCCTGCAGGTCCGCCTCCCACAACAAAGATCTTTTTATTAACCTCTGCCTTTTCGTATTTCCATTCGCTCTCATGTCCGGTTATCGGATTGACCAGACAGCTTGTCGGTAACGGCGGATCCTGCAACATGTTACCCAGGCATGCCTGTAAGCAGCCGATACACTTGGATATTTCATCGATTCTTCCTTCGGCAACCTTCTTCGGGAATTCCGGATCTGCCAATGATCCTCTTCCAAGATCCACCATATCAGCCTTTCCTGTCGCGATGATATCTTCAGCAATTTCCGGTGTATTCACACGGTTTACGGTAATGACAGGAATGGAAACAGATTCTTTTACCAGTTTTGCATTATCTGCATTGAAGCCGGATTCAATATCTGCAGGTGCACTCATCCAGTTCAAGGATGGGAATGCACATACGGTTACACCGATTGCATCCAGTCCGGCTTCCTCCATATATCTTGCAAATATCTTTGTATCTGCAATCGTCAATCCTCCAGGCATTTTTTCATCGCCTGTTATCTTGGCAATGACAGGGAAATCCTTACCGCATCTTTCCTTAATACCACGGATGATTTCACAGACAAAACGGCTTCTTCCTTCCAGGTCTCCGCCATATTCATCATAACGCTTGTTTGACATCGGTGAAAGGAACTGGGCAATTAAGAAACCATGTCCGCAATGCAGTTCAACCGCATCCAGTCCCCAGTCTTTCGCTCTTTTGGCAGCGGAAACATAGCGTTCAACAGATTCTTTGATTTCTTCTGTTGTGAGTTCATGAGGCACGACATCAAATACCGGACAGGCAATCGGGCTTGGACCGGAAACAGGTGTTCCATCTGTCAGTAAAGGATTATTCTGTCTGCCGGAATCATTGATCTGTACGGATACCTTTGCCCCATAGCGATGCAGTGTTTCAGCAACACGTACCCATTGATCCTTAAATTCGTCACTCCAGATACCCGGTTGTGTATTTGAGTTGAGGCCGTTTTTGTTGACGGAACTGGATTCTATTGTGATTAAGCCAAATCCGCCTTCCGCTCTTTTTTCGTAGTATGCATACCATTGTTCGTCGACGAAACCGGAAAGACTTCCATGCCCGGTTCCCATTGCAGCTACCATGAAACGGTTTTTCACCTCCATGGGTCCGATCTTAATCGGACTAAGCACATTCTTAAATTCCATTATGTCCTCCAAATACGAATGATTTACTTCATTATATCCTACAATGCTTTCTTTGAACAATGCACCAGCTGAAAAAAAGACCTTTCGGTCTTTTTATAAATTCCATACTGCTTCATAAGCATCGGTTGTTGCACCGATGATATTTCCTATTCCGGTACAGTCTCCAATGGAAATCACTTTTTCACAGATCTCCTTACAGGATTCTCCAAGATTGTTCTGCGGTTTATAACCTAAAGCCTGAACGATCAGATCGGCTTCAAAAGCTTCTTTTTGTTTAGTGATGACATTTTCTGTCAGGACTTCTTTCTCTTTAATTTCCAAAGTGTTTGTGGATGGATGCATCTGAACATTCAGATCTTCCAGTTTTTCCAGTAAAGCTGTTCTGTTTTTGATGGAACCATCACCAGTAATTCTCTTGCCGATTACATCATCGAGTTCAAAGATTCTGACTGTATTTCCTTTTTCCGCAAGCAGTTCTGCAACTTCCAGTCCCGTAAAACCGGATCCGATGACAATTGCTTTTTTGCCGATATATTTATCCGGATTCAGATAAACATCTGCAGCATGCAAAACATGCGGCAAATCAATCCCCGGAAGTCTTAAGGAAATCTGTTTTCCGCCTGTAGCCAAGATGATTGCATATGGGTTCAACTTCTGAATTTCAGTGAAATCTTTGATCTCTGTATTCAAATGAATATGTACACCATCCGCAATGGCTCTTGCTGCAAAAGCATCCACAGACCATCCCATCTTCTCCATGCCGCCGGCTGTTCTTGGCAAATCAAAACATCCTCCCAATCTGCCGGATTTTTCAAACTGGGTTACGAAGAAGCCCTTCTTTGCGGCTAATGTTGCAGCTTCAAGACCTGCAGGTCCGCCACCGATCACAACAACCTTTCTTCCGTTTCCATCCTTTTTGAAAGATTCTTCCGTGTATATCGTTTCTTTAGACATGCATGGATTGACAGAACAACGTAACTTTTCTCCTCTTCCGGAACAGTTGACACAAGCGCCACAGGAAATGCAGTAACGGATCTGGTCAGCTTTGCCTGCAATAGCTTTATTGGACCATTCCGGATCGGCCATCATCTGTCTGCCCAATGCCACAAGATCGCAGAAAAAAGTATTCTTCTTTCCTTTGTTGTTTGGAATAACGCGAACAAACATAAAAACGCCTCCTATACTTAACTACAAATGAATCGAAACGGAATAAATAGCCATTTTTATACATCGACTGGATGAAATAATAAAAGTGCCAACCTCTTTTTTAGGTTGACACCATTGACACTTCTTTTTTGGAAGTGATTTTCTTTTCCGCAAAATATTGTTCTGGATTTCGGCAAGAAGAGATTGTATGTCATTATAATGCAGATAAAAAGCAGAACAATTAATACCTGCATACTCACATATTGCATTAACTGTCACCTTCCTCTTTTGATGAATCAGCGATAGAAGCGCTTCCTGTATAGCATGATGTGTTGCCATAAAACGTATGTTTCTTTCTCTGTTCATACCAGTCTCCATTAACTAGACATTTGTATTGTTTTTGTGGATTGATGAGGTAATTGTATCAATCTACCCTTAACGTTTCACAGACTTTATAACTCTTAAGAAAAAGTGGATGGTATTACCTATTCCACCCTGCCAATAATTGATCATTGTAGCTTTCCTTCAGCCTGAATGCTTTAAGGTTTTTTCTGTCTGCCAGTGCTCGCATACCTCAGGATATATTATCCCATGCGCACATTCCTTGGTGCTTCTATCATGTTCATCTTCTTCATGACTGCAGGCTACTTCCGGATACATACTTCCCCGGATTGATTCCCTGCTATCCAGATAATATCAGTTTGCAAATCTTTTGCAAGTAAAAACGCTATCTCCGTTGTTATTTTCTAAATCATCTGCTATACTTATCTCGCCAGCAAATAAAAACGTGTTTCACGTTTTTATGAGAAAGGAGCTGTGTTATGAAACTTTTGAGAATTGAAGCAATCGGTTTACCGCTCTTCAAGGAAAAACTGATCATGACCTTCTATGCTCAGCAGCGAGTCGCTGAGGATGACAAGGCATTTCTATTTCCTTTGATGACGGATTCAAAATACTACCTTAACTGCGCCAATGCTTTTATCGGTATTAATGCATCCGGCAAAACATCTGCCTTGAAGGTCATTCTCCTGGTTTTGGATCTTTTGAACAACGAACCCATCAACCACAGCGAAACCCGTGAGATTCTTGGCAATACTGACCATGCCGTTCTGAAGATCAACTTCATATCTGGCAATGGAGACCTCTGCCAACTGGAGACCCACATCACCGCAGTTCTTACAAAGCGTGAGCAGGCTTACCGCATTACGGATGAGACCTTATGGGTCAAACCATTCTCATCCGTAAAAACAAAAAAGATGCTCATCGACTTTACGGATATCACTCCTTACTCCACAAGGACCAATGAGGAGTCTTTCCTTCCCGATGACACGAGTATCATCATCGCCTATAACAAGAAGCATGGACAGCACACTTTAGTCAGAAGTCTCCTTTCCCTTACGAATGTAAACGTTCTCCCTGTATCTGATGTGATTCCTTCAGAGGTTATCCAGTTTCTCGATCCGACAATCGAAGCACTTGTATTTGACCATGTCGGACAGAAGGTATCCATTCACCTGAAGTTTAAGGGCCAGAAAGAAATCACACTCTCAGATCCGGCCGAGTTGAACAGCTACCTGTCCTCAGGCACGATTAAAGGTATCGTCACATTTACTCTCGCTATTGATGTACTAAAAAACGGTGGATATCTTGTTGTTGATGAATTGGAGAATCACTTCAACAAGGAGATCACAGCGACTTTGATCCGCTTCTTTACGGATGCATCACTGAATTACAATGGTGGCGTCCTAATTTTTACAACACACTATCCGGAAATACTCGATGAGTTTGAGAGGAATGATTCCATTTTCATTACCCGAAACAGAGATGGTGTCACCGTCAGCAATCTCAATGATCTTTTAAAGCGCAACGACCTCAAAAAGAGCGATGCCTATCAAAGCGGCTTCCTAGATGGAACAGTACCGGCCTATGAGGCATACATGAAGCTGAAAAAGAACATACAGTCAACGCTCGAAAAGGAGGGTTGACGGATGTTTGAACTCGGTTCCTATGTCGCCTGTATTGCAGAGGGTGGGGCAGAAACAGCAATTCTGGAACTTCTGCTCGATCATCATCTCCTGATCTTTGAGAGAGATAGGCTGATTGATGAAAAGATACTGAGCTGTCGCAGTGCCAAGGCCTTTGAAAGCAGATACTTGAGAATGGGCTTTGAAGGAAAAATCACTGTTTTTCGTGTTCTCGACTCTCGAAGAGAGAACTTCAAGCTCAGTAAAGCCTATCTTCACAAGGTAGATGTCATCAATATCATCACTGCTCCAGAAATTGAGATGCTGGTCATTCTCAATGAGAACAAATACAAAGAATACAAGAAGAGCGGTTTGAAACCAAATGAGTTTTGCAAAAGTGCACTCAAAATGCGTAATGTAAAGTCGCCAAGCTTTGTAGAAAAATACTTTGCAGATGTCGATTCTCTTATGGCAACAATCAAAAAATATGCATCGGTCTCAAAAATCCGCCGAGGTGAGCATACCCTTCTTGATCTTCTTCGTGATTAATTCATACTGCCAGTCAAGTTCAATCATCTTCCTGACTGGTAGTTTTTTTATAGCCATGCAGAAGAGCCGGAAACTCTAGAACAAATGGTTTCTTTGATGCACTCGAGCCCATAGAAGAATCGTTCAAGCTTTAACTTTTAACATTGTTTATAACTCACAAGAAAAAGTGGATGATATTACCCATTCCACTCCGCCAGTAACTGATCTATGAAGCTTTCCTTCAGCCTGAATGCCGTAAGGATTTTTTTCTGTTTTCCGGTACTCGCATATCTTCGTATATATTTCCCCGTGCGCACATTCCTTGTCGCTTCCATCATGTCCATCGTCTTCATGACTGCAGGCACTGTATAGTTCTTCCTGTCTTCCAGCCTCAGCTTCTTTGTCTTCTGGAATATCTCGTTTCTTATGATCCCCGCCACGAATGCCAGGAACACTTTCGACTCAAGCGACATAGGGCTCTGTACTCCTGCGTGGTCAAAGTCCATCCCGCTCTTCAGTGCGCGGAACATCTTCCCGGTCGCATCCCTGTCCCTGTATATGTCCAGCGCCTCCGAAGCTTCCATCTTCTTCGATGTCAGTATCGCAAAGTAGCCCAGCAGTATTCCGTTAAGGTCGAACCTCATCCGGAATCCGCAGGATTTGACATTGACAAAGATGCAGGTTAATTACGATTTAATGACAAAAAATATCGGTGTGCAAGTTACGGGAGATTTAGATGCCTTAATTGCTTCAAAAGACATACTTTCTATGAGAAGGGATATTTTGAATTCCCTTCTCTTTTTCATTCTCTTCATACAGTGAAAACCTGTATAATAAAAATAAGTTCAATAAGGAGATCCTATATGCCATCCGTAAAACAGAAAATCTATCAGGTTACAGATCTGCCGTTCACATCTATTTCTTCCAAAGAATTTCTGGATAATCCGCCCGTCGATGAAATCAAAAAAAGAATTCAGAAAGTCATTCAGAAGGAAGCACCGATTACAGAATGGCTGTTAATCAAACGAGTCATTAATTCCTTTAATGTCTGGAGAGCAGGCTCTTCCGTCAAAGAGCTGATGACAGAAATACTGTTATCGATGCCTCTTACCAAAACAGCAGAGCATAACGATTTTGTCTATTGGAAAAAGAAAACAGATCCTGCATCCTATAATGAATACAGAATCTTTGGAAATGATGATTTATCCTGTCGGGATGTCCTGCAGGTTCCCGAAGCGGAATTAGCCAATGCTCTATGTGCAGTCATATCCGAAAAAGGATCTCTTTCTTATGATGTCTTAACAAGAGAAACTGCTGCGTTGATGGGTTATACAAAGATGGGCTCCAATGTCAAAGCATGCATGGATAATGCCATACAATACAGCATAAAGCACAAAAAGATACAAAAGAAAAAAGAGCTTTACGCTCTTAAGTAAAAGGACATCCGATGATGTCCTTTAGTTATTCTATGCAGCTTTTTTTACATTTGGCAGATCATTTCCGTTAGTCAATACAACGATGACTGTATCGGAATAACCTGCAGCTTTGATCTCATTGCGATCAAATGTTAACAACTTGTCGCCTTTAGAAATCTTCTGTCCCTGTTCAACGAAAGATTCAAATCCCTTGCCATCCATTTGGACGGTATCAATACCAACATGGATCAATACTTCAATGCCATCCCGGCTTGCAAGACCAACTGCATGCTTTGTCGGGAAGATCATCATGACTTCACCGTCAAACGGTGCGTAAACCGTTTCTCCCTCCGGAACAATACCGATGGAAGGTCCCATTGTCTCTGCCGCAAACATCGGATCGGCAATTTCAGAAGCGGGAATCATCTTGCCTGCAACAGGCTGTGTGACTGTGCCTTTTCCTGTTGTGAATGCATCAGCTTCAGGAACTGTTGTGACAGGAGCCGGAGCTTCTTCTGTTTCATCTTTCCAGAGAATGAATGTCAATGCAAAGGCGATACCACCGGCAATTGCGAGCATGACTGTATATCCGAAGTAGTTGTTTACAATTAGATAACCCGGAATACCTGTGACGCCGTTTGCATAAGCACCGATGCCAAACAAGGCACCGAACAAGGCACCAACTGCTCCACCTGCAGCACCGCATACGAACGGTTTCATATAACGCATATTGACACCGAAGATTGCCGGTTCGGTAATACCTAAGGAAGCGGAGAGAGAGGAAGGAATGGCAATTGCCTTTGTCTTTGCGTTGCGTGCCTTTAGGCCTACCGCAAGACATGCACCAAACTGGGCGAAGTTCGCTGCGGAAGCAATCGGCATCCATGTATTCAGTGCGCCGGCACCAATCATGCCCAGCTCGATCGTGTTATACATATGATGCAAGCCCATGACAACAGTAACCGGATAAACAGCACCCATAACACCTGCACCGATCGGATTGGCAACGAGCTTTGTTGCGCCATTCAATACGAGTGTCTCCAGGCCGGAGAAGATCGGACCGATAATCATAAATGTCAGTAAAGCTGTAGCGAGAACGGTGCACAGAGGTGTTATGAACAGGTCAATCATCTCCGGAACATGCTCATGGAGCCATTTCTCAATTTTGCACATTAACCAGATGGCAATGACAACCGGAATAACGTGTCCCTGATAACCTAACTGGTTGATCTGGCCTAATACATAGCCACCGATTTTGATTCCCTTGCCAAACAGATACCAGATGCCATAACCATCAGCAGCATTCCAGCCATTGGTCAATGCCGGATGAACCATCATCAAACCGATAACAGCACCGAGAAATTCATTTCCGCCGAATACCCTTGTAGCACTGATTGCAACCAATACAGGCAAAAATGAAAAAGCCGTGTTGGCAGCCATGTCCATGAATCCGAACCAGTCAGAGGACTGGAATGCCGGCATTGCTTTACCAAGAGCCTCAACAAGACCCATCATCAAACCTGCAGCTACGATAGCAGGAAGAATCGGAACAAATACGTCACCCAGTGTTTTGACCATTCTCTTCCACCAGGGCATGTTTGCAGCAGCTGCTGCTTTCACATCATCCTTGGATCCGGCAGCTACCCCGCTGATATCAATAAATTCGTCATAAACCTTGTTGACTGTACCGGTACCGATGATGATCTGAAGCTGACCGGCATTGGAGAATACCCCCTGTACGCCATCTGTGTTCTCCAGTGCCTTTACATCGACTTTATTATTGTCGACAATCGCAAGACGAAGTCTTGTTGCGCAATGTGCAGCAGAAGCGATGTTTTCTTTTCCACCCAGGTGGCTGAAAATCTCCTGTGCGCATTTACGATAATCCAATGCCATAATTTATCCCCTTTCCATATGCAAAACCAAGCATACTATGACATATGTGTCCTGCGATAAAACAAAAGAAAAACAGCCTAAGCACACTGTAAACAGAGATTATAGAGATTTTCTTACTATCATAAGGCAGGATCTCTAGTATCTATTTTAACCAAACTGAAACTTCATTTCAATAAACGCATGGTTTATGACAGATTATTTGTACATAAAAAAGATGAGTCATCTCATCTTTTTCTTATTCCGTGATCCTTTCAATCTCTCTGTCAATTTCTTCGATCACTTCCGGAGAGGTATTATACTGTTGTGCAAATTTGAGGAATATTTCTCCCTGGGCAGAACGCATCGGAATCGGTCCGGCCTGCGGCATTTTTTCTATCAGCATTTTCTCAATTTCCGGGTTTGCGGTTAACTCTCCTACTGTTGATCCGACAGAAAGAATACCCAATACACTTGTTAAGGCATAGTCAATTTCGTATGTGCCTGCATGCATATAACAGATACCATCCCTGACATCCGCAAAGATTTCGTTTTCTGTTGTTTCTTTATTCCATGAAGGAAGAATCAGCTCTGCTTCACATCCATACGGAACACTCACACTGAGATGGAATTGTTTTCTTCCTTCAAGCTTCCAGGAGATTTTCCATTCTCCTGCAACTGAAGCAAAACAAAGATCCAAATTCTTTAATTTTGCATGTGGTAACGGTGCAATTCTCACTTTGGAAAAACCAGGTTCTAATGGTTTTAAACCGGCACATCTTTCATAGATCCACTGAACGATGGAACCATAGGAATAATGATTCAGACTGTTCATGCCGGTAGAAGAAATCGATCCGTCTGCCTCAACGCTGTTCCATCTTTCCCAGATTGTGGTTGCACCTAAGTTTACTTCATAAAGCCATCCCGGATACTCTTCATTAAACAATAAATCATAGGCAAGGTCATCTCTATCGATCTTTGTCAAAGCATCACATAACAAAGGTGTTCCTACAAAACCGGTCTTCAGTTTGCGATTGTTGTTTTCGAGAAGTTTGACAAGGATTTTTGCGGCCATATCCTTGCTGCCGAGTTCATTTTCAATGGAGAGGATCTGGGCAGTCTGTGTCATGACGGCACATCTTCCTGTCGGTGTATAGAAAGCTTCCATGATGCCTTCTTTGATCTTGTCGGCAAGGGCAGCATACCTTTGTGCATCCTCCTCATTTCCGAGAAGCTTTGCGGTTTGGGATACGATGAGAGCACTCTTACGATAATATACATCGGCAATAAAGGCTTCATCTGTTCCGCCCATTACCGCATCCGGTTTGTCGGCACCATCCAATGCAAGCCAGTCACCAAAATGGAATACTTCACGCCAATGATGTGTATCACCATCTGTTTTTCTGATGTATTCTATCCAGGATTTCATGGCCGGATAATGTTCTTTTAATACTGTAATATCCCCTGTAAACTGATACATGTTCCATGGAATAATGGTTGTGGCATCACCCCATACTGTTGCGGTAGAACCCATAGGATTCCCGCCAACCATGCCAAAGGATGGAACTACCATCGGTACAAGCCCATCGTACGCCTTCTGTTCCATAGACATATCATGCAGATACTTCTGATAGAATGCATATGCATCGGCAAAATACAGAGCTGTAGCACTGAATACCTGTGCATCACCGGTCCAGCCCATTCTTTCATCTCTTTGCGGACAGTCTGTAGGAACATCCAGGAAATTGCCTTTCATGCCCCATTTACTGTTGGAGATTAACTGATTGATTTTCTCATTACCGGTAGTTAATGAAGAAATCATTTCCATATCACTGTATAAGGCAATTCCTCTGAAATCTTCGGGATCGGGATTTGTAACGCCTTCGACTTTCATGTAGCGATAACCATAGAAAGTAAACTTCGGCCGCAATACATGCTCTTCGCCATCAGAAACATAGACATATTCCGCTTTGGCAGTACGCAGATTATCCCTGTAGAAGCACTCTTGCTGCAATACTTCCCCTGCCTGCAGGCGAATGACTGTCCCTTTCGGTTCATGCACTTTAAAGGTGAAGATACCGGCAATATTCTGTTTCAGATCAAAAATGTATTCCCCTTTCGGTGAAACAATCAGATCCGGTTTGAATATTTCATGTGCTGTCAGCGGAAGGCTCCATTGATCAACAGGAGCAGGCATATCCTCTGAAAGCATGCATGTTTCAACAGGCATTTCTTCCAATGTATCATCCACATGCTCTCCATCATAGATATTGGAGAAGGTGATATGGGAACGTTTCACTTTCCATGATGCATCTGTGGCAATGACTTCCTCATCACCATCGGCATAAGTAATATGCACTTCCGCTATTAATTGATTGTTTTTACCATAACGAAATGGTGAATCCGGATTAAAGCCGAATCTGCCGAGATACCATCCATTGCCAAGATGGACCTCCAATGTTCCGCTTTCTTTCAAATATTCTGTTACATCATATGTTTCTGCCTGTAACCAGTTATCATAATTATTGCAGTAAGGGGTCAGATATTCATCCCCGATTTTCTGATTGTTAAAATAAGCTTCATATAAACCTAAACCGCAGATATACAGCCTTGCTTCTTTGACTTCTTTTTTGATTGAAACATCTTTACAGAAAATCGGATGTCTGTCCTGTTTGGTACAGGTTATCCATTTGCCTGTCCATGGTTCATCCATCTTGCCTGTCTCAAAAGTATTCTCTTCTGATACAGCTTCTTCATCCTCTGTACGGACAGAAACCGTCCATATATATATTGTTCTGGGTGAAAGCTTTATATCAATCTCTGTTCCTTTGAAATCCAGTTCCTTCCACCCTGTATCACAGATGATTTCTTTCTCATTCTGAACCAGTACGCGTGATTCTCTGACTTTGCCTGTGTTTTCAACAATATTCCATGAAAAAACAGGTTTCCCGAAATAGCAACCGATCGGATTCATCCGATGGTTTACTTTACATGCAATGATCTTCATATGATTTCTCCCATCTGTATACTATTCTACCATAAAAAGAAAAACACCGATGAATATGTAATATTCTTCAGTGTTTGTCCGTTCTTTCTAAAAGATAAACAATCGTCTTAGTCCTCAAACAATCCCAATTGTTCACAAGCATAATAGATGCCGTCATCTGCCACATCTTTTGTGATGAAATCTGCTTTTTCTTTCAAAGCATCTACCGCATTACCCATTGCCACGCATGTCCAATCTTTGATAAACATGGTCATGTCATTCATGGCATCGCCGAATACTACCGCATCTTTATAATCCGCATGGAAGTGATCCATGATCTGTTTAATGCCAAAAGCTTTATCACCGGGTTCTACGAAAAGATACTCTTTATGGAATCTGCACCATGGCAGCTTCTTTAAAGATTCCAATTTCAATTCCTCAGGATAAAAGCATGCGACATAGGCTTTATACAAGATATCATAATTCCTTGGATCAAGACCTTCTATCACCTTTGTCTCCATATAAACATCATGAGTAAATTCATAGAATCTTTCATCCGGGGCAAAGCGGACACAGGAATTCTCCGGTTGGATTGCCCAGATGTAGTTTTTCTCTTTGCATTCATCAATCAATGCAATAACATCATCCCTGTTTAACGGTGTAATGCCGAATAATTCATCATCCAGTGTAATGCCATATCCGCCATCGGATACCATGTTATGGAAGTGCATTTCCTGCATCAGGTCATATGCCATGGCTTGTGATCTGCCTGTGGAAATACAGAGGAAATGGCCAGCTTCTTCTAATTTTTTTAATGCAAGTTTTGTAGATTCGGGAATATAACTGTTTCCATATCCACCGGCTACCAGTGTTCCGTCAATGTCAAAAAACAAATATCTTTTTTTCATGATTCACTCCCGTATAAACTTTAAATGTTCTTTCAACTCTTCGCTGAATTCATGCAGATCTTCCATGGTTATTGCCCCTTCATTAAGCAGCTCCAACAGGTTCAATACCATCCTGCTTCTTCTCATATCCGCAACAACTCCGGTGTCCTTCTTATCTTTCCATATACGTTTTTCCAATGCCCAGAACTTTTGGGATGGTGCTTCATCACCATTCAATATTTCCAGGTATTCATGATTCAGCTTATCCATATAGGCTTCCTGCCATCCGGGCAGCTTCTTGCGCAACAATTTCCAATCGGATTCTTTTACTTCGTACATACATTGCCTCTTTCGTTTATTCTATCAAAAATATATTTGACATACTACTTTTTCTTCTGATATGGCATGGACATCGGAAAAGAGGATACTCTTTTCGCTTCATGGTCATGGAGCCTATGCCATTCCTGAATCCATTCATATCTTCGTTTGCATGCAGCTTCTTTGCCCTGTTCCGTCGGATGATAATACTGTTTGCCGACAAGAGAATCAGGAAAGCATTGCATATTCGTGATTTTATCCGGTGCATCATGAGGATACTGGTATTCAAATCCGTATCCCAGCTCTTTCTGTAATTTTGTATATGCAGCTTTTACAGCCAAAGGAATCGGATCGGTATCATGCAGGCGTGCATCCTTCCTTGCCGCTTCATAAGCCAGATAGACAGAGTTGGATTTCGGAGCAAGACTGACATATACTGTTGCTTCAGCAAGATGCACGGCACATTCCGGCATGCCGATCAATCGGACTGCTTCAAAACAGTTTACCGCTACATTCAATGCATTCGGATCGGCAAGACCGATATCTTCTGCAGCAGCATGGGTAATCCTTCTGGCAATCCAGACAGGATCTTCTCCCCCTTCCAGCATCCTTGCCAACCAGAATAATGCGGCATCCACATCAGAATTACGCAAGCTCTCATGAAAAGCAGATATGACCTGGTTGTGTTCCTCGCCACCCTTGTCGTATACCATGGATTTCCTGGTAATGCAGTCACGAATGCCATCCATTGTCACCGTGATGACGCCTTCTTTTTCCTCACTGTTCATGAGGATGATTTCCAATGTATTGAGTGCTGTTCTGCCATCTCCTTTGGAGAAGTCGGCAATCATCGACAGCATTCTTTCCGGCATATGAATTTCATATGCCCCATATCCTCTTTCATCATGCACTGCTCTTTCCAGCAGTGTTTCCAGTTCCGTCTGTTCCAGCGGATGCAGCACAAATACACGGCATCTGGATAATAAAGCAGAGTTGACTTCAAAGGATGGATTTTCGGTTGTGGCACCGATCAGGATGATAGAGCCTTTCTCTACATATGGCAAAAAAGCATCCTGCTGGGCTTTATTAAAACGATGGATTTCATCCACAAAGAGAATTGTTTTCCTTCCTGTTCTGCGGATTGCCTCTGCTTCTTCCATGACCTTGCGTATTTCTTTTACACCGGAAGTGACTGCGGAAAAGTTGACAAATGCAGACTGTGTATGCTCTGCAATGATCCTGGCAAGCGTTGTTTTTCCTACACCCGGAGGTCCCCAGAAAATCATGGATGATATACGATCGTTTTCAATCAGATTCCGTAGCAGTTTTCCTTTTTCCAAAAGATGTCTTTGCCCGACAAATTCCGATAAATCCTTTGGCCTCATTCTCGATGCCAACGGTTCATAGACATCTTCTTTTTCATTTTCTTCTTCAAATAGTTCGATCTGTTTCATATGCTTTCTCTAAAAAAGAAGCGTTATGCTTCTTAATTCAATTCTTCAGGGAATACACCTTTCATTTCATCCTGTACTGCTTCAATGCTCTTTTCGAAAAACTCCTCACTGTCAATCTCTCCCCTTTCAAAGGATTGCCATAACTCCTTCATTCCTTCGATATCCTCTATGCCAAAGGAATGGGCAGCCATGTAAACAGCCTGTCTGTTTTTATGCAGGAACGGCAGTTTTTCTTCTTTTGTTCCTTCATCTGTTTCGGTAATGATCGTATTATTTTCAAAATCAAATATCATTTTATCCATATCCAATCCTCCATAATTTTGTAAGACCATATAACCTTTTTCTACTTATTATCTTAGCAGAGAATCAAAGAATTACAATGCATATACTCCCAAATAAAACATACAGGAAATTCTGTATTCATGGGTTGGGCGAATGAACGGAACTTCCTGTATGCCTGTCTATCATATCATATTTTATTTCTGATACTATGCTTATTTGTGAATTTTAATATCTCCGCGGATCATGGAGAACTGATCCATCGGATAGTTTTCCAGGTTCTCGAGAATCTTTCTGTGATCAGCCTGGCTCAACAGCTTTGCTCTGGCACGTTTGACTTCGCTTTCTGCACTGTGTTTGGAAGGTCCGCCTACACATCCTCCTTCACAAATCATCGCTTCAATAAAGTCTTCCGGCAATCTTCCCATGGAAAGGAGCTTGACACCGACTACACAATCTTTGCCTCCGGTGCACTTGCGTACCTGCACCTTGTCTGTTTCCTGTCCTCTTTCCTTCATGCATTCCAGCACAGCTGCCGCAACACCGCCGGAAGAAGAGAAGCCCTTTCCATGTACGGAAGCTTCCTGGTATGTCTCTTCCACAGGTTCAAGTTCAATATCTCTCGATTTCAACAAAGTTGTCATTTCACCGAATGTCAGAACATAGTCTGCATTGCCTTCAATGCCCATTTCCTGTGATTCGGATTTCTTGGCGATACACGGTCCGACAAAAACAGTTATCGCATCCGGATGAATCGCTTTGATGTAGCGGGAGATGGCACACATCGGCGATACAATGGAGGACATATTCTCTTCAAAAACCTTTGGATAATGTCTGACAAGAAGGTTGATGAATGCAGGACAGCAGGAAGTCGTCATCTTTTTTCCTTCTTCCAATGCTTCTGCCCATTCCGCAGATTCATAAGCAGCTGTCATGTCACCACCAAGACCGACTTCAACCATATCCGCAAAACCGACTTTCTTTAAAGCAGCACGAATAGAAGCCATGGAGATGTTTTCTCCATACTGTCCTTCAATTGCCGGTGCACACATGGCATAAACTTTCTTTCCGGCTTTGATTGCACGGATGACATCCAATACCTGTACCTTGGAATCAATCGCTCCAAACGGGCAGGAATGAATGCATTGACCGCAACGGATGCACTTGTCTTCATTGATCTTGCAGATGCCGTATTCATCATAATAGATGGCATCCACCGGACATGGTTTTCGGCATGGACGGATCAGATGCGCAATTGCACCATATGGGCAGGCATTGGCACACATGCCGCATTCCTTACATTTGTTCGGGTCAATTTTAGCTCTTGTATCCGTCATGGAAATGGCTCCGAAACGGCAGGAATTCATACATGCCTTGCCAAGACAGAGACGGCAGTTATCCGTAACGGCATAAGAGGAAAGCGGGCATTCCTCGCATGCAGGATCAATAACCTGAATAATATTATTTGTATTTGAAGTGACGGATGCATTCTCATTGCTTGCTAAACGCATTCTCCATCTGAGGATTTCTCTTTCCTTATATACACAGCATCTCCATGTTGCATGAGGTCCCGGTGAGATTTCATAAGCAAGAGCTTCTTTTGTATTTTCATTGAGATTATCATCCCATTCCAAACGGGCAATCCCTTCCAATACACGGTGCTTTAAAGCAACAGCACCTTCATCATTTCTAATCATTATCTGTCCTCCTGTTGTAGTATATGTATTATTATATCGGGAATTGATGATGAATAAAATCCATTTTTTATCCAAAAACGAACAATAAAAATGAGACCAGAGTCTCATTTAATTACCGTGAATATTTTTGTGTTTCCTTCTTCTTCAATATCTTCTTCCAGCCATCTGTCATATGCTTCTGAACTGGATTCTCCTACAAGCGGCATAATATGGGCAACGACTTCATGCCTTCCTTCATCATCTTTTTCAATGACCAGAAGCATCGTTCCCTCTTTATAATATTCCAGATTCCAGATGTTATATTTCTCGTAATTTTTCATGCATTCATTATACATCTTTTTATTGTGAAATGATAAATAATGCTTATGATTTCACCTTATGATAGAATGATTTATTTTTCGTGAATATCGTAATTATCTTCCCTTATGATTATCTCATAAACAGTTTTGTTTCCGTTTGCATCTTCGAGTATGATATTTGTCTTGCCCGCTTTGACAAACTCGGCATTGACTTTGTAATCTTCAAGAGCTTCATCATACTCGATATACACTTTGCCATAACTCTCATCTTCCAGAGATACCGTATATGTATCATCGAATACAGCTCCGGCATTTCCTCCGTTGACCATCACTGTCGTATTATACACGTTTCTGTGTGTCATTGTGTAGAAAGTCATTCCCAGTATAATAACCAGGCTCAAGATGAATCCGGACATTCTGACTTTTTTCTCACTGAATATGACAACAGGATACAGCAGCATCGTCACAGCACAGAAGATCATGCTTAACATATGATACGGAAAATGATACAGCATCTTGCCTAAAAACATCCCGTAATGGATTGCCAGCAAAACAATCATCGGCAGAAGGATCAGAAGTCCCCACCATTTATCCTTTTTCATGTAATATCCGATAAATCCCATCGGTATTGTTAACATAGTCCAGATGAACCAATATCTGTAGAAGGCAAATATCTGCCATCCCAAAGACGAAAAAGGAACCTGTATTAAATAGACAAGCGGCTGACTGATCAGAAAGAAGACAAAGCATTTTAATGCAGAATCTAAAGCAGATTTACTGTTCATGATGATCAGGATGCCAAAGAGAATCCATACCTCAAAAGAAATCGTGATATCCGCAAAGGAAGTATGATTCGTTTGCGGTAGGATTGCCATAACCGCAGTATATACCCCTGCCATAACAGCAAAGAGAATTACCTTTGTCCACGTCAGATCAATTCCGCCAAACAGTTTCTTTATTTTTTCCATAATATAGAACCTCGTTTTTCTGCCGTATAAACAGCAATGTGTATTATACCATCTATAGCCATAAGATGAATAACATTTTCCTGTATGTGCTTTTTTATGATGGAAGTTACTTGTATGCAGTTAATCAACAGAAGCGTTTTAACAAATATTAACGAAGAAGTCCCCTTCTTCATTATCCAGATGTATGCCATTTTGGAACTGCCTTATATCATATCTTACTTTTCTCGATAGGAATAATATGTTTAAAGATATTTCAATAAAAAATTGCGTATTATTAAATAATGTTATCCATAACGAACAACACTGATATAAAGACCTAATTGTTATTTGATCCATAGTTTTATAGAATTAACACCTAAAAAAACGAATCCCTAACAGATCCGTTTACTCTTCTGCAGCATTCAGCATGTCAAACAGGCGATCATACTGAATCTCAAATTCATAAGAATACTGATCATCCGGCTGATGGTGCAGGTTATGGATGTATCGATGTTCAATACCGCGGATATTTTCATCTTCTTTGGCTAAAAGATATACTGCAAGATCAGAGCACTGGTCGGACATACGCTCCAGATTCTGCAATATTTCCTGATATATAATCGCAACTGTCATATCACAGGTCTGTTTTTTGACTCTGATTAAATGCCTGTCTTTTAATTCATCGATCAGCTCATCGATGACTTCTTCCAAAGGTTCTACTTTTCTTGCCACATCAACTCTGTTGCTGGCAAAGGCATGTACCGTTCTGTCCAGTATTTCCGTTACTGCATATACCGCAATTTTCAATTCTTTTTTTGCCTGTAAGGAGAATTCCTTATCTTCATTATGGACTCTTGTGATACTGTTCAGAATATTGATGCATAAATCACCGATTCTTTCAAAAACAATTACTGCTTTCATCTGGAAATTCTGCGTGTTTTCATCTGAATCCAATGTGATATACGGTGATACCTTGACAAGGTACTGGTTACAGGCATCTGCCATACGGTCGATGATGTTCTCTCTGTCTTTAATACGCTGGATCTTCTTCTCATCATATTCTTTCAGCTGTTCAATCGTTGAGGTATAGTTTTTTGCGGCGATCGCACTCATATGTGTAATCAGCTCCTGTGTCTCATTCAGAGCAAGTCCGGGGTTAACAAGCAATCTTTCATCCAGCTCACGCAATGCTTTATCAACTTCATCTTCCTCTTTCTCTTCCGGTTTTTCCGGAACCATTTTTTCGGCAATTTTTGCAAATAAACCGGTACATGGCAGAAGAACAACAGCAGGAATCAGACGGAATAAACCATGAATATTTGCCACACCGCCGGAATGCAATTCCATATACCAGATGGAATCATTCAGGATCCCTGTTGTACGCAGTATGGTAATGACTACAACAATCAGTATCAAAGCAAATATATTATATATAATATGGACCAATACCGTGCGGATCTGTTCTGTTTTAGCACCGATACGGCAGACAAGATATGTCGTCAAACAGTCTCCGATATTGACACCGAGAATTACTGAAAAAACACCACAGAAAGTCACACCTACAGAACTGGCAATGGATTGTAAAATACCGACTACAGCCGATGAACTCTGGATAATGCCTGTCGTTACCACACCGGCCAAAAAGCCAAGAAAATAGTTATCTTCAAAAGAGACAAGCATCGTACTTAATACATTTCCCATGCTGCTGACAGAATTGCTCATATTCATCAAGCCGACAAACAGGATACCGAATCCCATACAGATTGTTCCCGCATTCTTTGATGTCCTTGTTTTGACAAACATGATTAAGATAATGCCGATGATTAGAGCCATCGGTGCAAGATTATCAGATTTAAAGAAATACATGATACTGGATGATCCGGCATCCAAGTCCATCAATCTGATGATTTGGGCTGTAATGCTGGTACCGACGTTTGCACCTAAGACAATGCCTATAGATTGCCGGAAAGTTAAAAATCCTGCTCCGACAAGACCGACGGTTAATACAATGGTAGCTGTAGATGATTGAATCATACAGGTTACAAGCATTCCTAACAGAAATCCCATATAGGCTTTATTTGTCACTTTGGCTAAAGCGGCTTTTAAAGCAGTACCGGAACTGCTCTTTAAGCCATCCCCCATAATGTGCATGCCATATAGAAATAAAGATAATCCTCCGAGAAGAGAGATAATCTTATAAAACATCCCCATAAAATCCTCCCCAAAAAAAGCACAGTATTTTACTGTGCAAATATTTCAATATTCCCCCATACACAGTAAAAAACTATGTATGAGTCTCACAAATTAAGGTAAACCGGATGAATTCTCATCGTGCTGACGGCTTTCCCCCGCTTATCGGCTGTTACTCCCTCATGCCGGAAACATCATATCACAACCATACTTGATTGTCATTAACACTGACGTGTTTTGAATTCGACAAATGTCATAGATTGTTGCTCTTCTATAGAAAGTATGCTCCTTTTTCGCGGTACTTAAATTGAAGGATAACTCTCTTTTGCGATAATTAGAAAGGAGGATAGTATTATAGTCCGATTTCTGCTGCACTCAATACCAAATTATCATGATCAGAACAAATACAGTACAATTATCTGTTATCCCTGCATACGCCTATCGTCATAAGCTAAAGGATGGCGGATCGGGAATCACCATTTTGAGGAAGGATACTGCACAACCGGGTATTGCCTCTATCAGCAAAACCAGCGGTGAAGCAATCCCCTCTGCGAATACAGATACAAAATTATATCCTGCAGAAGCCTTTGCAGAAGCAATGGCCATGACAAACGGCATGCCATATAAAAATAAGAAAAATGTCAAGATGGAAAAAGCGGAGATCATTGAAGTAAAAGACGAACCGGCTGAAAAGCAGGAAGAAGAAGTGATTATCAACAGTGATGAATATCAGATGATTGTTGATAAATATTCTGATAAAAACGGTAAACTCTCCTATGCTTTGATGAATAAGGATTTCATCAAGTTTGCACACTCCAGCAAGATTGTCCGTGATATGACTGCAGAGGGAAAAAGTGCTGCAAGCATCAGGAATTATATCATCTCCAACAAATTCAAAAATATTACCGGGAATGATGATCTGACTTCTAAAGAGCTCAAAAAAATCGTTGAACTTCTGGATGAAGTCAGTCCAAAAGGTGTATATAAAGAACTCAATGATGAAATTCGCAAAATGCTTGGCAAAGCCAAGAAGTAGACAAACGGGAGGCTGAAAACCTCCCGTTATTTTTTCCTCGGAATTTTATCTCAAATGATTAGAATCCTAATGTATCATTTACAAGAATAACGTGTATACGTCCCTGATGACGTGAGAATCTCGTAATCAGAAACTGACAACAGATTGTATCCGGAGATTTGCAGTTAAAGCAAGAACCTGTCTTGGAACATGGTGTAGACAATCCGAATCTCTGTGCATTAATCGGGGCAGCAACATTTCTGGCACGCTTCATGGCCCCATCCACATCATCACATACCTTGTTCATGCCGACAATAAAGATCACCTTTTTCGGTCCCTGGGCAATTGCCGATACACGGTTGGCATTTCCGTCAATATTGACTAACACACCGTCTTCCGTAATGGCATTACAGCTTGCAAGGAAGTAATCTGCATCATATGCCATCAGCATGGCCTTGCGCTTATCTTCCATTTCATCACGGTCGATAAACTGATAATTTCCTTCTTTTAATGCTTTTACAAGACCGATTTCATGAACACTCATGCCACCTCCCATGGTGACTGTGCTTTCTTCCTGAATCAACGATAAGGCAAGGTCTTTCGCTTCTTCTTTTGTCTGCACATAGTAGCCGCTCATATTGCGGGACTCCAAGCCTTTAATAACCTTTTGGGCAAGAAGGTCATTTCTTTTTATGATATTTTTATCCATCTTCTTTCTCCTTGGTATAAACATACCATATTTCATATAGAAAAAGCCAGGTTTATACTCAACCTGGGCTTTATCCGGTAACCGGCAGAATGATGCACCAGCTGCTCCCCATTGGAGTAAGAAGCAGATCCCTTATGCTTTTTCATTCTGCAGGAGGAGGTAGTTGCTAAACATCTGAAATAATCAGATAGCTGATGGTAAGTAATCACTTACTTGTTAGTATTTTAGCATAATCAGCTTAAATTTTCAATTCCAAGGCTTCACCTTTGTTAACGAAAATTGTCATTTTGGTTTACCATTCGTATGGTACCAGTTCAAGGGTTTGATTCTGATCATCGATTTCCAAAAGATAATCATGCGTTATTTCACTGTCATCTACGAAACGGAAAATGTACTGACCCTCTTTATCAAGTGCAAATACCGTTTTCTGATCCGGCATCAGGGATTCCTGTGTATATACTTCCTCTGTTACAGAGAAGAGCTGAAACTGATTGACTGTTTGATCTGTTTCCACAGAAACATAAATCCTGTCTTCTGCATCAGATAGTTCAATGATCTCCTCTGTCTTTGGATTTGTCACCAGTTCTATACGCAAGGGGTTTTCATATGGTGCTATCGGCTGATAGAAGCCATCTCCAAGGTATGTTAATACCTCAATATCGGTAATGTTTCCATCCTCATTTACAGTCACAAATACGCCTTGCGGATTTGTGAGTATTTCTCCCTTTTTTCCTGTCCCTTTATCAGCAAGGGTATACTTTGCCACATCCAATGCATGTCCGTTTTCACAATACCCAAGGGACAAATGATCATTTTCTTCTGTTGGCTCCATTTCCTGAATGACATATGTATATGTATCATTCTTCCAGCAGATGCCATAGAAAGAATCCTTTATTTCCTTAGGAGTATTCTGTACCTCTCTTGTATTTTGTACATTTCTTCTGAATACCCAGAAGCCCTCTTCGGATTTCAGATCCGTTGTTAATGCAAGATTTGCATAAGCACTTGCGTCGCCGGTTTCCCTAAGTATCAGATAGTCTGTTCCATCGATCACGCATGCATAAAACTGCATGTCTGCTTCTTCCTGCAGAATAGCAGGATTATAGGCATTTGTCACACCGATAATTTCCTTTGGTGTAATGTGAATCCGGTCTGATTTTTCTGATATCTGATAAGATGAGGAAACATAATCCCCTTCATATCCATCCGACAATTGCATTTCCATGCCATCTTCCGTAAATGTCAGTACTTTGCTACCGGCTTTTCTGAGAGAGCCTTTAGGAAGAATCTCCCATGTACCCTCAAGATACGCAAAGGCTTCTTCCGAAGAGGTAAAGCCATTTGAAAAATCAAATTCAGGTTCAGTGTCTGTAATTGTCTGCGGAATAGCGGCATTTGAAACAGGAACTGTACTTTCTTCTTCCGTAACCGGTTCAGCAGTACATCCGATGAAAAAGACAGTTGTCAGGCATAAGAATATATATCGATTTATTTTCATATAAAACCTCTGAAAAAAAGTATGATCATTTCATGTAAATAATCATACCACGCTAAAGCATTTATAAACTGTAAGATTTGTTAAAAAGAGTTCTCAGCTTCAATGATCGGAAGGATTGCCTCCATATACCGATGAGCACCATCCTCTTCGTTGGTTCTGACAAGCTGCTGCATATAGAATATTCCGGTTGGCTGCAGATGATTTTCTTTTGCATAGGAAAGCAGCAAATCTGCATTGGAATTGCTGTATATCCACTCACTGCCTATGTCAATGATTGCCATAACAGCTGCTGATGCAGGCAGAACGATCCCGCCATTTGCAGAATTACCCATTTTTATTCTCTGACCAAAACCCCATTGATAATCCGTTTTATGATAATCGGGATAATAAGCCATCATGAAGCTGAAAGAGAGCTCTTCCCTGAACATTGTATTGGCAGAGATGTTCTCCTGCGTCAATATCAGTTGGTTATTTTCTTTTTCAGCCACAAACAGGATCTCTTCCTTATAGCCCTGAAATGGCTTGTTAAGCATATTCGGAATCATTCTGAGGTGCATGAGATAGTCTTCATTGAAAGCAGACAGTTTTTGATAAAAGTCCATTTTCTTTTCGAAATCCTCCTGCTTCTTCTCCATACGTTGGAGATAGTCATGGAGAGAATCTTTCGTCAGCATCTCTTTGATCTCTGATAATGAGAATTCATTGGCCTGATATCTTTTACATTCAGAAATCAGATAGACCTGATAATCGTCATAATACCGGTATTGATTCTGCGGATCAATTTCCGGAACAATGATGCCTTCCTTTTCATAATGACGTAAAGTCTCCCGTTTGATGTTCAAAAGCCTGCAAACATCTTTTTGTTTATATTTCATATTTTCTCTCCTGGCCTGGTGGTTACCACTTTTCTATAATTCTAACAGATACAGGGAGAATATGATGATTAGAATTGTGATTTGTTGTTCAGGAGGATTCTCCTCCAGTGCATTGGCACAACATCTTGAAAACGAAGTACAGGAAAAGAATCTGGATGCAAGCTTTGTCTTCCGTCCGTTCATTGCAATGAAAAATTATGAGGAAGAATGGGATATTGCCATGTTATGTCCGCATCTTCAGTCTGAAGCCAGAGCAATCGGCAATATGGGCTTCGGAAAACCAATGTATTATATCCCGCCACGTATGTACGGACTCATGAATGCAGAATGCTTTATGGAAGATGCAGAGGATATTGTAACACTTTGGAATGAGCATGAAACTCACGATTCCGATATCATCGGTTTCCCGGATGAACCAATGCCGTTGCGTATCAGAAGAATGACCTCTCACAGAAGATGGATTGATGCCCAGAATGCCGGTCAGTAAACACACTGAAAAGTGTGTTTTTTATATAACAAAAAAGGACTATCCAAAACTGGTGAGGGTAACCCCGGGTATCTAAAATAACTCGTGGTGGACATTTTCCGAGAATCGGAGAAACTGTAAACAG
>CACXCB010000209.1 GCA_902766005.1 uncultured Erysipelotrichaceae bacterium | reverse complement strand
TCCGCAAAGATAATTATTATAATTCAATTATCATACTATAATAATCATGATATAATAATCTTTAACACTTGCGCGAGTGTTTCTTTGTTCTCTCCAGCCTACCTCCATACTATGTTCTGCATATCGAGCACACAATTCCCATCATAAAACATCCCTACGGACTTTTGCGCTTAATGTCCATTCACATACCGTTACCCTTTCAAAAGTATATATCTGACCACCTCAAAAGGCATTCCTGAGGTAGTGATTAGGGCCTAATCACCTCCTCAGGTAGCACAAGTGAGAACGCCACTAAGCATCTTTGACTTCAACGTAAGCATTCGATAAACTACAAGGAGTGTACGCCCATCCGCTCACCGAGTTCAGCCTGGGTAAGCGGCTGTGACTCTTTTGCCTTCCAAATATCGTCCGAAAATGCCACTAATGCCACCATAATGCCACCGCCTCAGCCCCCATAAACACTGGGCAAGCGGCAAAGTGGCATTTTTATGAGAAAAACTTTTACATGTGCGCGAGAGAGAATACTGAAAGCAATTCCCGTAATTATCGTTTTTCATTTATACCGTTCACTAGTAATATGCAATAATTACAATAGCAGCCATACACCTCACAGGAAGCGTATGGCTGCTGTTGCTATAGTATATAGGTACAACTACTTATGGACTAGAAGTCTTCCCAAATGTTTCGGCTTAGGCCTTCGCTGTTACTGCCCTCTTCTCCGTCTGATTGATCATCAACGAATAAATCATTCTGTTTAGCTCCCTGATCATCAACGGGTTCATCATCAACAACCAAAGTACTTATAAGCAAATTGTCCATCTTAAGAGTATGTGAGAGTGACTTGGGTGTTATATATTCTTTTTTCATTTCCAACGTTACTATTTGATATAAACTTTCTTTCCATTTATAATATACAGCCCGTGAGAAGGGTTCTCTACGCGACGGCCTTGCAAATCATAATAGTGCCCATCACGAATATTGCTTTTATCAAGTGTCCGTACTTCGCTGATTCCTGTCGTTTCACCTTCAACAAACTGTAAAGTAAAACTTTTGGCATTGGCCACTGAACTAACGTCCAGATAACATTTGTTGGAATTCATGTATGTTCCACTATATTTATAGAAACCTAGCACACCCTTAGAATTAACATTGAGGACACGCATGGTTGATTGGTCGTTAGCAGTACGGTAATTTGCTTCGGGTGTTGAGGATGTAGCTGAAGTACCATTATCGATATCTATCACACCTTTAAGCATATTTTCTTCTGGAGTAACAACTGAATTGACTTGTCTCGGAGAGGGCACAAGACGGTTCTCTTTCGGTTCTGTGCTGTTGCATTCAAGAATCACTGCTGTATAAGCAGGTACGATATCTTTAATTTCAACACATTGGGCACGGCTATTGTTAACGGCTTTCACGTAATACGCTTTTACGCCATCCGTCAGTTTGTATGGGAATGCTGTATACATCGTGGTATAATATTTGGATCCATCAGTAACTTCAGCCAACGGTGCTGCTCCAAAATAGGAAGTTTCCATCGACTCTTCTGTTAAAGGTTCAAGAATCCAATCAGATTTTTCGGAATTTTTTACTGATTCATCTCCTACGACAACCACTTCTTTTCCATTTTCTGTAATAGTGTAAAGATAAGTTTCTAATTGAAAGAATTTTTCACAATCCATGTCCATTTTGACTTTTACATATCCATTATTGCCCAGTTCTGTCATAACTCCATGATTAGTAATAAATCTGTCTCCTGCATTAGTTCCGTGAAAAATACCAGTTGTGAAGTTCTTCAAACTAATACCTTGACAGACAACGTCAGAATAATCTTCTGAAACCTTTCTTAACGAAAAGACTGTTGAAGTTGTAGATTGATAATTGTCTTCTGTCAAGATAATATCTTTTTTTATAAACAGGTTGGCGTTGTTAATGACACTTGCCACAGTTGCTGTGCTAGCACTACCTATAACAGTTTGGAAATTAAATATCTCGCCTGTTAAGCTTAGATACTTCCCTGAACTCGCATTTCTAACACGATAGTATTGGTCATACTCTTCGGGCTGTGAGTTTTTAAATACAGCATAGTAGTTTTGTGTTCCATCACTTTCTTGTCTTAATACATACCAGTTCATTGGGTTTTCATTACTCAAGAAATTTCCTGAATTATCTTCCCAATGGTCAAAAAAATATCCTTCTGATGGTTGAGCATAATAATAGTAAGGTTTTCTTACTTGAAATTGTGTGTAGTTATCTTTATCTACATTTTCCTGTGTTTC
>CACXCB010000208.1 GCA_902766005.1 uncultured Erysipelotrichaceae bacterium | reverse complement strand
TGGACATCGTGTAAGACTTGGAAATATCCAAGCAGTGGTGGTTGAAGCAAGAATCCCCTGCCTTTAGGCATGGGGAGTGTCAAGTATATTCATATGTATGGAGATGATTCTTTACCGAAAATAATTCTTTTGGCACCGATGATGGTTACAGGAGAAGAACTATATCAGCTGATATCACCGTATTTCAAAAATGAGTATTGTTTTATCAGTCCTGATCAGGGCGGACATGGAAAAGCGGGCATGTATATCAGTGCAGATGAAGAATATGCAAGTCTGAGAGAATATCTCATTGATAAGCATTATACGGATATCAAACTGGTTTATGGTGCATCCATGGGTGTGGCTTTAGGATACAGACTGTTTACAGACCATGCTTTCTCCGTAGACAAGGCATGGTTTGACGGTGTTGCCTATACAAAAAATGCATTTATCATGGATCCCATGATGCGACAGCTTTTCAGACAAAGGAAGAGAAAACTTGCTAAAACAAAAACTGATGCTTCACAAAGCCTGGTGAAAATGTATGGATATGATTTCGCAAAAATGATGACGAAGAATTTTGAAAGGATAACAGAGGAAGATATTGATCATATCTGCTATGCCTGCTGCCATTACGATATCAAATCAATACCTGTATCCCGGCAACAAAAAATACATATCGAATACGGAGAATATGACCCTGATTATAAGATATCTAAGATGTCCTTAAGGAAGAATCTTCCTTTTGCAAGGCTGGTAATCCGCAAGGGGTATTCTCATTGCGGCTATATGGCAGCAAACCCAAAAGAATACGCAGAAGGAATAGAGAGATTTATCCGATAGGATCAAATCTCTTTTCTTTTGCAAATAGGAATGCCTATAATGATTTCAACAGGAGATGCATATATGGATATCATGGAATTGATGAAACAACGACACAGTGTCAGACAATATCTTGACAAAACAATTCCTCTTGAAATCAGAGAACAATTGGAAGGGTGTATTGAAGAATGTAACCGGGAAGGTAATCTGCATATCCAGGTGTTGTATGATGAACCTGAGTGCTTTCAATCCAGATTGGCACATTACGGCAGTTTCCGTAATGTTAAAAATTACATTGTCATGGCCGGAGAAAAGAAAAAAGATCTTGCAGAAAGATGCGGCTATTATGGTGAAAAGATTGTTTTGAAAGCACAGGAGCTGGGATTAAATACATGCTGGGTTGCATTAACGCATGGCAAAAGCAAGGCTGTCATTGCACCGGGTGAAAAAGAAGTGATTATCATTTCTCTTGGCTATGGAGCAAACCAGGGAAAAGACCGTAAAAGCAAGACTTTCAAAGATGTCAGTGATATTGATGCACTTGCTCCGGACTGGTATTTTAAAGGAATACAGGCTGCATTACTTGCTCCGACTGCAGTGAACCAGCAGAAATTCCGTTTTTCACGAGATGGAAATACAGTCCATGCTGAACCGGCAGGGTTAGGCACAAACCTGAAGGTAGATCTTGGCATTGTAAAATGTCATTTCGAGCTTGGCGCAGGAAAAGAGAATTTTACATGGAAATAAAAAGGAGATGCATTTCATCTCCTTTAAAAATATGTAATTTTAATAGTTTTGTTCATTTTCTCAAGACAGTCTGCCAGACGGTCTACAATGCGCATCTTCAGTTTATAGCCCAATGCTTCATCATCCTGATGAGCGGGATTGATGGCACATCCGACAAAGAAGTTGATGTCTGTTGCTTCTTCAAATAAAGCAGAGGCAATCAGCGAAGCACCGTCAAGGCGATAGTTCCAGTTAAAATATTCCGTATTTGTATCCAGATAATTCATGGCATATTCATAAACCCTCTGCAGGGTTACCATGCCTTCTGTAACAAGATCCACACCATCGATGATGGACATCGGCGGAATGGTTTCATCCATATTCACGCTGTCCATGATAATTTCTCTGCCTAGATGATTGGCGACAATCTTGGCAGTGGTACCGCCGGAGACAATATGTTTTCCTTCCTTTGCAAAGAATAATGAGGCCATACGGTCATCATCCTGTTGATTTACCGGAGGGCCGAACATCAGGTTTACCTGTTTTCTTTCACGGATGCGGACGACGGCACAGGTTGTATCATCACCGGGTTCATAGCCATACAATGCATTGCAACGGTCAACAAGGGTGGTTGCAATCGCTTTGGCGGAAAGATCATCACGATAGTTTGCCTGGACAAAATCCATGATCTGCGGAAGCTCCCATCCGAAGTTCAGAGTAACACCCATGCCTGCGTGGATAGCTCCGTCAGACATCATGACAACACAGTCATTGAGGTGTGCGTTGAAGCTGCATTGCTCAATCTTTTTATCGGATATATAGCTGACAGAGAAATCCAGCGGCTCTGCTTTTCCGTTGCGGATGAGAAAAGGCGTTGGGTTGTCGTAATTATAAATCTGTATCTGTCTTCCGTTATGAATGCGAATGGCAGTAAAGGTGGAGTACGCTACTTCTCTATCCTTGCAGACTGGCAATGTAGAGATGATTGTACGTACACATTCGTCAAAATCAATATTGTTAGCAAGCATTGTGGACATCATGGTAGATGTCAGGGTGGAAAGAATATTTGCCTTTACACCTGATCCCATCCCATCTGCCAGAACAAGAACTTTTGTGTCTGGATCCGGTTCGACAACTGTGACGTTGTCTCCGCATAACTGTTCGCCGACATGGTTGACGGACAGGTAGCCGTATTCGGCAACAATTTTACTTATCATGGCGGATTGTATCCTTCAGTGACAACAATGCCACTTTTGTCTCGGCTGCTGTTTCACCTAACAGGGAAGCGATCTCATGGACGGTCTTCATATTGCTTTCGATGACTTCATCGGTAATCTTTAATGTCTTTTCGATGAGTTCCTGTTCTTTGATGGCTGCCTGCTCATTCTTTGTGACATCCTGCATGACACAGATCAGGATATTGAATTTTTCATCGTAGACAACCGTATTTTCAACATACTTGTCGTATTCGCTCAAATACTGTTTCTTGCGGAAAATTCTTTCTCCTTGCAATGCATCAAGGTAATCAAACGGATCAAGAATGGCGGTGACCATTGTTCCGATGACATCTTCCGGACGGATAGATCCGACAATTCTGCACATCGGCTGGTTGATCAGCTGGATGTTCAGGTCATTGTCCAACACCATAAGTCCATTAGGCGTATTGGAGACGATCTTGTCAGACATGGAGGCTGCTTTTTCCATCAGATACGGAAGGCACATTTCAATATTGGCATTTCCTTTGATGATTGCACGCGCCTTGGCAATGCAGCTGTCATACCCGCAGCAACCGCAGTTCAGACGGGCTTTCGGATCTTCTTTGCCCATCTTCTTCAGCATGGCATTGATCTCTGCTTCGGTCGGATTCTTTTCATTGACATAATCCTTCATATAGGAACAGTTAATATCTTTTCTTTCACTGACAAAGCAGTCAAAATCCTCTTTGCCGGCATACTGGTTGACATAGATTGTTCCGGTCATGATACTTTGTTGCTTATGGAGCATGATCGGGCCGTTAATGCAGCTGCCCTGGCAGGATGACATTTCAATAAATGCATGATGAATTCTGCCTGCGGCAATATCCTCCAGCGTTTTTACCGCATTCTCCACACCATCGCATACCAAATACTGATAGTTGTCGTTTTTGCATGCCATAGTCTTTAAGATGCCGCCGTTGGTCGGGAACAGTCTCGCTTTTGATTTTTCGCTCAATTCCTTCTGTTCGGTTGTTTCCATAGGGATATTCTCTTTGGCGAGCCAGTCATCCAGCTCCTGGTATGTCAGGACAGCTTCTACAAGGGAATTGTTTTTGTCAGACTCATCTTTTTTTGCGATGCATGGACCGATAAAAACAACCTTGGTGTTTTCACCATAGCGCTGTTTGATATCTTTTCCATGTGCCAGCATCGGGGATAATACATCCGCCAAATACGGAAGACATTCCGGATGGTGGCGCTTGATCAGCATGTTGATGGAATGGCAACAGGAAGAAATGATGACATCTCTTCCTTCTTCCAGCATCTCATCATATGCTTTCTTGACAATCGTTGCACCGATTGCAGTTTCTTCAACATCATAGAAGCCAAGCTTCTTTAAAGTGGCTCTCATGCATTCTATGTCACTGTCTGTATAGTAGGAGATAAAACTCGGTGCCAGAGATACGATAACTTTGTCGTTATCCTGTAACAGTCTTTTTACTTTGGCAATATCATTGCGTATAACTTTTAAATCCTGTGGGCAGGTGTTGTAACATCTGCCGCAAAGAATACAGTCTTCCTTGATGATGGAAGCTTTGTCATCTTTGAATGAAATCGATTTGATCGGGCAGTGCCTGATGCATTTGTAACAATTGCGACAGTCTTTTGTGTCACTAATGAGGCAGTATTGCATAAATTGTCCTTCTTTCCATCTGCCTTGTATTATATAAGAAAAATGGATCGTAGAAAATAAAAAAAAGAGCTTTGCGCCCAACTCTATATCACCGATTTTTAAATCGTTTTTTGGTATATTACGCTTGATCACACAGTTGTGATCAATTCGTTTTTATATATCGCCTGACTGTTTTTCCCAGTCAGTTGTAAGCGTATATTTCAATCAGATTCACAGCGAATCCGATGTTGTTTTCCCAACGCCTAAAAGAGGATACATCTTTCAGATATCAATGTCAAGCACTTTTTTTGAAAAAAGTCCAGATTTGCAGAGGAGACCTATAATTTATTAGTATCATTTGGTTTTTTAGACATAACATCTCTATAACGGACCACCAG
>CACXCB010000207.1 GCA_902766005.1 uncultured Erysipelotrichaceae bacterium | reverse complement strand
TGTCTGGTATTTTGGATAGGTTACTTCAATTGGTTTGTCATTACAGTGCTCAGCGAGGTTGTACCCGGAAGAATATGGGCTCCCTGATTCTCTTCAAAAGCCAAATTCCTGTCCGGAGCCAAATCATCTAATTCCTTTGCCTCCCACTTGTATGAAATCACAGCTTTATCAAGAAGTCCGTGCAAATATTTAATTTCATTTTCAAGTTGACCTATTCTCGATAAGTACTGTTCTTCGTTCATTCTATCTCCACTTACTCTATACGGCCGTTTCTTTATCTGGTGTACCCATAAAAACAATAGGTGTATTTTCATAACTGATACTGTCTTCTTCCCTATAATTCACTTTATGAAGGGTAAGATTTATCTTACTGTTATTCTTTGCCGCCACCTGGCAAATATCCTTAATCAAGTCCAAATCCATTTTGCTATCTACAATCATGCTCAGTTCCCTTCCTGCTGCGGTAAGAGGAAATTCTGGCAGTGTAAACCTTCTATTCTCTTCTGATTTAGCCATCAAAATATAATCTCCAAAATCAAGAACCAACTCTGGTTCTGCTGAGATTTCTTTATGAAAAGAAATAGTTCCAGAAGAATTTAACAGTCCACTTTCATCTAAGTGTAAAATAAAAGCATACGGCATACCATGTTTTCTCAATAATTCATTATCATTAATAACAAATCTATTAGAAATAACTACTTTGCACAGTTGCTCAAAAAGATTTGCATCCCGAACATCAAGGTTTCTTAAGCATTCCAATGTTCTTAAAGAAAACGAAGAAGGTTCTAACACTTCACCAGCTAACACCTTACTCCAAATCTTTTGTAGTTCCTCAGTACTAATATCTCCGGCAGCATCAATAAATCTATGCATCCATTCTCTAGATATTTCACCATCCCCAACTTCATGTGCTCCCTGCAGTGAATCATATGCAGCATCTACTATTGTTTCAATATTCTCTTGTTTTGCAACTTCCTGATAAGCTATTCTTCTGCCTGCTCGTTTAGCGAGTGCCTCATAATCCGAAATATCTACAGAGAACTCTCCTGACGCATCATATACGATTGGGAGATCAGCATTATTTCTTAGCTCATCACCAATTGTCTTAATCTCATAAGCCTTTGCATCAGCCATTTTTCTAATGTGCCTTGGTTCATAGGCTTTACCTATCGCCCCTGTAACTGCATCGATTAACTTATTTGCCGGTTGTACTGCTGCAGTTACGATTTCTGTTACTCCCATAACATCTCTTCTCCTTCTGTTTTATGCCGCTATTGCGTTATTATTTACACTTCTTTATCAACATCGGTAAGTGTCAGACCAGCCAAGCTTTCCAGAAATGCCAGACAGCATCTGGTAAATCTGACTTTGGTTCAGATACCAGTCCCCGTAGGCCGCTCCGATTGTTCCTTCAGATTGTCAGCCTTTATAAGAATAGGTTGCCTTGCCGAACATTGACGAGCAAAATACATACTATAGGTCTTTAAGCTTTGTCCCATCAGCAGCTTTCCAGTCCACATTGCCATTGGATGTATGTCCAAGGATCACAGCAGAAGCTGCCGATGGTGCATTAAATTCATAATCCCGAGTGAATACACGATCAACTATCGTCCCATCTTTAATCAATGCATTCCGAAGCTTATAATATGTTTTCCCTCTCGTCTCCAAGGAAGGAACTGTATGATCAGAAACAGACGAACCGTTCAAAACAGTAAACCCACCGGTACTTACAAATCCTTTTGCTGATGCTCCTGATCCTTTACAGAAAAGGTAGACCGTATCATCAGTTGCTTTCGGAACGGGTACAAGTACTTTGTATCCCAGAGTATTAATGAGGATTTTCACGTTATCGATAAACTCCTCCATGCTGGCAATCTGGGCTTCTTTCAAAATGGTATTCTTGTATGTATTCTTCGTAAGGACTGTATATCTTCCGCATTCCTTTGCGATCTCGACAAACCGGTTTTCAAGATACCGGATCAGAGCCTTGTTCAGATCACGCCCAACAAAGATGACCGCCGTATTCCAGTAATACTTCTCTTTTCCGGACTGGAAATCCCGGAGATGCTGCGTCAGGCGATCCAGCACATTTTCTGCTTCTCCGATATAAACGGAATCGGTCCCATCGTCTTCCTGGCAAATCAGAAAATAGACGCCTACGCCTTTGATATCATCCCTATCACAGGAAGATATCTCC
>CACXCB010000206.1 GCA_902766005.1 uncultured Erysipelotrichaceae bacterium | reverse complement strand
GAATGCAAATCTGATTATCGATTCGTCATTCCTGTCTGTTTTTTTGATCGCTAAGCTTTTGTTTTGCCGACTTTTTCAGCAGCCTCCTTGTATTCCCTTTTTCTGTTTTCTTCCTGTCTATATCCTCAAAAGGCAGTTCTTTCAAAAAGAAAGCCATTAGTAATGTCAGAATGCCTGCTGTGATCTGCAGAATCTGAATGATTCCATATCCGTAATTGTTGATTAACATGCCTGCAAGAAGTGCAGTTAATGAATAACCAAGCGATCCCATGGCTCTTGCTTTACCATACATGGAACCATCCTTGTTGAAACTTCTCAGCATCCATGCATCCAGATTGCAACCCAGAGATGACAACATGAAACCCATCAGGGGATAAAGTATGATTGCCAGATGTACATCGACAGGGGTAATGACGGTGATGGTTCCGGCAATGATAATAACTGTCGAAAAGGAAGCAAGGAATACCTTTCGGTTTGTCTTCAGCTTGTCACAGATGGTTCCCCAGAACAGAGCACCGGCAAAACAGGTAATCATATATACTGCCAGCAGGGAACTTAACGCAGAAGCACTTAAGCCACACTTTAGAAAATAAGAAGTAATAAATCCTGTAAAGGATGCACACCATGCATAGAATAATCCGTCCATTAATCCATATTTGAAAAAACCGTCAGTTTTCATGTGAATACCTCTTTTCTACGATACCTATTTTACGGATTCCCATGATCAAAAAATATAATGAAATTATGATTTATAATATATATTTACTATTGTTGAACGATATTTACTGTAAGCATTATTTTTTAATTTATAACACCTGTTTATGATCAGGCATGATAATATATAAAAGATTGTGAGCATGAAAGAGTAATTAATTTCTTTCATCTGCATACAGTCGGAGGAATATATGAAATTATCCATTGATCAGGCATTACAGGAGACATTTTTTCGCAACAGGGAAAATGATTTTCATCATTCCACATATGATGAAGAAATGATTCAGTATACATATTTGAAAAACGGAGATAAGAGGGCAGTCAAAGAATGCAGGAAAATGTTTCAAAATGCTGCAGAAGGGATTTTGTCCAAAGATATTCTGCGTAATTGGAAATATATGTTTGTTGCTTCAACTACACTGTGCTGTCGATTCGCAATGGATGGCGGTCTGGATTCTGAAACTGCCTATAATATTTCCGATTTGTATATACAACGTGCGGATACCGCAGGGTCCAGGGATGAGATCTTTTTGATTCATGATCAAATGGTAGAAACATATCTCAACAATATATCTCAATTGCGTCAAGAAAGAAGTTATTCAAGGCCGGTATTGCGTACGATTGACTATATAGATCGTCATCTGCATGGTACAATTCGTCTGAATGATATTGCTGAGGAAGCAGATGTCACACCGAATTACTTATCGGCAATATTTGCCAAAGAGATGAAGCTGACAATTTCTCAATATATCAGAAACAGAAGAGTGGAAGCTTCCAAAGTTCTTCTGCAGTATTATGATTACAGTGTAACGGAAATTGCAGAATATCTTTCATTTTCATCTGTTTCACATTTTATTAAAGTGTTTAAAGAAGAAACAGGAATCACACCTGCCGTCTACAAGCAGACAAAGTTCCGGCATTGGAAAGAGTAAACAAAGAGGTTTTTATGAAATATACAGTTAAAAATGTTGCCGGGATGATTGATCATACCAATTTGAAACCATATGCCACAACAGAAGATTTTCAAAAATTATGTGATGAAGCAAAAGAATATGGTTTTAAGTCTGTTGCGATCAATACATATCCTGTAAAAATATGCAGAAAAATGTTGGAAGGGTCGGCAGTACTGACAGGAGCAGCTGTCGGTTTTCCGCTTGGACAGATGACAATTGAGACAAAAATCATGGAAGCCGGGAATGCCATTCAGGATGGGGCACAGGAATTTGATTATGTCCTGAATGTCGGGAAACTGAAAGAACATGATTATGCATATATTGAAGAAGAGATGAAACAGATGACAAATCTTGCAAGGAAAGCAGGAATCACATGCAAAGTCATCTTTGAGACATGTTATTTGACACAGGAAGAAATAATGAAAGCTGCTGAAATTGCATCAAGAGTAAAACCGGATTTTATTAAGACCAGTACAGGTTTCGGTACTGCAGGAGCAACAGCAGAAAACGTAAAACTGATGAAAGATAACTGCGGACCTGATGTACAGGTAAAAGCTGCAGGAGGAATCCGCAGTTGGAAAAGTGCAAAAGAAATGATTGAAGCCGGTGCAACCAGATTGGGAACATCGAGCGGAATAAAAATAATAGAAGAAATAAGAAAAGAGGAATGAAATGAATAAATATTTTGAAATCAACGGAAAAGGGAATAATATCCGTTGCAAGGTTTACTATAACGATTTACACAAGGCAGAACAGGCTGTCATCTTCGGCACAGGTTTTGCCGGACACAAGGATAACAATGCCGCAAAAGGCTTTGCGGAAAAACTGTTATCCAAACATAAGAATGCCATTGTTGTGGTCTTTAACTGGCCTTCTCATGGGGATGATGTCAAAAAGAAACTGATATTGGAAGATTGCAATATTTATCTTGAACAGGTAATCCATGACGTGAGGGAAAGATTTCATGTGGAGAAACTGTATGCATATGCGACAAGTTTCGGCGGATATCTAATCCTAAAATATATCAGTGAAAATGGAAATCCTTTTGAGAAGATTTCCTTGCGCTGTCCTGCCATAGATATGTATGATGTTCTTACACGTACTATTATGAAGAATGATGAATTTGACAGAATCATGAAGGGTAAAGATATACTTGTCGGTTTTGACCGGAAGATCATTGTTACGAAGGATTTACTGGATGCTTTGAAAGAGAATGATATCCGTAAAAGAGATTATATTGCGTATGCGGATAACATCCTGATCCTTCATGGAACAAAGGATGAAGTAGTACCGATAGAAGACAGTAAAGAGTTTGCCGAAAACAATGTGATTGATTTTATTACTGTGGAGAATGCAGACCACAGATTCCAGAATCCGAATCATATGAATCTGGCAAACAAGTATACAATGGAATTCTTTGATTTATGAGGTAGAAGAAATGCTGATGCGTATTGTTTCCATCCTTGCAAACATCATTTATGGCATTGTATTGAATATGCGTATTTATACAGACAGTGCGCTGATGCCAAATGGAGATAACAGAGTGTGGAAACGCAGTCCGATTACGAGACTGTATATAGCTGATCAATCTATACTGTTGTATCTGCAGATCGGGTTTATGGCGATCAGTATTATCACCGGGGTTCTATTGTTGTGCAAAATAAAAAACAGTCTGATCAAGACTGTTTGGATGATCAGCACGATTGCATCAACTGTGATATTTATCATCATAATGATTGTTACATCCAATGTGCATGCCAGTTATTAAGGCTGTTATTTAAATCGGATTTCGTAATGTTTTCTAAAATATAAGACAAACAGGATAACAGCTGCAATAACGATTATTCCACCCATTCCGGTATTGGAATTGTTTGGATAATAGTAATTGATGGCCAGGTGAGCGGGGATTGTCAGTATTGCAAATACAAGCAATACAAGTTCCATTTTTAACAAATCCTTTGCTGCCTGGTCTTTTTTTGCCTGCAGGGCAACCATGTTTTCTTCTGCTTTTTCTTTATAGTTTTCCATTTCAATTCTTTCGCCCGACAGGAGCTCATTGACATTAATCTTCAAATACTCGCATACTTCTAGCATAATACCGGAATCAGGCATGGATTTTCCTGTTTCCCATTTGGAAACAGCGCGGTCACTGATTCCCAGTTTCCCTGCCAGTGCAGCCTGTGTCATGCCTTGTTCCTTTCTGCATGCTGCAATAAATTTTCCGATTTTGATCTGATCCATATCGGGTATCTCCTTTCGTGGAATAAATATAGTCCGGTTGTACAGATAATAACACGAACCGGAGGTTGAATTTGACACTCAACTATCGGTTGAGTAATAAAAATGCAATGAAAGTCTAACATATAGATGACAGAATTTCATGTTTTGGACAAAAATAATCCGAAAGGAAACATGCTTTGATATGAAAAACAGCTTCTTTTTCAAATTGTTGAATCACATGTTATTGACTAGAATATGAATGATCATTTGGAGGTAAACAAAATGGCATATAACTTAAATGAAATAGCAATGATCACAGGATTAACCACAAGAACATTGCGCAACTATCTGAAGGCGGACCTTTTGAAAGGTGCAAAAATAAGCGGCAGCTGGAGTTTTACGGAAGAAGAGCTGGATTCATTTATGGCTTCTCCTGCTGTTAAGCAGGCTGTTAAAGCGAAGAGAAATGCAGTAGTTTATGATTTTCTTTCCAATCCCTTCAAGAAAGAAAACCGGATATGTACAATCATGGATTTTCCTGTATCTGATGAAGAAGCAATGGAGATTTCCTCCTTTTTCTGTAAACGGATTACTGAAAAAGGAAAGGATATCCAATTTACCTTCAATAAGGAAAACGGATTAGCACGGTTTATCCTTTGCGGATCGGAAAAAGAGATCGTTGGTTTTATGAAAGCGTATTATGAGCGATAAACAAATACATTTCGCATGTATTATTCAGGAGTATTGCCAATACTCCTTTTTACTGTTTGACCTTAAGAATCCGCTTCTGCATTTCCTGAATTTTGCTGATATGTCTGCTGGAATAGATTACGGCGAGGATACTCATCGCAAATGCGATACCTGCCGCAAAACTGGCTATATCCTCAGTGATGCCTTCATCAGCCAATCCTAAAAATTGCAATGTCAGAAAGATGATCCAGGCTATCACGCCTACCCATGCAAAGAAGTGCTGGTTCTTTAGAAGTCTTTCCTTTTCAGCATTTGTGTAGTCTGCAATGTGATATAAAGTTTCTTCTGTCTGTTTGTCCATCATGTCTGCTGTCCTTTCTCCATTCAATAATTCTTCTATGCTGACATCGTACAGTTTGGCCAGTTCGATCATCATGTCGAAATCCGGCATCGTTCTGGCATTCTCCCATCTTGATATTGTCCGGTTGTTGACATTCAGTTTTTCGGACAATTGTTCCTGGGTCATATTCTTTTCTCTTCTGAGTTCTTTCAGAAATGTTCCGATTTTTTCCTGATTCATGTCTGATGACCTCCTTTACGTCTAAAGCATAGTGCTTAAGTGGATAAATTAACACGACAAAGAATGAGAATTGACAGCAGATGGCGTGTTTTTTCACTTTTTGGATATAAGTTTTTTAATATTTGTATCTGTTGGAGGTGTTGTATAGGACCACTCAACCAGATGGACATTGTTTTCTTCACAGAGCTGTTTCTTTTGCAGATCCAGCTGTTGCCGTTGAGACAATGCTTCTTCTCCTCCGAAGAATTCAACAGGATGGTAATGCTGGATACCCTGGAATTCAATAGCTGTCTGAAGAGAGGGAATATAGAGATCCAGGCTTTGGCGGCCAAGCCAGTCGGGACGATATTGATATAATGTGTCCGGATAACGTTTACGAACTGCATGAAACAATGTCAGTTCATTTTTCCATTTTGGCTTGATGATGCCTTCTGCAGTTAAATCCGTTCGGATTTTTGTCCTGGCTAAGCGCCAGTTTGTCCTGAATCCGTCCTTTTCTTCATACAGGGCAATATCCTGATACAGCCAATGGAAGAAGGGCATGACGGTTCGGGTCAGATGTAAGAAGAATTCCAATTCTGAAGAGAAGTATCCGCATTCAAGAATGTGTTCTATATTTCTTCGGACATACACTGTTTTGGATGGATTGTGGTAATAAGGAAGATTTCCCTGATATCGGGCAATCGGATCGGGAAGATACGGAGAACGGAAGACAATTTCATCTTTCCATAAATGGTTTTGGTACCAGGGGAAAGAGTACTCATACAGGGAATATCCCCCATAAACGTCTTCAGATGCATTCTTATATAAAAGATGATACATCAGAAGGACATCATCCATATTCTGTTTGTCAAAGACAGCCAGATAATGCATCTTGTCTTCATCCGGAAAAAGATTCTTTATCAGACGGATACTTTCTGCTCTTTTGCATACTTCCATAACCACAAAGAATTGCGAGACATAACTTTCCGGAAAGAGGAAACATGCCTTGTGATCCGTATCAATGTTTTGAAACTGATCCATAAATGCTTCTATATAAGGATTGGGTGTCAATGGTTCGGCATTCTGAATGATTTCCTTAGTCGCATAGCGATAAGAGAGATCCGACCAGGATAACTGAACCAGAAATTTATCATAATGGTTACTGATATATTCTTCTTTGACATCCTCAAAATCCTTCTGAAAAGATTCATGTTCTTCCAATAAAGCATCCAATGTGGAAAAAACAGTCTTCTCATGATGCTGAGGGTATTTCTCCCACAACATTTCTAAACGATCAAAAGTGTATGTGTATTCAGGTTTTTCATGAATCGGTATATGCAAAGTGTACTCCTTTGATATTGTTTTCAATATTCTGTTCAAAGTATTCCTTTGTGAGAGGTTCGTCGTAATTCCAGTAAATCAGATGAACGTTATTCCTTTCGCAAAGATATTTCTTTTTATGGTCCCTGTATTGATTATCGGCAAGTCCTTCTTTCCCGCCAAAGAAATCAATGGCGGAAGTATGTTGCTGACCCTGATATTCAATCGCTGTATTATGAGAGGGAATGTAAATATCCAGTCTTTGTCCATGTAACCATTCCGATTCATACTGGAATATTGCATCAGGATATTTTTCTTTGACAATCGCAAAGGCAGTCTGTTCCGAAATCCATCGGGCATTCGTTGATCCTTTGACGATCTGTTTTTCATAGACTTTGTTCCGTTTGCGGCTGATGGATTGATGATACTCCTGTAAAAGCTTGCGAAGCTTAGTATCTTCAATGGAACGGATATTCCGATAGGATTTCGGTTTCAGAAGGTTGATCTTCCACATACGCTTTTCAATTTGAAAGATTCTGTTATATTTGTTGAGAAAGATTGCTGAAGGATCTGTTTCCAGATTGAAATAATCATAGCCGGAGGAGATACTCCTTTTCAGGAAGGATAATAATTCCGTTTTCCTGTATTTTTCAGCAGGGATAATCACCATATATGTCGTTTCATTCAATTGTACCGGTTTACCGAGAGTACATGCAACAGCGTGATCAATATCCCCGTTCTTCCCGTTTGGATATTGATAGGTAATCACGACATCCTGTTCATCTGTATCGACAGGAAGCCAATTTCCGTCAATCAGAGTTTCGTCTCTAAGATCTTCTATCTCCTGCTGCAGTTGAGTGATCATCTCTCTCTTTCTTTTTTCGCGTATGTTCTCTTTTTTACGGTGTGTATATTTTTCATCTGTCTCCATCAGTTCCATTTCTTTGCGAAAGATATGACTGTCAGAGGGAATACCGATCAGCTTGTCATAGTGATCCATATAGTCATCAAAATCTTTCAGTGATAAAAACAGATTGTAAGCTTCTTCTTTTGTCATGGATATTTTTCCTTCAATCGGAAATATTATAGTGAAATCCGTCATGATCCTCAACCAAGGTACTTTGCAGAAATGGATTGAGAAGAAAATCATTCACTGTTAAAATGGGCTGGTAAAAGTAATATAAAACCCGAAAGGTGACAATATGATTAAGCTGGTGATATTTGATGTAGATGGTGTCATTGTACAGACCGAAACATTGTTTATGGAATTTGTAATGGAAGATCTGGATCTGCAGAAGATTTCTTATACAAAAAGTGATATCGGAAAGATTATGGGCATAAACAATCATACCAGAATGCAGGTGATGGATTCTCTTTTCGCTGATCAGCCTGCATATCAGAACTGGGACAAGGTCATTCATTTTCATCCGGAAAGAATCAATTATCCCCAATTGAAATCAGACGGTCTGGATGAGTTATTGGAATATCTGAAGAAAGGAAATATCATCTGCAGTATCTGTACAAATTCCATGCAGAAAAGGACAGAAAATCTGTTGAAAGAATTACATCTTGAAGAATACTTTAATGGTATTTATTCCGGTTCTGATCTGCATCACAGCAAACCTGATCCGTATATGTATATACAGGCTATGAAAGATCATGATGTTAAGCCGGAGGAAACAATCGTCTTAGAAGATTCTTCCTTAGGGATACAAGCAGGAAAGAACAGCGGTGCATTGACAATTGCTTTAAAAGACAGAGATGGAATGGCGGACCAGCATGAGGCGGATATTATCATTTATAACCTGAGTAAGCTCGAAAACCCACGGTAAATTAAGCGGATATCTGCAGGCAGATAAGCCTGAGATATAAAAAATGCGGCCAAGGCGCATTG
>CACXCB010000205.1 GCA_902766005.1 uncultured Erysipelotrichaceae bacterium | reverse complement strand
TTATGATGCAGAGTGGAAACCGGATGATGAGAACTTTGGAACCACGGTTCCTTACTGGTATGCTTTGATGGAACCGGTGCACGGCAGGAGTAACAAGCCCGAAGATTTCAAAGTAATAAACAAAGTCCTGTTTCCGAACGGTACAGATGCACTTGATATTTATGAATGGACAACAGACTGGTCGGATTTTTTTGATGACGGACATGAATGGTATGGTGCATGCTGCTGGAGCGTCTATGATAAGACCATGAACAGATATGCAGTAATGCTCGTATCAGCAACAGATTGATAAATTCCTGTTTGACGCTGAATCATAACTCATCAATCTCCTTTCACATAGCCATTTCGGTCAAGTGAAAAGGAGATTTTTATAGGTTCTAAAAAATTAGTCGTTAGCTTCATTTTTCTCATAAAGGTATACCTTGTAGTACATCCTTTTTTATTGTGTCAAAATCACTTAAAATAACATCCATATGATGTATAATTGTCTCATAAATAATGTTGACTCTATTGGAACAACTTAAAGTATACGCTAAAATGCATCGATGGCACAAATGACCATGTTTTTATTATTGCTTTCAAGTTTAAAAGAAATACTATTGAAAATGATATATATCATGACATAATGCAATTGAAGGGAAGAGGTGAACCATTTATGACAACAGGAAAAGTTTTTATGACAGGCAGAAGCCAGGCAGTCAGGCTTCCGAAAGAGTATAGATTTGATGTGGATGAAGTAATAATAAATAAGATTGGTGATGTTTTAATTATGGTTCCTAAAGACAAAGTCAGATCAACCTTTCTTTCAAGCATCGATCAGTTTACTGATGATTTCATGGAAAATGGTAGAAATGAGCCGATGCAACAGGAAAGGGATTTATTCTGATGTACATGCTTGATACAAATATCTGCATCTATACCATATCAAAAAATCACAGGAATTCTAAGGTGGTTGAAAAAATTGCAGATCATTTGGGAACAGATATTTGTATTTCTTCAATAACATTTGCAGAATTGGAATATGGCGTCTGCAAAAGCAGTAACCCGGAGAAAAACAGTATAGCGTTATATAATTTTTTGTCTGCCATCCCTGTTATTGCATTTGACAGCGAAGCAGCAAAAGAATATGGAGATATTCGGGCATCGCTGGAAAGAAAAGGGACACCTATCAGGCCAATGGATCAGCTGATTGCTGCACATGCAAGATCTAAGGGTTATATTTTAGTGACAAATAATATGCGTGAATTTGAACGAGTTGAGCATTTGTTGTTAGAAAACTGGACTGAGTAATGAAAAATGACTTGATGATGTATATATTTGATGATGAAAATACTAAAGGCTTCAGAGGGGCTGAATCTGCATGACAAGGAAGCCTATGATGATTTGCCAAAAGATGTACATTACTAAGCTTCAACATGGGGGAGTGATTTATCAACAGATAATAAAGTCATAAGACAGAGACAAAATTGAGAATATTACTTTAGAAATAAAGATATTTTGTTTGACGCACAATGTTTCTTTCTCTTTCATCGTTTTCCAAAGCCTGTAAAAATTACTTTGTTCAAAATCATTTTTGAAATTTTGCAGTATTATAGAATATTGTTAGGATGGTTCTTTCTTTTTGGTTCCCAAGAAAAAGAATATTATAAAAATAAGCTATAAAAAACGATGCAGGAGGAAAAAGAGGGAAAGATGATCATAAACAGGGAAGCATTCAATAATAGATTGAAAAGTGTTTAAAAGGAGTCCTGGAAGAGGAAATCCATGATGCCTATAAATTGAATGCCATTTTCATCTTTGTAAGGCATGATGTGATCCCTCACAATTACAATCTTCCGAAAAGAGTCCTTGATACGCTTCAGGGAATGAACCTCCTGTTCCCGCTTTTCATCAGAGTCAATATGCAACGCTGACTGGATATATACTGTATCTCCGGCAGTTCTTGCAAGAAAATCCACTTCCAGCTGAACTTTGGTCTTTTTCTTTTCGCTGTCGCGATACTGATATTCCACTACACCGACATCAACAGAGTAACCACGCAGAAGCAGTTCGTTATAGATGATATTTTCCATGATATGATTTTCTTCCAGCTGACTGTAATTCAGCCAGGAATTCCGAAGTCCCATATCGGTGAAATAGTACTTCAATGGCGTATCTATGTACTTTTTCCCCTTGACATCATACCGTTTGGATTCTCTGATCAGATACTCTTCTTCAAAGTAGGTCAGGTATTGCTTGATCGATTCGGAAGAAATATTTTTTTTCTTTTCAGACTTGAAAGTATTTGACAGTCTTGTTGGATTACTGAGGGCACCGATGGAAGAGGCGATGATATTTAAAAGATCATCCAAGACTTCCTCGTCATTGCGGATGTCATGTCTTTCCATTACATCTTTCAGATAGGTGTTGTGAAACAAGTTATTAAGATAATCCGCTTTTTCCTGATGTGTCTGAAGCTCCAGAACTCTTGGAAGGCCGCCATAGGTATAGTATTCCCTCCATGCATCTTCCTTGTCTCCGTGAAAAGCATCATAAAATTCCCTGAAGGATAGAGGATTCAGATGAATCTCGTCTCCTCTGTCGCGGAACTGCGATACTACATCGGTCGAGAGCATTTTAGAATTGCTGCCGGTCACATAAATGTCAGTGTTTCTGATCTTCATCAGTCCCATCAGCACATCCGGAAAACCGATTCTGTCAACAGCATCTTTATCATCGATCCAGGGATTTCTAATGGATACAACATTCTGTATTTCGTCCAGAAGGATATAATAAGGTTGCGGATCCTTAATCAGTGAGCGGACATATTCATCAAGCCGCAGAGGATTCCGATACTTTGCATTGATATTATCTTCCTAAGAAAGACGGATGATATGATCACCTGCAATTCCCTGAGAGAGCAGATATTCATAAAAGATCTCATTCAGTAATACCGATTTGCCGCACCTGCGGATACCGGTTACGATCTTAATCTTGCCATTATTCATTCTTCTGATCAGCTGATTAAGATATTTATCACGTGGAATCATAACTCTACCTCATTTTTTGTGGGCATGCCCATAAAATATCATCTAACTTATAACAAAGAAAGCCAAAAATACAATGGATAGCTGAAATTTTGTGGGCATGGATAAGTTTTGTTATGGAATTGTTTGATGCCGGCTCATTATTTCCAATGCCAGAAAAATACAGGAAAAAATGTTCTTACAGACCACTAGTGATCTTTATTGACAGAGTGGAATGGTAAAACCATCCACTGTTTCTTACAAGTAATGAAGAAATATTATTCGAGAAGATCCTGTGCTCAGCATGGACAAGAATCTTACCGAACAGGCAATCCGTCCGTATACTCTTGGCAGGAAAAACCGGGTCATGATTGATACTGTCAGGGGAGCAACGGGCTCCGCTCTTATGAATACTTCCGTTATCTGCTGACTGAGCTGTCGAAATACGTCCACGATCTCGAATCAGAGATCCCTGAGTCTCTCTTTCCGTGATCAATTATTCAGAAAATAAACAGCCATATCAGTGCCTGATGGGAAATCATCCCCGAATAACTGATATGGCTTTTATTTGCCTCGGTACAACTTATTTGGCGTTTACAAAAGTTAAGGGCACTTAAAGATAAAAATCTATGTGGTTACTTTGATCTTGCAGATGTCTATGGGTATTCGATAAGTGCTTTCAATCAACAAGTCATTTGACAAAAGTGAGTATGAAATCTCGATATCACATTTTGTGATATCGAGTTGGGGTGGATGACGCATACTGCTCTATACTTTTACAGAGCAGGGCTTATTTATATGCTTATGACTGTGCTTAAAGGTGAGTCTGCATCGCAAAAACAGGAAGAAAATCATCAGGTGGTAATATAAGTGTGTCAATAAAAAAAGCTCACTGTAAAAGGAGGAAAATGATATGCAGGAAGCAATTCAAAAGTATCTTGAGTTTTGTAGTTTATTCAGAGGAGGTATATTTTTCAGAGATATGAAATCTGTATCGCCGGCTGCTTACTGGATAGCTGTATTTTTGACAATGGGGCTTACGCTCCTGATCAGCATTGTACTGATGAACGCAGATGATAAAAACAGCGCAGGAAGAGCCGGACAGCTGTATCTGGCAACTGCTGCTGTATCAACAGTATTATTTGGTATCGAAGTACCGTTTCTGGTTCTGTTAATGTCCCTAGGATTAACATTCATATTGAAGCGGGACAACTAACAGAAAAATATTACAACTAAAATTAAAGGAGGAATTGATGATGTTGTTACAATTGATCTATACAGTCTTGGGTAAAAATTTAGTATTGCTGTTGGTTTTTCTTTCCATCTTTGCAAGTATATATCTGACATTTATTTTTAAGGCAGGTGTCAGGGTAGGCATCTTTGGAAATCTCATATCCTGTCTTGCGGGTATTGTTTCTCCGTTAACTGCTGCTCTTGCAGGAATAAGCGGAATCTTCAAACTGATGTTTATCTTACGTTTACCGATTGAAACAGCTCTTGTCATTCTGGCAGCAGCAGGTATGCTAAAAAACGGGGAAAAAAGATCCCTTGGCATGGTAATCATTCTGGGGAATTATCTGTTTTTCAATCTCGCCGGTTGCATGATTCCGCTTGGCATGCAGGATCCTGGCTATTGGCTCAAGACAGCTCTTGCAGTAGGTGCTTTCGGAGCATTCATGCTGTATAGTAACAGTGATAACATTACAACAAGTCCAAGTGGTAGTTGTGTAATCATCCCGGTGATCGGGCCTCTTGTAAGAAGTTTGGATGGCAATGATTATGCCAATGACGGATTCACAGCTTACGATAGAGGAAATGGGAGATCCTTTCACTATTCGATGGGTGAATGGTATGATCAGAACGGAAACATGATCCCCTCCGCATCAGCACATGCCTGGGGATTGGATGATTATTATGACAAGTACATTGCCGGCCATGATCTGATAGGACGTAACCCATTTGACAGTAAATGATCATCTGCCTGCTTTCTGGTTTTTCTCAATAAGTTCACGGATGATGTTTTCATCAGCACCTGCTTCATAGAAATCACCAAGGAAGGCTGTAGGACAGCCGGATGCGATGGACAGAAGGATCAGCCTTTCATAGCTGTCGGGAATATAGATGCCTGACATACCTGCTTTATACAAAAGATCATCTGCTTCAAGGATGAAGCTTTCTACGGCATCCTTGCCGGTCAGATCTATATCTGAAAGATCCCACCAGATCATATACAGAAACAGAAGATCATATTTGGTAACCGGGATCTCCCGGTTTTTCAGTTTCTGAAGTCTGGCACGCCAGAGAGGATCACTGGTCAGTTTTGAAGGAAGAGACGGTGCTGACTTCTTTAATGGAACGAAATCTCCCGTATTTCCTTCACCATACTGAGGCCAGATATTCCGATACATTTTACCGGCAATCCAGGAGAGACGGACTGAAGATTTCTCAGGGACAGTTTCATTTTCCTGATCAGTCAGAATCTCCGTGATCTCATCCAGAAGTTCATCAAAGCATCGGTAAGCTCTTCGGGAATATCCGCCAAGCATGGACGCATGGGAAATAATGTAATCCCGCAACAAGTCAGCTTTCTGTGTCAGGGAAGAAGGTTTATCCAGAAGGGTGAGGACTTCATCCTCGATCATTTCACTCTGCTTTGTAAAAGCTTCATTTTCAAAAGACTCCGTTTTTTTCAGAATTTCTGCAACTTCACTGTAAAGCGTTTTGGCAAACGTCCATCCATACGGATTCTTTTCCTTGTTCTCATCGGCAATGCGCTGACTGCAGAAGCAGAAGAAATAGATGATTTCTTCGGGACTGCGGAAATTGAAAGGTGGAAGGGAACAGGCTTGCAGTAGATCAAGAGTATCATCTTCATCCATTGCAAGGGCAAAAGCAAGCTTAAAACAGTTATCCCTCGGCAGCTGTTTGCTTTCTGCTTTCAGATATTTTTCAAACTGGCTCTTACGAAATGTACCTTCCATCTGTGTTTCAGACAGAAGATGCTGCATGAGTTTAATGTAAGAAGGAATTTCGTTATCCGGTACGCTTCCGGTGAGTTTTTCTGCCGGTGTCATCCCGGAAAGATCAACCGGAAAACGTCTCTGAAGGCTTCGTGCAAGAACAAAAGCAAGGGTGACATCCTGCCCGGGATCGGTCAGGTATTGTATCATCTCTTCTGTATTGTCCCAGCTCTTGCGATATACGGCGGGGTTTTCCAATATCTTCCAGAATCTGTCACTGACCAGTTTTGTATATTCAAACATGATTATCTTCCTCCCATCAGTATTTCTCTGGCTTTTATTATAAGCTGATCCAGATCCATGATCTCTGTAAATCCGATCTTTGTGCCAAAGGACGTGAGCTCACCTGTTTGCATGCAGGCAGCACCTGAGGCAAAATCAAAGTAGTGTTTAAAAGTTCCATCATTTTTCAATGTATAAATCCGTACGCATGGATCTGCAGAGTGCCGGGAGAAAAGGATATCCTGATTGATGGTTGTAGTATGTATCTGCAGATAATCTCCGTCTTTAGCCATGCTTGAGACCCAGATATACTCTGTATCATCAGTCATAACGATCTCTCTTTGCAAAAGATCCCATGTTTTCAGAAATCCTGAATCACCCCATATCAGAAGATACCGGTCATCGATAAATAATGCACGGGATTTTGTGCTGCAGGATTCAGGCAGAATATCCGCTTTATTACCATCCTTCAGATCGTATAACACAAACAGACCGTTCTCTTGTACTGCAGCAAGTGTACTGTCAGGAGAGACTGCCAGAATTTCTGCATTGGCTTTTAAGGAAATGTCCGTTTCTTCCCAATTGCCCGTATTCGCATTCAGTTTTTTAATTTGTGTTTCTTCAGGAGTATGGAGCTGAGCGAGAAATCCGGTGTTATCAGGAAGCGGGATGACTTTGCGAATTGACTGTTCCTCTAAAGTGAGAGAAGTGCAGGCGGAGAAGTTTTCTTCAGCAGTATGACTGCTGTCTATCGGAAATATGAGAAGCTCATTTCTGCAATAAAGGATTATGTGAGTGTCCGATACAGAAGTCTGACAGAGGGAAAAAGCTTCAGGAAGCTCTGTGTGACCCAGAAGCTTGTTGGTGGTGATTCCCCATGCATACAGGCCTATACGGGTGGAATCACCATTACGCTCTTGTACCAGATAATATAAAGCATCTTCTGTATCGGTTTTGAATATGCCGATCGGGTCCTTATAACCTTTACTATCGGTCATGGATAGTATTTTGTTACTGCCGGTGCGGGAAATCGATAAGTATTCTCTTGAACTATCTTGTATGCCGCTTTTGACACCAAAAATGCGGAACCAGTCATTATCTGCATGCATATAGACTACACTGTTCACGCTGTCATTTTCCCCGATATCCGGTTGTGTAAAACCTTCATAATCATGCTCAGACATGGCAGCCAGCCGGTTGGAGGAATATCCGGATAACAGAAAATGAAGACCATTATTTTCATAATCACATACTTCCGAAAAAGTACCTTCAACACAACCGCAATAGAAAGAAAGACGGGGATCGATAAAGACACGCCAGTAGCTTCCATCCGTCAGGACAGCAATCAGCGAGTTATTTTTATACTTTGCGACATTCAGAACAGGAGCAGGCAGCTGATATTCCTGCAAAGATTGAAAAGAACCGGTGTCTATTAACTTCAGATGTTCTTCATGCCACACCGCCAGAACAGAATCAAAGACACGTATTCCCCGATGCTGAAGATAAAAATGACTGCTTTCCTCTTCGTACTGAAGTGAACCATCATGCAGGCTGAAACACTTTAAACAGCTGTTTTTTGTGGCATTTTCATAATCTTCAGCTTCCGTCAATACTGCAACAGAATGGTCATTCAGAACCTGAAGCTCACGGATGCTGATGTCATTTCCGATTTCTTCCTCATAGAGAATATTACCGCTTTCTGACTCAACTGCAATCAAACTGCAAGGCCGCTCATCCATTATTGAAGAAACAACCAGAATAATATAACGACCATCTTCTGAAATAACCGCTTTCTGTATACTATCCAGAGTGTCATTATCCTTTGAAATATCCGGCTGGAGAAGGGATTTGCCTGTTTTCAGATCACCGGCCAGAACCGGATAGACACTTTGGTGATTTTCATCAGATCCATATGGCATGACGAGATAAAAACACTGTCTGTCATCATCGACCAGAAGAACGGATTGTTTAGAATCCCAGCCGGAATTTGCAGTGATCTTAAATTGCCATAGCAAATGTTCATTGACAGGATCCCAGCAAAGAATGTAGTTGTCTGTTTTCAAAAGTAAGTTCCCATCGGACAGAAACCTTGTTTCTGACAGTGTTTCATCAGCGAAGGTGCTATCGATATCCGACAGGCTGAAACGGCTTCTTAGTTTTGCGGAAGACAAGTCATAAATATAGAGACTTTCAACATGATCTGTTAAAGCCAGAAGAGAGCCATCCGGATTGACAACAGGTTTTTGAGAAACTGTAGTATTCGTTGTCAGAATATAATCGCTTTGAAAACATGCAAAGGCTGAATCCCAATAGGCATAAGTGGCATTGTGCAAGGCATAAACAGCCTCATCTGTGACAGGCTTGTCATCATCACTGCTTTCAGGAAGAGCTTCAAGCGCAGCCTGGATTGCACCCATGCGATCTCCTTGTCTCAGCAAAGCATCTGATCTTTCCGAAAGAAGTTCTCCCTGGCGGATCAGCGTTTCACGATGCGCAGCTTTAATCTGATTTGATGTAAGTATTGTATAGATGGTGATGGCAGCCATGAGAACCACTGCAAATGCAGCAGCAGCTGCAACATGCTGCATCATATAAATTCGTCTTCGTTGTTTTAAGGCATCATAAGAAACACCAAGCATAGGAGCAGCAACCCGGAGAACGGTATCTTTTCTGATGTTTTTGATTACTTCTTCTCTGGTACTACCTCGTGCATCGACTGCCAGCATCACGGTTTTATTGTTATCTGAGCGGATCTCTTTTGGAAAAGATTCATCCGGTTCTCCTTCTGTCAGAATCGGAATAATATGGGAACGGTCATGATTTTCCAGGAAGTTTTCTATTTCCTCACAAACCCAGATGGATTCCGGAGTAGTCTTGGAACATATAACGATCAGCCAGTCGGAGTTAGCTAAAGCATCCCGGATGGCTGTGCCAAGGTCTGCACATCCTGACAATTCACCCATGTCGGTAAATATTCTCTCGAATCGCTGTTTTCCGGTTTTCTTTCTGATCTCCTTGGGGATATGAAAATGCTCCAGTGCATTTTGTAACGCTTTTACAACCGGTGTATCAAGATCATTATGTTTGTAACAGATGAAAGCATCATAACGGACAGCGTGCAGAGAGCTTCTTGCAGGCTCGAGAGATTCCCTCAATCTTGTCACATCCTGCAGCATTTCTGCAACGGTATGATACCGTTCTTCAATATCCTGTGCGAGTGAATGACGTAATATCTGCTGGAGTGATTCCGCCAGAAAAGAAGGGCATTCTGTATGTCGCATACGAAGCGGTGAAAGTATATTTTTCCCTTGCATGCCGGCGATGGTTTCCGGTTCATACCGTTTGCCGGTAAGCAGCATAAGAAGGAGATATCCTGCGGAATAGAGATCGGCAGAAGGGCCAAGACGCAGGCTTCCGTCATTTTTCCGCATTTCAGGAGAGGAAAAACCCCTGGTCGTAAAGAGTGCTTTATCCCTGACAGGGGCAGTAAGACCATCTTCCAGACATTGTCTGGAGGAACCAAAATCAATTAAAGTCGCCTGCAGGCTGCCATCCTGAAGATTGCCTTTCAAAAACACATTGCCATCCTGAATATCCAAATGAAGATACTTTGCTTCGTGGACTTCCCGCAAAGCATACAGAACCTGTTCAATGATGCGCAAAGCTGTAAAGGCTTTGACGCCTTGTCTGTTTTCATGGATAAAAGTTCTAAGAGAAACACCTTTTTGCGACAAAGATTCCATTACCGTGAAGGTATTATTAATCTTATGAAAAGTTTTTTGGTCAGTGGACAATTCGACTTCAGAAGCAGTTTCCAAAATCGGGATCATCCTGGAGGCGACATTATAAATTTTTTTAGTGATATCTGCTTCCCGGCATTGCATGGCTTGAACAGATGCAAGAAAAGACCTGCTTTCCTCTTGATCAGTTTCCGGAACAATACAGCCTGCTTCATTCCGTTTAAAAGGGTATTTATCCGACAACGGGAAACATTCCTTTAATGCATAGTGCATGGGTTCCCGAATGACACATCCATCTTCAAAATGCACACGAACAGCAGGATAAATCAGACTTCCGCCGCCTTCACCAAGCGGTTTGCCGGTGATTTCGGCACAGAAGCCATTCGAAAGACGTATGATCGATCCTTCTTTTAGCGGTTCCCTTACAGCAGACATCAGATTCTCCTTAGCATTAAAAGGTTTTGCTTAAGTTTAGCATCAAACAAATGTATTTTCAATATTGGCGGATTTCATGCCTGCATCGTAAAAACAGGGAAGAAAAAAAGCGATGCTAGAATCTTTCCAACAAAGAAATCAGGAGGAAAACATGAATACAAAAAAAGCAATGACGACAGCCATTATCACAGCATTCGTTTGCATCTGTGCAGGGGTTACTGCCCATGCAAGTACACAAACCACAGATGAATCCGAGAACCAGTCCTTAGCGGACAAGTACCCGCTTGAAGCAGTAAAACAGCATGCTCTTAAAGCGGCACAGGAGATGGATGTACCAGATGACAGGCTTTATGGAATCATAACGTATGCAGGCGAGGATCATCTGATTGTCGCAGATGAGCACAAAGAGGAGGGACATTACGGTGTGGAATATATTCACACCCTGATTGATACCGATGGCATAGATAAATATGAACCGGAGCCGGTCAACATGTATTTTACATGTCCTGAATGCGGTGTCCATAGTTCAGCGATCATCCGTGAAAATGATGACAGTTACGGCCGTGTTTTCTGGTGCTATTGTGAAGAACCATGGATCATCGGTCTTTCGATTTCAAATGAGGAAATACATTGACTGTTTACAGGAGGAGAGCAGAAACAAAGAAGTTCATCATTAACTGTAAAATCCGGTTTTTTACACAGGAATGGGTATTATCTTGCAGTCGTCTTTTGACAAAAATTGAAAAGGGTGAAAGAAGTGATTATAAATGTATCGAAAGGATATGGATTATATTCATTCCTAAAAGTATGACTCTGCAAAATAATTTTTTGTCTTCTTCTGCTTTATGATTCTTAACTTCCTGAGTCTTACCCGCTGAAACAATACAAGGACAGCTTTTCAGGATAAACTGATGCGGCTTTCGGGAAATCCGGAAACCGCAGGCCTTCTGAAACAGCAGGTGAAGACAAAGGACAAATATAAATGAATGCGGAACGATGCATGGAGCAGGCTTGATCGTCCTGCTCTTTTTTGCATTTATCGGCTGATTATAAAGGCGAGATTATCTTATGGCCCTAGGCCTCATGCATGAGGCCCCGCTTCCGATCGCCTAGCCCGATCGGTCTTTTCTTTTTTAATTTTTTCCACTGGTCTCCATTTCCGGAATGGGTGGCTCCGCCACACCAGAATATTCACCCATACTATTCCTTCGTTTTAGGATACGTTACTACACTGACCAAGGTGGTAAAGTTTTTTCCGGAATGATGGTAAAGTGGTTGTGCTATTTAGTGGTAAAGTCACATCGGAACAATCAATACGGCCATTGCGGTTGTTAACGGGATGAATGTGATAGTAGAAATGATCCGGAAAACGAGCAAGGACATAACAAGAGGGAACAATGTACAGAGATAAGCCAATTATCCCTATTGACCGTTCCGTATGGAACGGAACTACAATTAAAACTAAGGTAGTTCCCATTACGGAGAAACAGATTGATTTGTACAGGAGGAAATTGAAATGAAGCTGATAACAGATAAATGTCCTTTAGTCTTGTCGTAATTTTAGGGACAGAGAAGTTTTATAGCATGTAAACCATGTCCTCACTGTGGTCAATTTACATTTTTCAGACTTGAAATGGTAGAAAGTGTACTAAAGTGGCTACGAGGTGATTCTTGCTCCAAATACAGTAAATACACAGTATTTAATAACAGAGGTTCTTCATGCGGAGCAACGTATAGTTATTAGAAATTATAAAAAAGGAGAAAACAATGAATAAAGGATTTAAGGGAATTTTATCTTGCATTATCGCATTATCACTTCTGGGTTGTGGTGGAGGTTCAAAAGAAAATTCAACAGTAGCACAGGCAACTGAAAATGTGAAGGACAGCATCGAAGAGAATTCAGAAGTTGCAGAAACCACAACTGAAGAGCAGGAAGAACTGGAAACCTATAATGTTTATGGAGCGAGCATTAAAGCACCGGCAGGCTGGAAGGGATTTGATAAGGACAGCTGGTATACTATGATGCCAGGTACTGACAATATAACCGGAGTAAGAATGGCTATTCTCAGCACTGAAGCAGGAGGGGGTGATGTGCAAGCTATTATTTCGGAACTGCATAATAACCTCACAAACAGCAGTGAGACAGGCGAAGAAGATTTCCATGGTGGTATAAAATATGAACTGAAGACCAAAGACAGCAATGAGGAAATGACAGTTCCGACCTATGTATACATTTACCCTGTCCAGCAGGATAAGCTTGTGTGCATTGCTATTTGTTATAATTTTGAATTTGGAAAATATTTAGAAACAGCTGACTATTCAAAAGCATATACCTCATTTGTTCAGGAAAAAGAAACTGCTGACTGGGAAGTAGGAGAGGCTTTTGTACGTAAAACCACTGATTCAATTGGAACAAAATATATTCAGGTTATTGTTCCGGTTACTAATACCGGAACAAAAAATCTCTATCTGAACAATGGTACAATCGATTTAGAAGATTCCGACGGGCATCTGGTGGATACTCTTAACATGGTATCTGCTTATCCGCAGATACTTGCACCGGGAGAAACGGGTTACTACATTGAAGAAACTTTTGATGGAACTGATGGTGCGGATGTAACGGCATTGCTTCACGAGAAGATTAAGGAAGCTACAGTTCAAAACATCAGATATGAGGTATCCGATGTTTCAGTGAAAAACGGGCAATTTACAGGTATTGAAATCACAGGAAGAGTTGAAAATACTACAAATGAAGATGGCAAGCTCGTATATGTTGTGGCAATACTTTACAATTCTAATAACGAGCCAATCGGGCATGCTTTCACCATTATGACAGACGACTTGGTTGCAGGTGACAAGGTTGGATTCTCCATGAGTACCATGGTTTCTCCTTCCCAAATCAAAGCATCTGATGTAGATCATTATGATATCTATGCTTATCCTCAACAAATGCAATTCTGATATTTTCTGGTATAAAATCTTTTAATTCATAAGGGAAAATATGACGGCAAGGTTTACCTTTGCCAAAAGACGGAAATATAATTCTCTATCATCTAAGTATGTAATAAGCCCATGGTGTTTATTAAAAGGGAAGAAGCCCGAACTTCTTCCTTTTAGGTTTGATGAATAATCTTTTGATGTATATAAGTTTATAGGTTCAACTGACTGAAACCTTCACTCCACATCCAGTTCCGTAACTTCTTTAGGATATTCACGAAGTTCATCAGGTTCATGGAGAGGGTTCCATACCTGTGCAAAGAAAGGATCTACTTTAGCTCGATTACCGTAATTCCAGCTCTTTCTTTCACATTCAGGACACCAGTGACCTCCTTCTAAGATTAATCTTGGACTGGCGTCAAAGGTATGTCCGAAAGCACATTTCATCTTTAATTTACTCTTCCAGTCACCTTTAACCATGGTATCAGAAAGAAGTTCACCACCACGGAAGGCTACAGCTTTTCTCATGTCTTCAATATCCAGTTCTTCTTCCGGTTTTGTTTCATCATAACCATGATCAATATGGATTACAGTATCCCAGTCAGTGAAATGCTCCATATCACTCAGTTTTTCGGGTAAAGCTTCCCATGCTTTCCTGCTTCCCCAATAGGCATCAATACGGTCTTCCATGTTTGCATCAATAAAGTGTTTGGTGCCATGTTCTGAATTGAGTGCTTCTTTAAAAGTACTCTTTATGATATTCCCCATGATCTTCTGTCCGCCAGGTAGTTTACAAATCTTCTTGCCAAATTCAATTCCTGCTCCGGCTTCTTTCATATACGCATCTATGAAATACTGCAGAGAGTCACTGCGGAAGTGAAGGTAATTTTCCAATTTGTCAGAATCCAAATAATACTGTCCATGGAAGTTTCTTGTAGCAGTGTATTTTGGTTCTACAATGGTATCAAGATCGGTGATACCCATTTCCTTGTACATTCTTTTATACATGGCATAGGTATCTGTACGGCATGATTCACCACCACCGATATTATAGATGTGACCCCAGAAGGATTTATCTAAGGTATTGTCTGCATCAAAAGCACAAAGATTACGCATTGCTCTGCCACTGTCTCTGTCCGATACATATTCCAAAACATTATCCATGCAGTTATGAAACTGTATAGCATCTCTGATTTTCGCCATGGCAGGACCAATAATACCGGTCTGTCTTAAGCTGACCCAATACTTTAATCCGCTTTCAATGACATATCTTTCTGCAGCAACTTTCGATACGGCATAGTAATCAAACATGCTTGGCTTGATCGGATCACCGACTCTTCCCCAGTGGATCGGAGGCATTCTGTCTCCTGTTTCTGCTACAGTACCGATATAGACAAATTTATATGTATCCTGTTTATTGGAAGAAATGACAGATTCAATGATGTTTCGTGTAGATCCATAGTTATTCTCCATTGCTTTCTTTGGATAATAATCTGCAGCAGGGGAGACAAAAGCAGCTATATGAAGACAGATATCACTGTTATCGACACAATATTGAACAGCATCTTTGTCTAAAAGATCACCAAAGCAGATCTTTAATCCTTTTGTACCGATATATCTTTCAAACAGTTTTCTGTTTTTGTCACTGTCTCTGACAAGAATAAGAAGATCATAGAGATTCCCTAAGTCAGGTAACATCATCTTAAAGCTTTCATAACCCATGCCTCCTCCGGCACCGGTCATAAATACAACGGGACGTTTCATGACTATTCACCTTTCATGCCGATGACTTCTGTACGGCCTGCAATGATATCTCTCGAAAGAAGGATGGAATCACCGATAGCACTGTCAATATCATCCGGTGTAACACCGAGTTTAGCAGCACCTTCATTCTTAAAGATAAACAGATTAGAGCACATGATATCCGCAAATTTAACCATGTCCAATCCACCTTGGATGCCTTTTGCTTCCTGTTCCTTCATGATACTCTTGGAACCTACCGCATATAACCACTTAGGAATGGTAATGATCTTCTGATCCGGTACAGCCAGATACTTGTGTACGATCTTCAACATTTCTTTCCATGTCATGTTGTAGTAACCGATGGGCCAGCACTGTCCGCCTTTTGTTCTTGTTAATGCACCGGCAATTGCCTGTCCTACCTGATGAACCGTCACCATTGCTGTACCTCCGGGAGGATACATTGTAACCTTGGATCCAAGAACCTGTTCTACCAAGAATACCCATACCGGTTTACGACCGGGTTGTGTACCGAAGATGTATGGCAATTCCAGTACACCTACAGAGAAATCATCATCGGCATAACGCATTGCTACATTTTCCTGATCGATTCTGCTTCTGATGTATGGGTGATATTTTGTTAATTCCAATTCCGGGAATTTCTTTGCTGCATAAGAGAAATAGGAACCAAGTACAACCGCATGTTTTACACCGCATTCCTTTGCTAAACGAAGAAAACGGTCTGTCGGATCGATATTGTATTTCTTATAGAGATCATAGATAGGAGCAGGTCCTTCCACACGCTCATCTACACCTGCAGCAAAAACAAATCCTTCACAACCTTTCATCTGTTCCCTGATTTCATCATCTGTCATTTCCAGATGATTTCCAAAAGTCAGTTTCATTTCTTCCGGAAGAACAGCACCTTTTGGAATTGGCGGCAGGGCAATACTGGATACTTCATGTCCTTGCTCAATCAGGACTCTTGCACCTTCAGAACCGAGTAATCCTGTACCACCGATCATAAATACTTTCATTATTGTCTCCTTTCAGCTTGACACAAGCTATATCATTCTATTAGCATATTAGCAACACTCTGTTGACTTCGCAATCATCAGATGATTTACAAATGTCGTGATGTCAACACTTTGAAATAATATGTTGTTTTTATAGACAAGGAGAGGGCAATGCAAAGAGAAAACAGACGAACAAAAATGACAAAAATGCTGTTTAGGACAGCTTTGACAGAACTGATGCAGGAGAAGTCATTTTCTAAGATTACCGTAAAGGATATATGTGAAAGAGCCGATCTCAACAGAACAACATTTTATAAGCATTACAATGATCAGGAGGAAATTCTGAAAGAGATCGAATCAGATCTGATTGAGAAATCCATTGCGTATATGAAGAATGTCAGCAGGGAAGAAGGCACAGTAGCGATGATAGAAGCATATCTTCACTATGTAAAAGAAAATGCTGTTCTTTTTAAAATCATGTTTTCCGGTGTAGGAAACGATAACAGGATTTTTACGTATACTTCAAATGTTTTACAACAGTTGCGATCGAATCTTCCGGATTATGGTACACCCGAACAGGAACGGTATATACTCCGTTTCATCATGAACGGAAGTTTTAGGGTTATACTGACCTGGATTGATTCGGATTTTGATATCCCAGCATCGGAATTGGCACGTTTGATATATATGTTGTGTGACAGTATCAGTGATAGATTTACGGTTTAAAAAAAACCCCCGTTTTGAGCACATCCAATGTGCAGAAAAGGGGTTTATAGACTGCAGATCCAAGCTGCTAATGCAGATACAGCAGGAAATATCACAAAGAGCTTCAACAACTGGCTCTTGATGTTAAAGCCATATTTTCTTCCTTTCATGACGTCTGCTGCTTCAGGATAATAATGCTGGAAAAAGTGAAACTTTAACAGCAGGAAGTAATCAATCAAAGACATGTCACAAATCTTGTAAATCGTAAAGATCAACAGAAACCTTATAAAGAACTGCTGAAAGGTATAGTTGCTTCTCAAGCCGTCCCAGATGGCGATCACACCCACACCAAGGATCAGCAGAACACTCATGATAAACAGTGTCCATCCGATTACTCTTGCTCCATAGAAGAGCTCTTGATCTTTCTGTATGATGACTTCTCTTGCTTCCTTTGGCGCAGATCCGAAAAACCGATTATCCTGAATAAAAGCTACACAGGCAATAAGCATCAAAGCCATTGCAGCACAAAATACGATTGTGAGAAATATGGTTAACAGCATATTTTGATTCCTTTCCACACATGTACCGGAAAAGGGTACTGTTGTTTTGTGAATAACATAATTATGTTAGCATACACTAACCAAAGATTCAAGAATGATAAAAAAACAGGCAACGATCAGCTGCCTGTCTTTTATGGCTGGGATAGAGAGATTCGAACTCCCGAAGTGACTGGTTCAGAGCCAGTTGCCTTACCGCTTGGCTATATCCCAAGAGCAACATCTATTATAATATAATTCTTTTCGGATGCAAGTGTTTTTTTCAACTTATGTGAAAAAAATGGATCCATACATAAGGAATGTTTCAATGTTCTTGTCCATCATAAAAAGGAAAACCATCAACAGATGACATTGAGATTCAAATATTCTTTGTTACAGGATCTGAAAGGACATTTAAGGATCATTATCTTTTGGCGATTTTTTCTCTATGCTTTACAAGATATTTCCTGAGCGCTTAACGATCGTCCATTTTGTCAATAGCGTCCATGGCCTTTTTCAGACTGTTGTCTTCTGTGCTTGTCTGCAAACCGGCAGCACTGCTGAATGAGTTTGCAGGACTTCTTGTTCAGATTGTATCCATCTCAGGCAGACATGTTGAGGGATGCCTATCATTCCACGCTGATCGGTTAAAAACAAATAATGACAAGGAGATGCCAGCTTCCATCCACGTTATACTACATACCCGTTATGGTATCAATGCCTTCTTTTGCTCAGAAAATGTACAACCTGCATGCAATAACGGAAAAGGATTATTCGAGTAAACAGGTCTGCAACTGAAATATGCATTCTGTAAAAAAAAGTAAGCGGTTTCAATGCAAGATGTTTATTTTTGTGGCATAATAGAGTTATTAGCAGGAGATTTTAATCATGGAGAAATATCTGACAATTGATATCGGCCGTACCAGACTTCGTTATGGCGTTGTAACTGAAGAACTGGATATTCTTGAAACAGGTAAAGAACATACCTCAGCAGAAGATAAAATGGGTATCTTCGAACCAATCAAAACACTGACAGATCGTTTTCGTGATGAGATAGACGGTGTCAGCATTACCATGCCCGGTGTTATTGACCGTGAAAGAGGTATTGCCTATTCGGGTGGCATGTACAGATGGGTTAAGGATTTTCCATATGCGGATGAATTGTCCGCATATATCGGAAAACCGGTTGTCATCGCAAATGATGCGAAAGGTGCTGCACTAGCGGAAATGGGTTATGGATCCCTTAAGAAAGTCAAGAACGGATTAATGCTGATGATTCTGAATACCGGTATCGGAGGAGCAGTCGTTCTCGATGGACATCTTGTCAATGGTGAGCATTTTGCTTCTGCAGAAATGTCTTACATGAGAGGGGATTACAGACACCGTGATGATTATAATGACATGTTTGCATTAGCAGTCAGTGTCAACGGTCTGATCAGGCTTGTTGAGGAAACAAGCGGATTGAAGAATCTGAATATTCTCAGAATCATGGGAAAACTGCATGAAAAAGATGAGAATGTAAAAAAAGGCGTAGATATTTATTGTGATATGCTTGCAACATTCATCTACAATATCCAGTGTGTCATTGATGCAGAAGTATGCGTCATTGCCGGAGATATTATTGACGGATCATTTATGATCAAGATGATCAAAGAGGCAGTAGACCGCAAGTTTGATGAAGACAGATACGGAAATATCTTTAAGCCGCAGATCAGGGAATCTGTTTTCCATAACAATGCCAGAATGTATGGAGCAGTCTATAATTTCCGTCAGCTGAAGGGCAAGATTTGATGTGGGAGCAATTGCATCAAATCTATCATCACGAAATTCCTTCTTTTCTCATTCCCTACATGCATACGCCTGAGATGGAGCGTTTAAAGGAAGTGGACATGAACTGCGGCATGCAGTTTACATCCTTTCCCAGGTACAGAAATATCCATGCATATTCACGCTATGATCACAGTGTCGGTGTGGCATGTATTGTCTATCACTTTACAAAAGACAGGAAACAGACATTGGCTGGGTTGTTTCATGATATCGCAACACCAGCCTTTTCACATGTGATAGACTTTGTGAATTATGATTACCTGACACAGGAATCTACCGAAAATGAAACAGGCAGGATTATCCGTGGTTCAAAAGAGATCATGTCTCTTTTGAAAAGGGATAATATTTCCGTGGATGAGGTGGAAGACTATCACATCTATCCGATTGCCGATAATGATGCACCTAAGCTGTCTGCCGATCGGCTTGAATATACATGCGGTAACATTTTAAATTTTGCGTATGGAACACTTGAAGATATTCGAAGATACTATGAAAATATGATCATTGATGCAGATCAAAAAGAATTATGTTTTCAAGATGCATCCCTTGCAGAAGCCTTTGCCTTGCATGCTTTAAGATGTGGAAGAGTATACAGCTCCGATGAAAACCGATATGGTATGGAAATTCTGGCAGAGATTATACGGACGGCATTGCGATTAAAGATCATTGCGATGCAGGATTTGTTTCTTCCTGAAGAGAAAATCATGCATATTCTTATGGAAAGTGAAGTAAAAAATGATCTGCAGCATTTTATGCATCTTGGAAGTGTGATACAAAAAGAAGCATACGAAGAAGGGTATTTACGTGTCTATGCAAAGAAAAGGTACATTGATCCGCTCATCATGAACAAAAACAGAGTTTCATTCTGTTCGAAAACATTCTATAATGCTTTGGATGCTTTTCTGAAGGAAAGCCAGGATATCTATTTGAAAGGATTGGAATATGGAGAATAAAGTTATCGTTGTTGCCAGCAGAAATGCAGGCAAGATCAGGGAATTCAAGGAAATGCTCGAACCAAAGGGATATACCGTTAAATCCCTGGAGGATTTCCCGGATATGCCGGATATTGAAGAAAACGGTACAACCTTTGCGGAGAATGCCGTCGTAAAAGCCAAAGCTGTCACTGACCGTTACGGCATCGATGCGATATCAGATGATTCAGGTCTTGAAATTGATGCTTTCGACAAAATGCCCGGTATTCAAAGTGCAAGATGGCTTGGGCATGATACATCCTATACATACAAGAACCAGGTCATACTGGACCGCATGAAGGACAATGAAAATCGTACATGCCGCTATGTATGTGCGATTGCGGTAACAAGCACAAGACATGAGCCTGTTGTCTTTGAGGATACGGTGGAATGCACCATAGCCTATGAGCCAAAGGGAGATAACGGATTTGGATATGATCCGATCATGTTTTATCCGCCATATGGAAAAACTATGGCGGAAATGACCAAAGATGAAAAGAACGGCATATCCCATCGAGGCAAGGCCGTCAGAAAACTGGAAGAATGGCTGAATCATGAAAATGCGTAAGGTATTAGCGGGAATATGCGGTTTCTTCTTTCTGACAGCAGTTTTGTTAACGGTCATTGATTTCCTTTGTTTTTTAAGGCCTTTCTATGCATATGAATACAAGAGGGATCAGACTGCTGCCTACATCGGCATGAGCGATGCCGATTTGATGGCATCTACCAATACCTTATTGGATTATCTGCAGGATAAAAGGGATGACATCGTTGTAACGGCTGAAGTCAACGGTTACGAAAGGGAAGTCTTTGATGAAAGGGAAACACTGCACATGGTGGATGTCAAGAATCTCTATCAGAATGCATTGAAAGCGCGAAATTTTATGCTGATATTGCCGATATTGGGTATTGCTGTAATGATGTTAAAGCATGCAGAGGAAAAGAAAAAAGTTTTATGGGAATCTTTTCAATACGGATTATTGTTGATGATTGCCGTTGTTGCCTTTGTGCTGGTATATGCATTAACGGATTTCTACAGCTTCTGGATGAATTTCCATTATGTCTTCTTTGATAATGATTTGTTTTTATTGGATCCGAATGTTTCCATCATGATCAATATGTTTCCGGAAATCTTCTTTAAGGATATGGTATTGTCGATTATCGCTCTGTTCGGGGTCATTGTTGCAATTCTCGGATTTGGCATCAGAAAGGTGGCAAAAGAATGATCAATGTTGTTTTATATGAGCCTGAGATTCCCCAAAATACCGGGAATATCATGCGTACATGCATGGCTTTTAACTGCAGATTGCATTTAATTGAGCCATTGGGATTTTACATGGATGAAAAGCATCTGCGCAGAGCCGGCATGGATTATACGAAGAAGCTGGATTATACGATCTATCCGGATTGGGAGTCCTTCCTGGAAAAGAATCATGGTGCCTTCTTCTTTTCCACAAGATATGGAAAAAAGGCACCGGATGCTTTTGATTACAAGGAAATACAAGAGGATATTTATCTTGTATTCGGCAAGGAAAGCACAGGCATACCGAAGGAAATATTAAAGAATCATCTCGATACATGTATGCGTATACCGATGGTTTCGGAAGCAAGGAGCCTGAACCTTTCCAATTGTGTTGCGATTGTCGTCTATGAAGTTTTGAAGCAGTTATCGTATAGCGGTTTAAGTTCTGTTGAAGTGATCAAGGGGGAAGATTTTCTCTTACAATGATCATCTGAATAGACAGATAAATAAAGTTATGTTTAAATGGACAGGAATGGTGGTAAAGAATGCTCGAATCTGTAAGTGATATGATATCGTTTATTGTGACATGTGTGTTTACATTGGTCGGCTTGTATATTTTCTTTGTGATCAGTGATAAGCATCATGATGCAGCAATGAAGAAAAGGGAAGAGATGTACTATTCTTTTTATGAAAATGTTGATGATGAGTATGATGACGATGAGAAATCCACACCGTATTATGAATAAAGGGGGTATTTATGTTACAAGAGGATATCTGCTGCCAGTCTGTACCACGACCGGTCGGTAACAGTTCACAGGCAATCAAGGCAGGTGACTTTATATTTGTCGCAGGTCAGTTGGGAATGGATGCGGAAAATAAACTGGTTTCGGATGATGTTGCCGAGCAGGCATGTCAATGCATGAAGAATATTGCATCTCTTTTAAATGAAACAGGAATCGGACCGGAATATATATTGCGTACAACGATGTATCTGGTTAATCCCGCTGATTTTGAAAAGGTTGATGCTGCATATATATCCTTTTTCCATACGCCTTTTCCGGCAAGAAGCGTTGCCTATGTCAATGCGCTTCCGTTTGGGGCAAAAGTTCAGATCGAAGCATTTGCAATTGATACAAGAGCTCTGGAAGTCTTGTGTGCACAGGAAAAGAAGTGCAACAAGAATGTATGCGGTGTGGACTAGGGTCTATGAAAATCCTTCTGATAAAAAGCGGGGAAAAAGGATCTTCGTGTCTTTTGGAAGACGGATCGTATGCGGCTTATGATAAAAATCCGATGAAACTGATCAATGACCTGTGTCTTTTGCATGGCTCTACCATGCAGGGAAGAAAAGATGCTTACAGTATTCTGATGAATCGAAAAAGAAAAGCACCGGTTTTGATCAGTGAACACAGTTTTGAGATGTTTTTCCCGGTACTCAGTTCAACCGATACAAAAGAGATGCTGTGGTTGTCCTATGCTGAAATATGGATGTTTAAACAGATTGAGGAGCATGTGACAAAGGTATATTTCATCAGCGGTTGTGAAGCTGATGTTCCTGTTTCAAGAAGAACATTGAAATATCAGATTGATAAATGTAAGGAATATCAGGAATATCTTCTGGATAAAGAAAAGGCAGTTTTTTGAACCGCCTCTTTTTTTACCGGATAATTTCCATGCCGATTGCTTTTTGAACTTTTGCCAGTTTTGCATCAGCAAGGATGGAAGCTTTTGCTGCACCTTCCTGTAATGTCTTTTCAATCAGGCCGCTTTCATTGATTTCAGTATAACGTGTCTGGATTTCTTCAAGCTTAGCACATACGGCATCGGCAACGGCACGTTTGAAATCGCCATATCCTTTTCCATCAAATTCTGCTTCAATGTCTCCCAGCGGACGATTGTCGGAAAGGGAGGAGAGGATCTGCATCAGGTTGGAAATACCTGGTTGTAATTCTGGATCAAAATGTACTTTTGCATAACTGTCTGTCACTGCTGACATGACTTTCTTGCGGGCTGTCTTTAACGGATCAAGGAGGTAGATGCATCCTTTATTTGTTTCATCGGATTTGGACATCTTCTTGGAAGGATCGGAAAGGGACATGATTCTTGCACCGACTTTGGCAATTAACGGTTCCGGTACTACAAAGAGATCTCCATAGCGGTTATTCATTCTTTCCGCGATATCTCTGGTTAATTCAACGTGCTGCTTCTGATCTTCTCCGACAGGAACATAATCCGCATCATAGAGAAGAATATCAGCAGCCATTAATGCAGGGTATGTATACAAGCCGCCAGAAAGATTCTTTTCTCCTTTTGCCTGTTTGTCTTTAAACTGTGTCATGCGGTTCAATTCACCCATATATGTATGGCAGCAGCAGATATAACCCAACTGTGCATGTGCTCTGACGTCTGTCTGCAAGAAGATAGTAGCTTTAGACGGATCCAGACCGCATGCCAGATACAAAGCAACACAATCTCTCAAATTCTTGTGAAGCTCTTCGGGATCCTGGGGAACCGTGATGCAATGCAGGTTTGCGATAAATGCATACATTTCATATTCATCCTGGTATTCGACAAAATGACGCAATGCACCGATATAGTTTCCTAAATGCAGCTGGCCGGTAGGCTTGATTCCTGATAACATTCTTTTCATAAGTAACCTCCAATAAACAAAAAACCCATCAGATTATGACGGGACGCAATGGGTCTGATTATGCGCGGTACCACCCGACTTATCCATGTGATGGATCACTCTCAGGGGATAACGGACACCTCCGTGTATTCACAATGCTCCCAAGCTCCAAAAACATCAACATCACTGTCAGGCTCTCACCAACCGCCGATTCTCTTTTACAGTTTTATTGAATATACGCACTTGTTCTCAGCACCATCTATTTAATCATAAATTGCTTTGTTTTTCAATAAAATCAAGAGGAAGCTGAAGCAGGGGAAATGTATAAGATGTCAGATGATTATTTTGATATCTGTCATCATTGATCCAATGGGTTCTCAATTTCGTTACGATCATGTTTTTTATAAGCGTTATTTTTTTATCATATACATTTTTGCATATACTGTATAGCTTCCTGAAACAAAAATCCTTGCAACAAAAACCATGTAGGCATATTATATAAAAAACTGTTATTTTTTATATGAGAAGGAGTTCATATGATCGTTGTATATACATCACCCGGTTGTGCCAGCTGTCGTAAAGTGAAGCAATGGCTGAAGGATCGCAATATTGAGTATCTTGAAAAAAACATATTCAAAACGCTTCTGAATGATGCCGAGATCCGTCATCTTCTGATGAGAAGCGAAAACGGCAGCGATGATATCATTTCCAAGCGTTCCAAGGTGATCCAGGAATCCAGGATTGATATTGATTCCCTGACAACAGCACAGCTGATTCAGTTCATCAAGAAGAACCCAAGCGTTCTGAAAAGACCGATTATATTAAGTGAGAACAATTTCCAGGTTGGCTATGATGAAGAGGAAATCGGCATCTTTGTTCCTGCAGAATTGCGTAAGATTGCCGATCAGAACTGTACGAACAACTGTCCGAACTTCAAAGCTTGCGGAAATGTACATAAGGAAGCCTGAGCCGTATCTAAGACGGCTTTTGTTTTTCTTTTCATATGGTTGAAATTGTTGTAAAATTGTGGGCGTTATGAAAAAGGTATTTGTAGGTTTATCCGGTGGTGTCGATTCTGCCGTAGCAGCATATTTGTTAAAGAAACAGGGGTATGAAGTTGCCTGTGGTTTTATGCGTAACTGGGATTCCTTTGCCAATGGGGATTTTGAGGGAAATCCCACGATTGATGAATCCGTCTGCCCGCAAGAACAGGATTACAATGATGCCAAAAAAGTGGCAGAGCTTCTCGATTTGCCTTTATATCGTGTCGATTTTATCAAAGAGTACTGGGATGATGTCTTTCAGATTTTCTTGTCAGAATACAAAAAAGGCAGAACACCGAATCCCGATATTCTTTGTAACAGATATATCAAATTCAACAGCTTTATGAAATATGCAAAAGAACTTGGCTTTGATACGGTTGCTACGGGTCATTATGCAAAAATCGGTTTTGAAGATGGTGTGCATGTCCTGCAGAAAGCTGATGACAGAAACAAGGACCAGTCATATTTCCTTGCTGAAATACAGCGGGAAGTATTAAAGGATGTCCTCTTTCCTTTGGGAGAAATTGATAAGCCCGAAGTCAGAAGACTTGCTGAAGAACTAAACCTTCCGATTGCCAAGAAGAAAGATTCCACAGGGATTTGTTTTATCGGGGAAAGGGATTTCCGCAGATTCTTAAGCAATTATCTGCCGATGAAACCGGGTAAAATCATCAATATTGTGGATCATCAGGCCGTTGGTCAACATAAAGGTGTTTTGTATTATACTATCGGACAGAGAAAAGGTCTGGATATCGGCGGCACCGGTCCATATTATGTCATCGGCAAGGATGTTGAAAAGAATGAACTGTATGTAACCGATGAACAGCATCAATCCTGGCTGTATGCGGATTCCTGTCTGATTACCGGTATAAATGTATTAAAGGATTTTGAAGAGGGCATTGCATGCCATGCCAAATTCAGATATCGCCAACCTGATCAGGATATTGTGATTGAAAAAAAGGAAGGGGATACCTTGTATCTGACTTTTCCAAAAGAAATCCGATCCATTACACCCGGTCAGGAAGCTGTCATCTATGTCGGTGATACGGTTGTTGCCGGCGGAAAGATTGAATATGCTTATCAAAACGGAGAAGATCTTCATGAAAAAATCAGCAAAGAAGCAGAAAAAGCAAGGTGAGATTCTGCTTTTTTCTTATTTTCTGTATTATGCATTACAGCCATTAGCTGTCAGCTGCATGCCATCCGTATACAGCAGGATTGCCGCAATGCTCTTGAGCGATCTTGTATATATGCTTTTTATCGTATTCATGTGTTTTGGCGATCTTGTTGACCATATGCACAAATCCTTAAAAAACGGTTTAAAGAGTTTAAAAACAGTGTTATTCGTGGTTATTCTCATATTTGCATGTAATATTCTGTTTTCCTTTGTGGCAAATCTCATGCATCTTTCAACATCTGAAAATGAAGTACAGTTAATGCAGTTATACAGAACTGCACCGTTATATTTCCTGTGTAAGGCATGTATCATCGGCCCGTTTATCGAAGAGATGATCTTCCGCTACAGCGTGCACAGTTGTTTTCCCTATCCATACAGGATATGGATCAGCAGCCTGTCCTTCGGCATGATGCACCTGATATCGACTGTTCTTACAGGCAACTTTATAAATCTGATTTATATTGTGCTTTACGCCGGTACCGGCTTTATTCTGTCCTTTGCATATGAACAAAATCAGAATATTTGCACTGTCATTTTGTCTCATGCCATGTATAATTTATTTGCGGCTTATATGGTGATGTTCTATGGATGAGAAAGTAGTATTAAACGGAAAAGTAAAACATATTGTCTATCATAATAATGACAATTTTTATACAGTAGCCAAGTTCAAAATGAATGATCTGTTGGAAAAGACGATCACCATTACCGGTTATTTTCAG
>CACXCB010000204.1 GCA_902766005.1 uncultured Erysipelotrichaceae bacterium | reverse complement strand
TGAGCAGCCGTGGATACTCGTGTATATATGTAACACTTTTTCCGATTATTCTTCTTTTTCATTTTCGGTTGCTCACCTCACAACAGTCATTCTGTACGGAATTACAATATAGCATAGATCGGCCAAAACTTCAACAAAAAAATCGCCGGCCAACTCAGTTTGTGACCGACGATCCTTCCTCTTGCTTGGTTGCTGCCTGTCGCTCTTCCTCTTCGATCTCAGCCAGCACCTCTCTACCGTATTTTTCTATCATTCGTGCGATGAATGCAGCACACTTCTCCATATTCCGGCGACTCACTGCATCCAGCTTGGCACGCCGCTCTTCATTTCTCTTTCTGATTTCTTCCTCTGTCATAGCCGGTAAACCTCCCGTATTTTGTAGAAGGCCTCCCTTCCCAGCTTTGTAAGGACAGTTATGGTGGATTTGACCGAAAAAAGTATATAAATTTGGGACTTTCTTGGTTCCAAATCTTGGTTATGAACGGTATAATGGTGCTATAATCCCCTTCGAAATGGAGGTTAAACACTATGAAAGCAAATGCACGCCAAAACAATAACGATATTCTTCTTCGAGAAAAAAGCATCACCGTAGATGGTGCTGACCAAATCAGCTTTTCAGACTACATTAAGGAAAAGCGGAAACTTGAGACCAGCCCTTCAGGTAAGAAGAATTTATCTACGAGAGAGCTGGCTGAAAGGCTTGATATTGACTACGAACAGTTTCGCAAAATCCTTAATATGAATAAGCCCACAAAGAAGCGTGATTGCATCATTGCCATCTGTGCTGCTCTAAGGCTAAATTCCGAAGAAACCGATGAGGCGTTAATTCTCTATCAATATATGCCTGTTTTGGATCCTAATAATCCTCGTGATGATCTACTGATCGAAATACTCGAAGAGCAGTTTTCAAACCCGTTAACTATTTCTGCAATAAACCAGCGTTTAGTTCGGAATGGCTATCCCGAACTGGATATCATTGATCATCGGCCTGCGGTAAAACCTGCCTCAGAGAAAAATGATGCCCCGTACAAGCTATTGAAAAAACAGGCAAGAACATTCTCTGACGACTTGATATTTGGCGACCAGTATGACTCTCTTGATTCAGAGTACAGTCTTTACAGATACCGGTGTATCGCCGAAATGTGGCTCGACGATACACAAGAAAAGAAGGTATACCATTTAACTGCCGGCACTAACCATGACTATTTCATGGAGATTCACGGTAAAAATCTTTTCAATGTCAAATCATTTAAAACTCTTGAAGAATCCGGAATTCTGCAAGACTACTTTTTAGAGCTTGAAGGCATGGCAAACCACGAATTAAAGAAAATGTACGCCATACTAAATGATACAAAGAACTACCAAACGCGAATCAGTGCTGGCATCCGTCATGATACTCTTCATGTATATGCGGAAACATATAATTATACTGTCCCTGAACTGACAGAGTATTATCTGTTTGAGTATCAGGATGGGAAGCCGTTATTGTCTGTGTACCGAAGCAGTGAATTTATGCGTCGTTATCTCAGTTCGGATGTGTATACATCAACATACGGGGCCAGTTCAAACACTCTACTTGCTCAATATAGCTCGGTCGATGAGCTTAAAAACCACAAAGAACCAGGAACCAGTGAGTATCTTCTTAGATGTCGATCTCGATACTTTAAGCGATTACAAGAGCAGGCAGACACTCTTATCGCTGATCTTAAATCAAAAAAGCGTTTCATCCGTCATCTGGATTATATTTATGATGATCGGGACCGGGTATGCCAGTTTTTCGAGGTGGATAAAGAATTCCAATGTACTTTGGATAGTGAATATAAAGATATGATGGCCGCAGGAGTTGATGCCGTTGATTTTCAGTTTGATGATTGCGGGAATGTACACATCACGCTTGAAGATTTATACACTGCATTTGAATTAGGCTTCACCAACATAAATGAGATATGTCGAGTCAAGAAAAAGCTAGGCTCAATAGAAAAAATTTTATACTAATCTTTGAAACGGGACTTAATTAGTCCCGTTTTTTAATGCCATAAAAAAATCCGTTGTATACTCCAACTGTAAACATTAATCCGGCACCGCAGAAAGGAGTTACACATGATTATTTCAAGACTGAGAATGGTTCTTACGAACGATGAGCTCGACAGAATTACGGTTAAAGAAAGAGAATCAGGGAAAATCCGCATCACTGCTGACGTACACGGCATGAAATGCTACGAAGCAAGACGGTTCATCAACAATATCATCAATATTGTGCGAATAGCCTTCCAGCTTGTCATAATCCACGGATACAATCAC
>CACXCB010000203.1 GCA_902766005.1 uncultured Erysipelotrichaceae bacterium | reverse complement strand
AAGCATAAAAAGCGCCTTTTTTCAGCGCTTTCTATGCTTTTTTCAATTATCGGCAGACTCTAGACGTAAAACTAATGGGAAGTTAACATTCTAACTAAAACTCCAAATCAACCAACATATTATGAGAATTTCCCACACGGTCTGCAAGAAATTCTCATAATCACAAGCCATAATAAAATAAAGATGCTTAATATAAAGTAATTTGGGTTGTATATTGTTCTATCTTCATCTGGAAGTATATCCTGAACAATTGCTTCTCCATCGAGAGTGTTGTCCATCTCTGCTTTATGAAGTTCAGCTATGATTCAAACAGACATGTCACATACAGCTTCCTGCTTACCATGGAAGCTGTTGGTCGCATGTTTCCTATGCCACTAAGATGGCCGCTGACCATATGGTACGTTATGTTATCATCCAGCTGTTTCTCAATGATCTTGTATAATATTTCTGAATTAAGTGAAGTCAATACTTGCCCATGTATATCATCAAGTATTTGATTAAAGTTTGTAAGTGTCTGGCGACATGCAATTAATGTTGCGGAAGGAATTTAATGAATATGTCCTTCGTGATCAATCCATAAAACAATTATTAAAAGCACAATATTCTAATAATTGCTTTTTGGACAGTGGTGGAGTGCTACATAGAGATGACTTATATTAATTAGTGATGAAGCTGGCAATGAATGCTCTTCTCGCATTCACCAGAATGCCCAGTACGATAATATATATTTGCTTTCTATCAATTACTACTAATAGAAATTAACCGTTAAAGCAAAACAATTTATGATGTGCAGTTCTTATTCAATATTTATAGAAACCTTCTCCTGTTTTTCTACCAAGTCTGTTTGCTCTAACCATTTTTCTTAATAAAGGATGTGGACGATATTTGCTATCTCCGGTTTCATTTTGTAAAACCTCCATTATGGCAAGTACAACATCTAAACCTATTAAATCACCCAATTCAAGAGGACCCATTGGATGATTTGCTCCTAATTTCATTGCTGTATCAATATCCTCAGCGCTAGCAACTCCTTCCGCATATATCCCAACAGCCTCATTAATCATTGGAATAAGAATTCTATTTACAATAAAACCAGGTGCCTCATTAATTTTGACAGGAGTTTTCCCTATTAGCCGAGCAAGCTCCATAGTATTATCAATTACTTCTTCAGGCGTATTCATCCCCCCTGTTACTTCAACTAATTTCATAACTGGGGCAGGATTAAAGAAATGCATACCTATTAATTGATGCTTTAAGCCAGTTCCGATTTCAGTAATTGAAAGTGAAGAAGTATTAGTCGCAAAAACTGCTTGATTCTTAACTATTGTGTCAAGATTTAAAAATATAGATTTTTTTATATCAATATTTTCTACTGCTGCCTCAATAATGAAATCAGCATCTTTAGTAGCTTCAATAGTTCCAGTAATTATTTTTGAAGCTATTTTAGTCGCCTCATCTGAATCAATTTTATTTTTTGAAACAAGACGATTTAGATTTTTAATGATTCTACCTTTACCTTTTGAAGCAATGTCTTCGCTTAAATCTGTCAAATACACTTCAGTAATATTGTCATTTTGTGCAAAAACTTGTGCAATTCCTGCACCCATAGTACCAGAGCCAATAATACCAATTATCATAAAACTTAAGCCTCCTTTAAACATTTTTTATAATAGTTGAGCAGCCCATTCCACCACCTATACATAATGTGGCAAGCCCAAGATGAACATTTTTCTGTTTCATAGCATAAATTAAAGTCACAAGAATTCGACACCCTGAAGCCCCAACAGGATGACCCAGTGCTATTGCACCTCCATTGATATTTAGCTTCTCTTTAGGAATCTGTAATTCTTTTCTTACTGCAATTGACTGGGCTGCAAATGCCTCATTTGCTTCAACAAGATCTATATCCTCGATAGTAATATTTAATTTCTTAAGTAACTTATTTGTACTTGCCACAGGCCCAATTCCCATTATTTGCGGATCAACGCCTGCCATAGCTCCACCAATCCATTCAGCAATTGGTTTCAACTGCAATTCCTTAACTTTCTTTTCTGATGCCAGCAAAACTGCTGCAGCACCATCATTAATTCCAGAACTATTGCCAGCAGTAATTTTACCATCGTTCTTAAATGCCGGTTTTAATTTTGTCAACCCTTCAATGGTTGTGCCGGGACGAGGGCCTTCATCTTCAATAACATCAACAATTCCAGTTTTAGTTTTAAGTTGTACTGGAATAATTTCATTTTCGAACATTCTATTTTTTTGTGCTTCGACAGCCTTCAATTGGGACTCAGCAGCAAATTCATCTAATTCACCTCTGCTAATGCCCCATTTTTCAGCAACATTCTCCGCTGTGATACCCATATGATAATTGTTAATAGCATCCCATAAAGCATCATTAACCATGGTATCAATTAATGGTGTATTTACCATAGGGCTGCCCATTCTATAACCATATCTGCCATTCATAACAGCAAAGGGAGCTAATGACATATTTTCTGTTCCACCAGCAATGACGATATCTGCATCGCCTGTTTGTATTAATCTTGCTGCCGAATTAACTGCATCAAGACCGGATCCACAAACAACATTAAGAGTTTCTGCTGTTGCAGTATATGGGATTCCCGCTTTCATGGATGCTTGTCTTGCAACATTTTGTCCTAATCCCGCTTGAATGACACATCCCATATAAACATGATCAACACAATCTGCCGATACATTTCCTCGTGATAATACATTTTTTATTACCGTGGCTCCGAGGTCTACTGCACTAACATTTGATAAGTTTCCTCCCATTCTCCCAATTGGAGTTCTGCAAGCAGATATAATATAAACTTTATCCATCCTTATCTCCTAGTAAAATTATTTCTTGACAAATTTTGCCAAAGCAGCAACTGAATATGCACCTATCTTTTCGTGTAATGCTAAACTTGCTGTATTATGAAAATTCACAAAACCAACTCTTGATTTTCCCTCTTCTTCCAAAACATGACATGCATAGTTTTCCACATCACCTGCCAGACCTCTTCTTCTGTAGTCAGGATGAACAATTGTACCACCAACTAACGCAAAGCCAGGTACTTCTCCATATGTACTGCAGGTCGCAACAACTTTTCCATCCATTTTTACAACAAAATATCTACTAAAATGGTTGTCAAATCTTTCCAGCATCTGAGCTTCCAATATAGATTTTTCATATACATTTATATATTCAGCGTCAGACATTAATAATTCAACAATCTGATATACATCATCACGTGTAGCAATAGCGCTTCTATATTCTCTTTCCTCTAAACCAACTTTATCCATATCAATAACATGGTTTCTTTCCGAATAATAGCTATCACCCAGCAATCCCTCAAGTCGATCACCTATTGTTTTTTGCAACATTATCACTTTATGTGGTGTATTTTTTACAAATTCATATAAAACTTCAATTGGATATTCATCAACATTATTAGTATAAAAATGAATGCAGTCATAGTATAACAAATAAACTCCCAGCATTTCATTTTGCTCATTTACGTCAATCCACGTATAAACATGTTCTGTTCCAAGACCATATTTTTGTACATTTACATACATATAAGGGGTCGCCTTATAATTGTCACCGATATACCCTACAATGTCTGCAATAGTGGACTGGCTATTTACTTTTTTCAACATATAAATACCTCCTTTTTCTAAATATATGTTTTATTGTTCCCCATATAGAAATCTTCCATAACTTTTGCAATAGCATAAGTTATAGAAGATTCAATTTCGTTTGCTCTTTTTCTTCCTTTTATTGCCTTTATAAAAGAAACTAATTCGTACCTTATTCCTTCACCATCAAGTTGATAAAAATATCTCCTATTATCCGCTGGATTTTCATATCGGATTTCAAAATAGTCAGTTTTCCACCATGGAGCAGGCACATATATGTATCCTTTGGTACCCGATATAATTAATTCCCCTTCGGATTTTGCACCAGTGCCAACTTTTACAGAAGCAACAGCTTTTGGGTAGATAAAATCAACTTTTGAAAATGTGTCAAAAGTAGGATTATTTTCTTCGCATTGGGAAATAATGTGTATAGATTGATAATCTGTGCCTAAGATCTGGAAAATAGGTAATAATGCAGTTGGGCCCCAAGCAGTTATCCCATTCCATTTTAATTCGTCGTTTATACCTTGAGAATTTGTACTTAAACTTGTGCACGTTGCATCTACGGAAATAACATCGCCTATTTTCCCGCCTTTAAGTAATAATAGCATTCGCATATATGCAACTGAGTAGGCTGTGCGTAATGACTCCATTAAGATGCAGTTTTTTCTAGTCGCAAGTTCTGTTAGTTCAACACATTCTTCAACATTTAAAGCTATAGGTGATTCACATAGAACATGTTTATTTGACCGTAAAGCCTTTTTGATTTGTTCATAATGACATGATGGATGAGAGTGAATATACACAGCATCTATCCTATTTAACATCTCATCATAATCAGTTGTCGAAAACTCAATCTTACTTTTTAAATCTGGTAAAAAATTACCCGGTACTGTGCATAAACCATCAACATGTATTCCGTTTACAAACTTGCTTTCGGAAAATACTTTATTTAAATATCCAGCGTAGCCAACTAATCCAAGTTTAATAGAATCTGTTTCATCTCTTATTTGCGAACTTGAAACTCCTTGGGTACGATCCAGATATACTACCTTACAATACTCATTAAGATAATCAAAGTGACCTATCCAATCAGAGCCAACCGTGAATATATCAACGTCGTATCTTTTGATATCATCAATCTTTTGACCCTCATATTCTTCAATTATAACTTTATCTGGAATTCCTGTTGCCTTAACCGCTTCGACTCTTTCCTCAAGAGGCTGTTGTACATTAATCTTCCCCCTTGTTTTATCGAAATCGTCTGAAGTAACCCCAACAATTAGATAGTCCCCCAATGCCTTTGCACGTTTAAGTAATCTAATATGACCATAATGAAGAAGATCATATGTTCCGTATGTTATAACTACTGTCATAATTTCACTCCGGTAAAAACAAAACCAAACAAATAATATGTTTGGTTTAGAAAACGCCCTTTTCGTGTAAGTCTTTTAATGCATTTAATAAAATGGTATTGTCTTCAATAGTAAGAGCCCCAATATGTCCAACTCTGAAAATAGTTTCTTTCATATCGCCTCCATTCGGGCAAATCCAAATTCCATACTCATCCTTAAGCTTCGTAAATATTTCATAGGCATTTCCATTAATAGGATGGAGAGGAGTAACACCATTTGCCGGAGACTCAGAAACAAACTCAACTGGCAACTCCGACACTCTTAATCTAAAATCTTTTGCCTGAGCAGCGACTCTCGCTATTTCTGCTTCAGAACCTCCTAAAGCTTCTATTTCCTTTAGCCGAGTATTAATTTGTCTAAGAATTCCAACAGCTGGAGTAAATGGCGTTTGGCCTCTTTCCATATTTTTCAGACAATCCGCCAAATCAAAATACATAGATTTAACTTTTGCATTATTAACTCTGTCAACAGCTCTAGGTGCAAGAATAATAATTGATACACCTGGCGGGCATGCTAAAACTTTCTGTGATCCTGTTATCATTACATCAGCACCACATTCAGACATATTATATGGATCAGCCAAAAAAGAAGAGACACAATCTGTAACAAAAAATAATGAATTTTTTTTGCAAAACTCCCCTAACATCGATACGTCATATAAAACACCTGTACTAGTTTCGTCAACATTTACCAACAAACCAGTAAAGCCCTTTCCGCCATATTCATACAACTTTTCTTCAGTGAGTTTCTGACCATGCTTAAGAGAAATAATCTCATGTGGTATATCATGGATTTCACACAGTTTTACAAATCGCTCTCCAAACGAGCCGCCATTAATAACTAATACTTTATCTTTCTCTGTAAAACAATTCATTACACTGGCTTCCATCGATCCTGTACTTGAATTAGTCATAAAGACAGCCCGTGAGCCTTTAGGTGCCTTTGCAAATTCAAGCATAAGTCTTTCATTTTCTAACATTAAAGTAGAAAACTCAGGTGTTCTAAAATACGGTACCTGTTCAGAGCCAACATTACATACAGATTCCGAAGACATTACTGGTCCGACTGTGAAATTTAACATGTTTTTCCCTCCTAACATTAAAAACTAAGCAAAATAAATAACAACATATTCTATTTAATGGAATTTTTCCATTCCACATGTAAATAATGATCTTTTCTTTTAGACTTCGGCGGAATAGCCATATAATTTCCGTAAAGACTTCTCAAATAAGTGTCATAATTCTTTGGAACATATATTTGTGCGTCATTAAATTTAATTTGTACTCTTTCTAAAATATCGTCTTGTTTTAGAAAACCTCCTTTAGCACTTTGCCAAATTACAGCAGCAAATGTATCAGAATTATTCTTATTATATTTTTGTGAGTAGCGTTCCATATAATTAGTGATTTTTTTCTTACCAACTACTTCTCCATACTGTGAAAGAACCCTCTTAAAAAGTAATTTAACACCTTTATGACTAGTCGAAAAATCTGTTGTATATGAAATAATAATATCTCTAAGTAACATTAATCGTGTTTGAAAAATGTTATATTTGAGTTTATTATCAGGAATGGCGTCAATTGGAAATATATCAATCCATATGCCATGTTCTGTTTTATTATTATCTGCCTTAGCAATTGTTCGATTGTCACACAATTTAGCAAAAGGGTAATAATATTCTTCAATAGAAGAATCCAATAAATCAATGTTTTCAATTTTTTCTTCCTTTAAAAGATTGATTAATATACTATAATCCGCTCTAGGCATCATTACATCGATATCATCATCCCACGGAATAAACCCTTGGTGCCGAACAGCTCCGATTAACGATCCATATGTAACCATATATTGCAGATTATTTTTTTCACAATATTCGTGAAATTTAATCAATAGATCATATTCTAATTTTTGGATTTCCTGAAGACTCAATGCATTATTCACTTTATTCAACATCTCTTTTCTATTCATTTTTTTCTAAAACAATACTTAAGAATCTTTTATAATAAAGATCAGCAGTAAATCTATCTTTCAGTTCATCATATTTAAACTGATAATTGTTAATATTCTCTACAGCTATTTTCATATTATCCACAATATTTTTCTTGTCCACAACAATCGAACAGCCACCAACATATTCTGGAATTCCACCACTATTTGTAGTTATTAATGGTTTTTCGCATAAAACAGCTTCTAACATGGTTAATCCTGCAGGCTCATCCCACATTGATGGCAAAATAATAATATCTGCCATATTATAAACAGAAGGCATATCGTTCCTATTAATGTATCCTGTGAAACAGATTTTCCCAGAATTAATGGAGTCTTTATATTTTTCCTCAATCTCTACCCAAATACCGTTTCTTTCTTTTGCAGAATAAAAAACGTCCCCCACTACAATTAGTTTATACTCATCACCAAGCTGTTCAATTAATTCCAAAACCTCTAGTATCCCTTTTTCCTTATTAATTCTGCCCGCGAATAATAGATTTATTTTTGATTCATCAAAACCATATGATTTTCCATATGTTTGTGGAATAATCATTTTTTTAAACAAATTTGTATCTACACAATTATATAAAACAGCAATAGATTGCGATTTTATTCTAAGTGTTGGCTCGTTTATTAAATATTCCTTCATATAATTAGAAACCGTTATAATAAGCGGGCAACTTGATATAAATTGCTTAGTTGTTTTTAAAGCTCTTACTTTATTATGTATATGTATAAAATATTTGTTTTTGTATTTTTGATATACCTTTTTATTTTTGAAAACTAAAAGTAAAATATGATTATGTTCAAATACAACCCTGTCATAATCATTTATCATCAGATGATGTTTCAATTTTGAAACATAATAAAAACTTTTTAATATCCTCCCAAAACTTTGGGGATGACTAGAAAACAGTGCGAAAAAGTTATAAATTAATCTATCAAGCCATGTAATAATCTTTGGCACTTTAAAAGTAATAAAATTCGTATTCTTATAATCAGAATATTTTTGGCTTGCTTCCTCATCATATGGACCATATGAAAACAAATCAGCCTTTCCATAAATTTCGTTCTGATCTAGTATAACTGTAGTTAATGATTGAACGGCCCCTCCTTTAACATCAGGAACTGGTAATCCTCCCGGATTAACTATCAATATTCTCTGCTTTGTTTCCATATTCTTATTCTAATTCTATATTCTAAATACTTTATATGAATGATCACTCACCTGTTTATCTTTTGGTGGGATCTCTAAATAATTTCCATATACGCGCCTTAAAACACTGTCATAAGAAGCTGGTGCCGGCATACACAAATTTTCAAAATCTAAAATGACAGTTCTACTAAAGTCTTCTGCTTCCCATACCCAAGGATATGAAGCACATGGACTAGTAGCTATAAATATATGATCATTTGAATTATCATTTAACAACTTGATATTTTCATACTTGTCAATTATTTTTGCGGGGTCTCCATATATTAATTTAAAAGAATTGAAATACACTTTTTTGCCAAGTTTTTTCCAAATAGTATTAACTCCTTTTAATCCACCTGTATATGGTCTAAGTTTTTTTATTTCTTTTTTATACTCACTATTAATCTTTTTTAGTTCATTATATGCACAATCTATATTCCCTGAATTCATATTATCTAAAGGAAAAATATCTATTGAGCTTCCATATAACAAACCACTATTAAACCTAGATGGAGTTAAAATGGTTTTGTTAGAACACAGTTTTATCCAAGGAAAGTAATAACCTTTTTTATTCTTATGTGAAAAAATTTCCCATTCATCTGCTATTAATATGTTTTGATATTTATTCAAAAAGCTTTCATAGTCTTTCCTAGGCATCCAAAGATCGATATCATCATCCCATGGAATAAACCCTTTGTGACGAACAGCTCCGATTAACGATCCATAGGCAAGCCAAAAAGTATAACCATTTTCATTACACACTTTGGAAAACTCTGTTAAACCTCTTAGGCTTATCTCTTTCAACTCTTGAGCAGACAATTCAATATTATTCATACTAACCTCACGGCGCATTTTTTTCGTTTATGACTTATCATTCTGACAACTAAAGAATATGCATTATGTAAATCCGTTTTGTAAATAAGTAAACTACTAACCAGCCATGTTAAAACGGCAATTATAAAGCATATAAATCCACTTCGTACCCAAGAAATCCATGATTGTATATTGTTTAGTGGGATAAGGAACTGGCATATACTTATTATTACCCCAGATGTAATAATTACCCATAAAACTCTAAATATAATTGTCTTAAAGCTAATATTAGTTAATAAATGTTTTGATAAATACCATTCATAATGAATAGTTCTAAAAGCATTTGCGACTAACGTACCTATTCCCACTCCAACTATACCGAAAAAATACGTCAAAATAATTGAACTAACCAAGTTAATAGTTGCTTCCAACATAGCAGCTTTTTTAGTTTCTTTATAATGCCCTGCAGCATGAACAACTGTTAGAAAAGGGACTCTTAAACAATATATAGCTTGTGCTATGACAGCAATATATGCATATGTAGGAACTATATATTGGACATCTGTAACATTTCTAGTATATACAGAAACAAATGGAAGTATTAAAACTATTGCACATGAAAAAATAATTATGACAAAGCTACTCATGAGATAGTCATATAAAATTACATTTCTATATAATGACTCTGTTTGTTTTTTTACAAACATATCTCCAAATGCTGATTCTAGTCCTGAAGTAAATATTGTCATTAATTGTTTCAGGCCATTAATAACCAAATGGTATACAGAATATACAGAAACAATCTTTAAATTGGTCAGAACGGTCAACACAGTAATATCAGTGTTCTCATGAACAATATTAGAGATTGAATGTGCAACTACATCTTTTCGCTTAGTCAAAGCAGTATTATCCGGTGCTACCTTTTTATCTAAATTATAATGTTTAGATACATATAAATTTAGTGCTACTGGACTGGCGGTAAAAATCAGTGCACTCGCAAACTTAACTATCTGAATTGAAAAACCAAAATGCATTAATACACATGAAATTGCTGTATTAGCGATTGTAGCAACAATCTGAATCACATTATAGATATACAATTTTTGATCTGCCTGCAAAAGCGTGGAATATGTGATGCCAAAAAAATACTGTGCAAAGGTTCCTATTGAAATAATGAAAACTAGTGACGCAATAGACAAAAAAGAATACGAGCTGTGTACAAAAAAAGGAAATAACAATGATAAAGCTATCACATATACTACAAAGACTGAGGCGATTCGTCGCATGTATATTTCAGTAGCTCTAACAATAGCACTTGTTCTTTTATTGTCATCAGTACCTAGAGATTTGTATAATTCTACTCTTGTTGCTCCTGCAACACCAAGTCTCAATATAGAGACAAAATTTAGAAATTGTGTAATGGATGAAATGACGCCATTATATTCTGATCCATAATTTGTAAGAATCATTCTAGGCAATATAAGATTGCATACAAAAACTGTTATTTGATATACAGCTAAAGCAACAATACTATATGTAACTTTTTTTAGTCTAGACTCTTTCATTTTGCTTTCCTAATTCATTAATAATATAGTTAACAATTGTCTCAGAACCTTTTCCATCCTCTACTAAGCCCATGTCATTCTGAAAAGAGTTAACATTCAGTTTGTATTCTTCCATATTAAAATCATGTATTCTTTCAATTAATTCCTCATTATTTTCAGCGACTTTGTAAGGAAGGCGCCGGATGTCAAGGAAAAAGTCTCTGTCATTTATGTACTCATTAATATCAGTAGCAAATAATAGAACTGGTTTACATCTGACCGAATAGTCAAACATTGTAGATGAATAATCTGTTATTAAAAAATCTGTTATTAAATAAAGTTCTGAAATATCTGGATACTTTGTTGCATCTATAACATTCTCTGGCAAAGACAATGATAAAGTATTAATATTTGGATGAAGTTTTACTATTGCTTTCCAGGTACCACCAAATTTTAATTCAAGTGCTTGAATCAGTCTTCCATAATCCAGATTATATACAGACAAATCTGCATCCCTCCTAAATGTTGGAGCGTATAAAACTACATGTTCATTAGTTCCGACACCAACCTTTTCCTTTACTGTAATAACCTTTTCATTATTGTTTTTAAATAATACATCTAGTCTTGGAGAACCACATTTCAAAATTGGTCCTGAGTACCAAAAATACTTTCCAAAATATTCTTCTCCCCATTTGTTTGTCGTAAGCAATGTATCAATATTCTTAGAATCGTTAATGGCAGTTTTGATATATTCTTTATCTAAATGATCCTCGGCATCTCTCTCTGCTCTTTTTATGCCTATACTACCATGCCATGTCTGAAAATAATATTGTCCTTTCCGCTTAACTATATATGGTTGCTTTCTCGTGTTATCAATCCAAACTCTTGCAGTCGCCAATTCATAAAGATATCTAAGTGTATTAAGTTTAACTGTAGAAATGCCTTTTTTCACTTTACATTCTTTCGGATCTCGTAATACGAATACGCATTTGAATGGAATATTATTATCAATTATGTATTCAGCAATATATTTTGGATTATCGCCGTATACTCTTCCTGAATACGCAGAGAAAACAATCTTATTTTCTTCAATTGGAAATACCCTTAATACATACATTGTCAATTTGATAAATGGTTTAATTAAATTTTTCGGTTTCATCAATAGCACCTCTCATTTTATGTGGTTACGATTTAAAAGCACATAACTCTATATTGATAAGACAAAAAATAATAAGCCAAATGTAAACTGCACAATAACAAAATAACCAGTTCCGAATAATGCATCTTTTTAAAATTCATGCTGGTTTGCATAACATTCTGATTTGCTAAAACCACAATTAAATAAGGTAAAAAATTAGTCATTCTAGCAAACAAATAATAATTCCATATTGTTCCTGCACAAAAAATCGAGAAAATTTGAGTAAATCGAATAAGCTCTTCATATTTCCCGTTTTCTTTGTTTTTCCATTTGTATAGCAGATATAAGGTAACCAGTATCTTGACAACACCTAATATAATGATTGGTAATTCATAATATTCTGATTTTGAGCCAGTTGTATAAAAGTCGATTTTCCCTAAAATATTCAAAATATAGTTACTATTTCCCAATCGTTGTAAAAACCTTGTTGCAAGAGATACAAACGAACCTGAAAATAATACTATAAGGTATACCCAGTACTTATTATAATTTTTACCAACAAATAAGATAAGACGTAGTAAAAGGAATAGTAAAAATATTGAATGTATTGCTCCTAAAGAAATATACAGCAAAAGGCACTTATAAAAAGGCACTTTCTTAACTAAATCTAAATATAATATAATAAAAAACAATGTAAGACCAATCGGCATTCGTATATTCGTAATAACAACCTTGTAGTTAATTAAGGCTACAAATATAAAAAAACGAATTGCAGCATATTGATTGGATTGATGATCTGTTTTCTGGATATCTATTAGAACTTGACCTAGCCCACCGTAAGCAATAAGGCTTGCAATCATCGCTAATAAGCCATAACAATTTGTCCAGCTTACAGCATATACCAATAGTTTAACTAACGGCACATTGTAATATGCAGTTCTAAAATAAACATTATTTCCATCCCACCCATGTGCTCTAAAAGCATTCATGTCTAAATAAAATCTATATAAATCAGTATAATTGCCATTATTAATCCATGCCTTAATTGGATCAAAAAAGAAAGCCATAACCGACAGCAAAAACACGAATATTACAATATATTGTTTTGGTCGCTTAACAATTGATGTTTTCAACATAGCTAACATCATTAAAGTCACAACCAATAGACAGAATGAAAAATCAGAAAAATATATATTCATATTCATGCACCTTTTCCCACATTCATAATAGAATTGGAATATTCTCTCTCGATAAACTTTACAGTTTCAACAATATCAAAACCGTTATCGCGTAGCTTTTCTATATACTTTTCAGACAATCTTTCCTCATTTGTTAAATACATCTTTTCAATTGTATTAACCCATTCAAAATCATGAGCATCCAGTTTAATTTGTTTCACAAGTTCTGTCACACAAATCTCATTAGAAACAGTATCTGAAGTTATTAAAGGAAGTGAAGCAGCTTGAGCTTCAATTGCCACAAAAGGTAAACCCTCATATAATGAAGGAAGTAGAAAAACATCAAAAGCAGACAACAGCTCCGGAATGTCTGATCTAATTCCCAGAAAAAAGACACAATCAGTTAATTGTTTTTCATTAACAATGGTTTTTATATTTTCTTCTTCTGATCCTTTTCCAACTAAAACAAGAACAGAATTACTATTTTTTTTGTGAAAATATTCAAAGATGTTAATTAATCGAATATGGTTTTTTTGCTTTTCAAAGCGAGCAATACTCCCCAATACAATAGTATTTTCTTTTATTCCCATTCGGTTTCGCGTAATAGTCCTATTTTGAGAATTATACTTATAGGCATTTAAGTCGATGCCATTTTTTATTAATGTATAGTCATGATTTTTTATGACTGATTTTCCAAACATCCATTCAGCTGCTACGTCTGAGCATGCCCATTTCTTATCTATTCTTAAGTTTTGTATTGCGCAGAATACTTTATGTACTATTTTATTTCCAGAACTACCGTTATGACTATGGACGATCAAAATGCTATCCTTTTTAAATAGTAAAGGAAGACAATAAACAAAATATCGTGCACCACACTCGTTTAAATGAACAACATCATAATGACAGCTATTATAAAATGAAAAAACAGATTTAATATACTTAAATAAACCATTCTTTATCCCTGTCACATTGTATATTTCGCTATCTGTTTTACTTATATCAGTCAAATATTTATCATTGATCTCTTGATGGACTAAATAATCAATTTGAAATTGATTTCTATTAATATGATTATTTACATTAATGATAAAAGATTCAACACCACCTATTCCATTTGTCATTCCGACCATTAGAACTTTTATTCTTGACATACTAATCCTCTATTTATTTAGAAAACAAACTCGAAAATAATTTTATATGTTCTCTAACAGTACGGCTGACACTATATCTTTCAAGTATAATCTGGCCATTACCCACGAGTTCATCTTGTAATTTGTGATCTCTAAAAATATTTACTACAGCCTTAGCAGCTGCATTATAATCATCTACTTCAACAAGTATACCTGAATTTTCCATCACATACGGTATTGCATCTACATTAGTAGCAACAATCGGTTTCTTCATCATCATATATTCTGGAATCACTAAGCCAAAGCCTTCCCATCTGCTTAGTAAACAAGCAACGTCAAAGTGCTGAACATATTCTAATGGATCATTAACCCAACCAGTAATACAAAACGAATCCAATAAATTACAATCTTTTATCTGTTTTTCTATTTCCTTCCTCACATTCCCACTACCGATATCATCTCCAACCATCAAAAAGAAGGCGTTTGGAATTTCTTTTTTAACAACATCTGCCATTTTCACAAAAATATCGGATGCTTTTTGATTACATAGCCTACCTACAGTACCAATTACAAACGCTCCATTTGGAATTGAAATATTATTGATTTTTGATTCGTTAATATATTTATATTCATCTAAATTAATACCATTATTAATAACAACTAGTTTATTTTCTTTACATATATGATGAGTGATTGCACTAATCCGCTCATACTCAGATATACAAATAATTTTATCCGCTAAAGGTGAGAGTAAACGCTCTATAAGTTCATATAATTTAACTTTCCTCTGGCTGACCATCTTCATATTAAAGGCCCAGCCATGTGCATTATATATGGTCTTATTATTAATAAATATATTTGCAATTCTCCCTAAAGCTCCCGCCTTAGAACTATGACAATAAACTATGTCTGGATGATGTTTTTTAATTAGTTTCCTAATCCTCACTGCACTGTGAAAATCATTATTTAAATTTATTGGATTCCTTAAACAATCTATAATCTCAACACAATAAACCAAACCTTCAAACTTACCTATATCGTATGCTTTTGAGCACACCAAAATATGTTTAAAGTCTTTATATTTTTTAAATTCAGTCAAAATTGTATGCAGATAACGTTCTACACCACCTGGTGCTTCTGCAATATGCATAATTACTTTTTCACGCATTACGTTTACTTGGCCTCTCAAAATAGTACAAAAATATAGTCTACATCATTGCCTTGTGTGTTTATTCAAGCCTAAGCATGAAAAAAAGGTGGCTGTTTTTGAAAAGTCTATGGGAAAACATACAAGCCACCCTTTTTCTATCTCCTTCTGCGCTGTATAACAGAAGTTGATAAACAGTTTTTTTATGCTATTACTCAGCACCTTTGCGACTTAAGACATTGGTTATAGTCATAAGTATTATCTTTATATCCATTGTTATTGTCCACGTATCGATATAAAGGCAATCAAGTCTTACTACTTCTTCAAAGTCTGTAATATCAGATCTGCCTGATACCTGCCACATCCCTGTAATACCAGGCTTCATAGACAATCTCTTTCTATGATGCTCTGAATAGTGCTCCCATTCATCGATCGTCGGAGGACGAGTACCTACTAGACTCATGGTTCCTAAAACACAGGCAACAAACTGTGGAAATTCATCAATGCTGGTATTCCTGATAAAGTTACCAATGCCTTTTGGTTTACCATTCTTATCTTTTTTCTCAGAGCCAATAATCCTAGGGTCATCGTCCATTTTGAACATATAACCCTTCATCTTATTTTTTTCCATTAATTCGGCTTTTCTGGCATCCGCATCCATATACATGGATCTAAACTTATACATGGTAAACAACTTACCATTCTTTCCTACTCTTTTGGAGCCATAAAAAATAGGACCCGGATCTGCAAAATAGATCATTGGTCCTATGATGATTGTTATAAGAATGGTAAACAGGCATCCTACTAATCCACCTATAATATCCAGTGTTCTTTTCAGAAACCACTGTATCATTGGAACTTCCCTTTGCTTGTGAGTGGCTACTACGCAATCACCAACCTTCTGAATAATAGGTGTGATGACTTCAGGATCATCCTTCCTTAGCTGAAGAAGAACCCTGTGGGTTGTTAATCCCATGGTGTCACATACTTCTTCCATTTCTTTATAGAGTGGTCTGTGTCCCGGGAAAAACAGAAAGACTTCATCCACCCAGTTATGCACTGCATAATCTATGAGTTCGTCTTTTCCTCCAAGAATATTTAAATCTTTGTTTTTTATCTTTTCGGGATCATAGTCAATAAGAAAAATACCATTGATTTCCCTTTTATTTAAAGGATTGGATTGCAAGGCATTGATTACTTCTTCCACATAATAGTTGGTTGTCAGGATTACTGCAGAAGATAAAGCATTTGCTGAATTGGATAATTTAAGTCTTAATATCCTTTTATATACATATCTGGATATAAGTGCCAAAGGTATGTATATAAACCATGTGATTGTCGTGGTTAATCTTGATGCTGCTCCTCCGATATGGGAAAAAAAGATAAAGAACACATTCATCAGCATCATCATTAACGTATGTGTGAATACTTCTCTTACCTCAATATATCTGTTTCTTTTTAATATGTTTTTATATGGTTCGTCAATCACAAGACTTGCCATAACACAAAGAAGCAGAATAAATGCTGTTACTCTATACAGTGATGTAAATGTCAGATGTATATTTGCATAATTGGCATACCAGACATTGGCCAAGAAGAAGCTTAACTCAACCACTATGATATCCAATATAAAAAAATCAAAATGTTTTAGTATGCTTCCCCTTCTTTTCATTCCCCTTATTCTCCACATTATAACCATGTTTCACATGGCAGTATTTTGTGACGTTGCTTGTTGTTTATTCCCTTACTACTGCAGACTTCATTGCCAGGATCACCTGTGTTCTTTCATCTGCAATACCTGTCACTTCAAGAAAATTATCTTTCTGAAAAGCTTCTACAGCTTCTGTTGTTTTTGCTCCAAAGATACTGTTGATATCCCCTTTGTAGTATCCAAGGAATCTTAACATAAGCTGTAAAGATTCAATTGCTTCTCCCTTCATTCCCAGTGTAAGCGTCATATCTTCTCCCCTAAAAAAAAAAAAAAAAAAAAACTAGTAATAACAAATGTTTCATTCTATCTCATTACCATCACTTCTCTATAATTTAGCTTTCTCTTCAAAACTCTAAATAAAAACCATTAATCAAACATTGCATGTTCATATTGATTAATGGTTTTGCTTAGTTGTATTTTTGGTATTTTGAAATAGTCTGCTATTTCTTTTTGTGTTTTACCTTCCATGTAATACATCCACATGATGACTGCAGATGCTGTTCCGCATGTTTCTTTTAACTGTGTAAATACACTATTTACATTTTCGATATCTTTTTGAAGAATGGCAATGGTTTGTGCATCCATTGCCGTTAATGTTTTTCTGCTCTTTAGTTCCTCATATTCTGCAATTTCCGAGCGGTAAAGCTGGCATGACATCGTAAATGATTTCTTTCTTTCTTTGAAAATATCCATAATACAAAGTACTAAAAATCAGTACCCCCCCCCCGAATATTTTCTCTTTCCATTTATCAAACCATGCAGTTAATGTTCTTTCGGAAATATTATAACTTTCTGCAATGTCACTTCTCTTTTTTTCTTCCACTAAAGACATCCACATTAACAGTCTTGCATGTCTTCCACATTCTTCTTTGATCTTTTCAAATGTATCTTCTACAAACTTAATATCATCTTCAAGAATGCGAAGGGTCATGGATTCAACAGGATCCAGATTTTTCTGCTTCATTAGTGTAACTTCATTTATCTCTACACGATATAAATGACAGGAAGTTTCAAATGCAGCCATTCTTTCAGAACTATTCATGCAATCCTCCGGTTGATGTGATGAAACATATTTTTTTATATGTTCATTAAAGAGCTATAACATATTATCACATATTCTTAAGGTATTACCCATGAAAAAGTACTTTATTCGGAAACACACTGTACTGATCCGCATTCAGATAAATTATACTTTTGGGTATGTATGCATGATTTATAAAAAGGACCCTGATTATGACAGGTTCCTGATGACTTTTGTCAATTTCTTTAATGCTTTTAAGGAGAGGCCTCTCTTTGTCTTCATCTTATCAAACTGGATATAGATGACTTCTTCCTTGGTATTGATCTCTAAGATTTCCCCTTCTCCGAAGATCGGATGATTCACTCTGTCTCCTTCTTTCAAATCAATTTCCTTGAGATCCGGAAGAATATTCTTTGTGGTTCTGTTGATATATTCCTGCGTTTCCTTAATCAGGCTTTCTTCTAAAGGTGAATCATATTCCACATATCTTGTATCAACATCCAATACAAATCTTGAAATATATCTAGGAGAATTATCAAAGTTTCTACCCTGGGCATCAGAGAGATATAATCCTTTCTCTGCTCTTGTAAAGGCGACAAAGGCAAGTCTTCTTTCTTCCTCCATTGCCGGTTCATCCTTTGTCTTTCTTGATGGAAGAATGCCTTCATTCATTCCACACAAGAAGACATAAGGAAATTCCAATCCCTTTGCGGCATGGATGGTCATCATCTTTACTTTGTCCACATGCTGGGATACATCCTGGTTGGTAAACAAGGCAATGTGGTTTAAATATGTCATTAGGTCTGTTTCTTCACCACAGCTGACTTCATATTCATAAATAGATTGTTTTAGTTCTGCTAAGTTGTCTAACCTGTCCTGTGCCCCTTCTGTTCGTAACATCAATTCATATCCGCTCTCATCCAATAATTCTGTCAGTACCTGTGAGATCGGTTTGTCATGATACTGTCTGTTGAACTTTTCGATAAGCTCTATGAATTTCTTTGCCTTGGTGTTACGGAAGATCTCATCCTCTATTGTTGCCTGCAAAGCTTCATACAGGGAACATTCATGATTCTTTGCATATTCCTGTAAAAATGCCATTCTCCTCTTCCCTAAGTTTCTCTTAGGAATGTTGCAGATGCGCATGAAGGATAAATCATCTTTATAAGCGATCATCCTCAAATAGGATAAAGCATCCTTCACTTCCATCCTGCCAAAGAACTGTACCCCACTGTATATAACATAAGGGATCTCTTCTTTTAAGAAGACATCTTCAATGGGTCTTGTGACATAATGCGCCCTGTAAAGAAGTGTGATGTCTCTGTATGGAATACCTTTGAGATGTAATTTCTCAATTTCCTCCATAATCCATTTGGCTTCTTCTTCCGTTGTTCTGGCATGGTGAAAGCGTACGCTTTGACCATGGGGAAGTGTCGGAACAAGATTCTTTTCCATTCTTCTGTGGTTCTTGGAAATTAATGAATTTGCTGCATCCAATACCTCCGGAGTAGAACGATAGTTCTTGTCCAGGATGATTGTTTTGACAGGGAAGAATTCTTTATCAAAATCCAAGATAAATTCCTGGTTAGCACCTCTCCATGTATAGATGGTCTGGTCAGGATCACCGACAATGAAGAGATTGTTATGGAATTTGCATAAATGTTTCATCAATTCATACTGGGGAGGGTCAATATCCTGGAATTCATCTATCATGATGTATTCTAATCTTTCCTGCCATTTTAAGGCAATCTCTTCATTTTCTTTGAATATATATAATGTTAAGAAGATCAGATCATTATAATCTAGTCCAAAGCATTTCTTTTCCTGATATAAATAGCCATAGAAAAGAATGTCTTTCACATTATCAGATTCCATATATTTCCTGTAAAGATCTTCTACAGACATCTGTACCATATATTTATAATAATCCGGCTCATACAAACCTTTGCGCATTTCAAAGTAATCCCTTGCATTCGAAAAGGTCATATCCCTTAAGGTTAATCCCCTCTCCTCATAGATGATCTTTAACATCTCATCAATGTCATTATTATCTAATACCATGAAGCTCTTCGGATATTGAATAGCGTGACTGTCCTCCTGTAAAACAGATACACAAAAACCATGGAATGTATTGATAAATCCTGTATCGTTATCTCCTGTAAGATAATGGATTCTCTGACGCATTTCATTAGCTGCTTTATTTGTAAATGTAACACAGAGGATATTACCGGGACGGATGCCTATGTCATTGACAAGCCAGGCAAAACGATGTGTTAACGCTCTTGTTTTTCCCGACCCTGCTCCGGCAATCACCCTGACATATCCTTCTGTAGAAGTCACTGCTTCTTTTTGTTCTTCATTTAATCCTTCTAATACATCTTCTACCATGTTTTCTATTATAGCTTATTTATGATTGTTTTAGATAAAAAGCAATCATGTTTATAGGATGATTGCTTCAATGTTGCATGTATGTTCTTTTGTATCCGGATCATAATTTATCCCTACCAAAAGAGCATCTCCTTTATACTGGATTTTCTTTAAGAAATCCACATAATTCTTCTTTTTGATCTGTTCAATGGCAGTTTCTGCATCCCTGTTCCACTTTAATTCGACGACTATCGGTGGCTTGGGAATGCCGAGTTGCGGCATACACAATATGTCACAATATCCCTGTCCGGAACTAAGTTCCTCAAAGGTTGTGTAATAGCACATTGGGGTATAATCATATGTGTTCAGTATGACAGTTCTTAATGATTGTTCATTATTATAATGTCTTGGAGGCCTTGTAGCATGAACCTGCCTGACAATATCTGCCAGCCTTTCCTCATCCTCATCCATTGTTGCCTGTATCGCTTCCTCGCATCTTTTAATTCTGTTGATAAACTCTTGGGAATTTCCGGACTTGATTGTATTCAGAAATGTCTGGCGGATCTCAAGGTTTGGAATTCGGACAGTCTTTCTGACAGAATCATAGGCAAGATATCCCAGGTGCACAAGTATTGTCATGACATCATCCCTGTCTTTTATCTGGTTTAAGTTGTTCTGGAAGCTGCTTGTGTTGACCGGATATTCCTCCCCATCCAGCATCTTCTCAATTGCCTGCTTCAATCCATCAAAATTCAATTCAATATAATACTTCAATGATTCAAATGCGGATGTGGATGCCCAGTAGCTGTTGTACCTCCCCATAGGTGCAGCCTTCATGACTGAATTTGGACAGTAGATATGCCCAACATCTTCAATGTAATATCCATCATACCATTTCTTCATTTCTTCAAAATCGGATTTAGGATATTCGTTGCATATATGCTTCACTTCTTCCTCTTTAAAGCCGATATACTCACCAAGATTCATCGGGTCCACCATCGTATATTCCCAGAAATCCGATAAAGCGGATTCAGTATTATATTTGATAATCGGAAGAATGCCCGTCATGTAAGCGCCTGAAAGATAATCGGCAGTACCTGCATCACGGAAAAGGCTGCGAAGAAAACTGATATATTCTTTCTGCAATTCAAGATTATCTTTTTCTTCGCGGAGAATCATATCCCATTCATCGATGATAACAATGAACTTTCCATCTTTTCCTTTCATTTTGTTATATTTTATAACATTATCCATACAGTCTTGTACAGATATATCCATGCTTACATCTGCTTCAGGATATTCTTTCATAAGATCTTTTTTTATCCTGTCTTGTATTTCTTTCACTACATTTTTACGTGCAACTTTTTCATTATTCATAAAGCGCATCAGATCAAAGAAGATGACAGGATGTTTGTTTAAGTGTTCTTCGTAGTTTTCATCTTTAGAGATGAGAAGGTCATTAAAAAGATTCCGAGAATCACAACCACAGGAATAGTAAGCTGCAAGCATAATTGCAGCTGTGGTCTTGCCAAACCTTCTGGGTCTTGTAAAAACTGTTTCTTTTTTTCTTGTCTCCAGAGTTTTGTTTATATCGGAAATCATCATAGACTTATCCACAAAACCTGATGCAATGATTTCTTTGAATGCATTATTTTCAGGATTTACATAAGTACCCATACAACCGCTCCTTTACTTACCTTCATTTTACCTAAATCAGAGAAAAGAACAATACCTGTTTTATTTAGTGATACGATACATGATATTTTTTACGATTTCAATATTTCATTCAAATCTTCCGTCCATTTTACATCCGCATTCTCAAGACACTTTACAATCTTGCCGAAATTCGTACTTCCTACAATTCTTTCATCTTTTTGAGCAATGGGGATCTGTTTCACCATTGCTTCATAATTTTCGATTGTAATTTTCTCCATCAATTGTCATATATGCGGAAGCAAAATCCTGAAGCTTTTGCTTATATTGCAGAAGCATTGAAACTGATTACATAAAAATCCGGATACCTGATCGGTATTCCGGACTTTTATCATACTTTCTTATTTGCGACTTTTAACGTCGTCTTCAATTCTCTTCTTCCAGGAAGCCTGTAATGGCCTGCTTGCCCTCATGCAGCTAACTGCTTCATCCAGCACCTCATAGTTTAACTGTTGTCCCCTGGAATCATTTTTGAATGTGACAGAGCGATCTGCTTCAATACCGAATTTAGCCCCTTCACTGACGGCATCAATATTTGCTCCCATAAAGATGAATTCCCAGCCGTACTGCTCTTTTTCCTTTTCAATCATTTCTTTTACCTTGCGGTAAGAGTATTCTTTGCTGGCATTTTCCAAGCCATCGGTAATGATTAAGAAAATCGTCTTTTCCGGTACATCCTCTTCTCTGGAGTATTTATGGATGTTGGCAATGTGATGGATGGAAGATCCTATAGCATCCAGCAATGCTGTCATTCCCCTTACAGAATAATCCTTTTCTGTCATATCATGAATTTCCCTGATGTCGACACGGTCATGTAAGACAATCCTTTCATGATCAAACAATACGGTTGAGACATATGCCTCTCCTTCATTCTTCTTCTGTTTGTTGATAAAGCTGTTGAATCCTCCGATAGTATCCTTTTCCAAACCACACATAGAACCGCTGCGGTCTAAGATAAATACGATTTCTGTTAAGTTCTTTCTCATGATGTATTCCTCTCTTTCTGTATAAAGAATACATCATGAGAAAAAGACAATGGTCGCCTCAAAAGCGACATTGTTACTTTCATACAGATGTTTTGGTCTTTCCTTTATCACATATATCTGACAGTCGCTTTTTCTGATCTTTACACGGTAAAGTTGGCATTGATCCACACTTAGACATATGCTTTAATACAACCATGCACCGTAAAGGTGCTGAAAAGAACATCTGAATACGGTGCATGGATATAATCCATGCTAAGGCGGTGGTTCCTCTGAAGTTTTTTACTGAAGGGGTAGCTCTCCTTCGGCAAATAGATCGGAGGTGACGCTATGGAAGTTATTAGCGTTGTAATTGCAATCATGTCACTTGTTGTGGCTTCTGTAGGCCTTGGTTTACAATTTGCATCCTATGTTAATACATCGAAAAACGATCGCCCATCTTCCACAAAGCGCGATCGTTAATCGATTGTAAATAATGAGGAACTACCGTTCAGGTGTTCTTTCATTTATATTTTAGCAACTCACTCATCAATGTCAATGTCATATGTTTAAAACAGATTATTATTAGCCAAAACTATTGTCTGTTCATAATAGTTATAGTAGTAATATTCAGTAATCTTTTTTATTAATCTTTATATGGAAAAGCTGGAGGTGTTCCGTGTTCTGAAATATGCTTTATACTCCCATACACCATAAAGGTGTTAAAAAAGAACATCTGAATACGGAGCATGGATACCATCCATGTTAAGGAGGCCTGCACTCTCAAGTGTAATACTATGGATATTATTGCTATAGAGATTGCATTGTGGGTATTTGTCCTCACATCCGGAAGTTTAGGTTTACAATTTGCATCTTATGTTAATACATCGAAAAACGATCTCCCTACCTCCAAAAAGTGCGATCGTTAATCGATTAAACTCATGAGAAACCATACCCTACGGGCACAGGCCGTTCAAGTGTTCTTTCATTTTATTCTAGCAACCACTCCTTCAGGATCAATACTTTTTTTGATGACAGCAGATACATCATAGACTATACAGATACTTCCATTTCACACTTTGTAATAAAGATATCTTTGGTACATTAATCGTCACTGAATTTCTGTTTAAAAGATAAAAGACAGATTTCTCTGTCTTACATTAACGGTGCAAAGATTCTTAATACACCAAGGAAGAATTCCTTGAAAGGACCATAGGTGCTTTCTTCAAGGGTGACTTCATGGCTTTGTGTGACAGCCTCTAAGAAGTCTTCTTTAATATCCAGGATCTTCTTTGATCCATAGATGTATGTGCCGTTTTCAAAATGGAGATACAGGCTTCTGTAATCCAGATTTACCGTTCCTACCGTTGCCATGCAGTCATCTGCGACAAACACCTTGGAGTGTACAAATCCAGGAGTATACTCGTAGATCCTTACTCCCCCTTGGATCAAGGTACGGTAATAGGACTGTGTGATCTTGAAGACAAGCTTTTTATCCGGTATGCCCGGTGTCATGATCCTGACATCAACCCCATGCTTGGCAGCCAAGATCAAAGAATTAATTAAGTCTGTATCAATAATCAGATATGGCGTATAGATATAACAATATTCATTGGCCTGATTCAGGATACCTTCATAGATATTCTGTGCCGTGATTTCATCATCCAGTGGCGTTTCTCCATAAGCAGCTATATAGCCATCGGCTATTCCCTGTTCTGCTTCAGCTTTAAAGACATTGAAGTTTTCATCTTCTTTACGCAGTGCATTCCAATGCGTTAAGAACATGACCGTGTATGACCAGACAGCCTCTCCCTTGATGCGGATGACATTGTCTTTCCAGTGGCCGTATTTCTGTTTGACATTGATATACTCATCAGCCAGGTTAATACCTCCGGAGAAAGCAACCTTGCCGTCAATCACCATGATCTTGCGATGATCCCTGTGGTTCATGATAATGCCGATGATCGGGTTGATACGGTTAAACGGAATGCATTTAATCCCCTTTTCTTCCAGCTTCTTTGCATACTTGAAAGACAATGTGAAGAACGATCCCATATCATCATACATCACCCTGACATCCAATCCCTGTTTAGCCTTTTCCTCCAGGATCTCCAGCATGCCATCCCACATCTTTCCTTCTTCGATAATGAAGTATTCCAGGAAAATGTATTTTTCTGCTTTCTTCATCTCCTCTAACATGACAGGATAGCCAAAATCCCCAAGAGGATAATAATCCAATCCCGTATTCCTGTAAAAGGGAAATCCCGCATCCTTGGAAATGTAATGGAACTGTCCCCGCAAATATGGTGCAGCCTCATCGAGTTCTTCCATGACATGCCTGTCCTGCAGATAATACTTTTTGGAAGCTTCTGTCATAGAGTATAAGCTCCGGAAAGTTCTGCTTGTGATTAGGTTTGCCCCTAATAACAGATAGATCGCCGTTCCGGGAACCGGAAATACCGTAATCAGCAAGATCCAGATCATGTCCGAAGAAAGGTGCTTGCTGTTTTTGATAATCATCAATACGATGACAATGCTCAAAATACGTAAGACTGTTTCAATCCAGGCATAATGCTCTCCGAACCAGTGAAAGACCGAAAATACAAACAATCCTTGTAAAAGGACCATCAGTATCATAAAAGTGGTGCGGCTAAATAAAGCTTTCAGTAATTTCATTTTCGCCTCCTTCGACAAGACCGTGCCAAAGTCTGTAGTATGTTCCCTTTTTCTCTAAAAGAGACTCATGATTTCCTTCTTCCTCGATACCGTTTTTGCCCAAGACAATGATTCTGTCCGCATCCTTGATTGTGGTTAATCGATGGGCAATGGTCAATGTTGTTCTTCCCTGAGAAAGATCCGCCAGGCTCTTTTCAATCAGTATTTCACTTTCATTATCCAAAGCGCTTGTTGCTTCATCCAGCAACAAAATCGGCGGATTCTTTAGAAATACTCTGGCAATGGATATTCTCTGTTTTTGTCCTCCGGATAATTTTACCCCTCTTTCACCTACATAGGAATCATATCCGTCCTTGAGTTCATTGATGAAGGAATCCGCTCCGGCAAGTTTTGCCGCATGAACAATTTCCTCTTTTGTCGCATTAGGTTTGCCATAGGCAATGTTTTCCATGACAGTTCCCGAAAACAGATATACATCCTGTTGGACAATGCCGATAGAAGAGCGAAGACTGTGCAAGGTAACATCTTTTACATTCTGTCCGTCAATCAGAATATTCCCTTTTGTGGTGTCATAGAAGCGGGGAATCAGCGAGGATAATGTTGTCTTTCCCCCACCGCTTTCACCGACAAGGGCAAGATTTTCTCCCGGCTTGATATCCAGACACAAATCATGAAGAACACGGTTATGGTCATCCGGATATTCAAATGTCACATGGTCAAAGACAATGTTGCCGCCGGATACCTTCAGCTCCTTTGCATCCGGTGCATCTTCAATATCCACCGGTGTATCCATGATCTCCAAAAATCTTTCGATGCCGGTAATGCCTTGCTGAAACTGCTCGGCAAATTCAACAATTCTGCGGATGGTGGCAATCATTGTCGTGACATAAAGTATGTAGGCAACAAGATCACCTGTAGTAATCTTTCCATAGACAAGGAATAATCCCCCTGCAACAATGGTTGTGATATACATTAAGCCATCAAACAGTCTTGTGGACATACTGTAGTTTGCCATGGCATAATAGCGTTCTTTTTTGATTTCCTTGAACTTTTCATTGCCTGCCTGAAACTTTGTCATTTCCATCTGTTCCGCAGTAAAGGCCTTGACAACCTTTTCACCGAGAAGGGAATCTTCCACTTGAGCATTTAGCTCACCGATCTGCACCCTCTGCTTCTTCGAGGCATTGCGGAATCTTCTGTTCAGCTTGATGGAAAAGAAGATCATAAAGGGAACACAGGAGAAAATGATTATTGTAAGCAGAATAGAAGACTGACAGAGAATGATGAAAGAAACAAGTATTTTCAATCCGGCAATAAAGAATTCCTCCGGACAATGATGGGCAAACTCTGTTACATCAAAAAGGTCACTGGTGATTCTTCCCATTAACTGTCCTATTTTTGTATTGGCATAATAACTGTCGCTGAGTCTTTCCAGATGTCCGAAAGCATCTGTACGCATATCCGTTTCAATATAGACACCCATGATATGCCCTTGGGAACTCATAAAGTAATATGCTGCTGCATCAATGATTCTCAGCACACTGTATATGAAAGCGAGCTTTAATATCAGTCCGACCGTCAAGTCTGCCTGATGGTACATTGCCGTATTTGTGAGTGTGCTCATGATCCTGGGCAAGACAATATCACAAAGCGTTGTTAAAGCTGCACAAAACAAATCAAAATACAGAAGTCCTTTATATTTAAACAGATACGGAGAGAATCTTTTTAACAGTTCCCCGGTTGAATATCTCTTATCTACAGTCTTACTCATACTTTCCCCCTGCCAATCAAAAATTATAAGAAAAAACAAGCCGATTATCAATCAGCTTGCTTTAAAGATATTCTCTTACAATCTTACATATATGCTCTTTTGTATCAGGATCATAATTGATACCTACCAGAAGAACTTCTCCTTTGTAGTTGATCTTCTTTAAGAAATCCGTATACTTCTTTTCTTTGATCTGTTCAATGGCTTCTTCTGCATTCTTGTTCACTCTCTGGAGTGCAAGCCATTTCAGCTCAATCACTAAAGGAGGTTTTGGGATGCCAGCCTGAGGAAGGCAAAGAATGTCACAATACCCCTGTCCGGAGCTCAATTCCTCAAATGTGGTGTAATAGCACATCGGTGTATAGTCATAGGTATTTAATATAACCGTTCTAAGTGACTGCTCATTATTGTAGTGCCTCGGAGGCCTTGCATCATGAATCTCCTTGATGATCTCTGCTAATCGTTCTTCGTCCTCGTCAATGGTGGCTTGTATTGCCTCCTCGCATCTTTCTATGCGTTTTATGAATTCAGAAGTTTTCCCCGACTTGATTGTCCGCAGAAAGGTCTGTCTGATTTCAAGATTCGGGATTCTGACTGTTTTCCTTACAGAATCATAGGCAAGATAGCCAAGATGCACAAGTATTGTCATGACATCATCCCTGTCTTTGATCTCATTCAAATTATTTTCAAAAGATCCGGTATCAACTGAGATTTCTTCTCCTTCAAGCATTTTTTCTAATGCCTGTTTTAATCCGTCAAAATCCATTTCAATATAGTATTTTAAAGATTCAAAGGCAGAGGTGGATGCCCAGTAGCTTAAATATTCTCCGCTTTGTGCAGCCTGCATGACGGAATTCGGGCAGTAGATATGACCGGCTCTCTTCAGATAATACCCGTCATACCACTTCTTCATCTCATTGAAATCACCTTCAGGATTTTTATTACAGATTGATTTAACATCATTTTCTGTAAATCCGACATATTCAGCAAGATCTCTCGGGTTGACCATGGTGTATTCTATGAAATCGGATAAAGCGGATTCTGTATTGTATTTGATAATGGGCAGGATACCTGTCATGTATGCTCCTGCAAGGTAATCAGGAGTCTCATTTCCTCTGAAAAGGGATCTCAGGAAATCAATATATTCTCTTTGAAGACTGATATTATTCTTTTCTTCCCTGAAGATCATGTCCCATTCGTCTATGATGATAATGAACTTATATTCCATGTCTTTGGCTATAGCGAGAAGACAGTCATGGACAGATGCATTTATATTAATAGTGTCCGGATATTCTTTATCCAGTTCCAGTTTGATTTTATTTTGTATTCTTTTTACTACATCATTCCGGGACGCTTTTTCATCTGTCATAAAAGACATCAGCCCGAAATAAATTACAGGATGTTTATTCAAATGTTCTTCATAGCTTTCATCTTGTGAGATAAGAAGGTCTTTAAAGAGATTATGGGAATCACAACCGCAGGAATAATAAGCTGCAAGCATATTAGCGGCTGTTGTTTTTCCGAATCTTCTGGGTCTGGTAAAGGCAAGTTCCATTTCGTTGCTGTTTAAGACATGATTTACATATGAAATCATCATTGTCTTGTCAATGTATTTCCCGTTTTTTAATACTGCTTTAAATCTGTCATTATCAGGATTTACAAAGATACCCATAAAAACCTCCTTTATCACTTTCATTTTACCTAAATTGATGAAAAGAACAATATCTATTTTGACTAATAACCAAAGCTCAGGTTCCATTTGAAAAGAACAGTTATACTGCAATTTTCTTATAATCGGTAAAAAAAAGACACTGACTTCTTATGCTCCTTATCATGAAGAAATCGGTATCTTTTATTGCATTCTCAAATTATCACATCTTCTGCTTTAGCGATAAAAGCAAGTTGAATGGTATCCTTATTCAATTCACAAACAAATGTTCGCGCTTGCGGAAATAAATGCCGTTTAACACTAACATGACAACACTGGAAATACTGCTGGACATTGCGCTGATATCCATTGAGAACTGTCCTGTTACCACATTAGCGATAAGAATATACGCAACACTGAAGGCAAAATTCAATGCAAGAAACATCAGATATTTGTTTGGTGCGCCTTCTTTAAACTTTGCCAGCGATTGTCTGACATAAACAGCTGCTAATGCCATGCCGATGCATACAACACCATACCACATGTCTACCGCACGCAAAACAGGATACATGGAATATACCGCTGCGGAAGATCCTCCCGCAAAATCATAACTCATGCCTGTCAATGCCATAAGACCGCTGGAAATATGGGAAAAGGATGCAAGGAACAACTGGAAGTAAATAATAAATTTGAACCATTTCATTCCCGGCTGGCTGACAGCCTGCTGATTTGGTTGCTCATAGTAGTTATTCTCCTGTTGGATATCAACAGGTGTTGTTGTTTCTTCGACACTTACACCGCAGTTTGTACAAAACTTCGAATCATCCGGTATTTGTTGGCCGCAATTCCTACAATACATAAATCATCACCTCGAATACCAGAATTTTACAACGTTCTATCCAAATGCACAAGTGATGCATGTGCCAGACAGGACAAAGAGGGAGAATTGTCCTGTCTGCACGACATCTGTATTCTTCAGTTGGAATGCCGGATCAATATAGGATCGAATCCTTTGGAAAGTCGTTCATACAATTGTTCAGGGGTAAGTTTCTCCACATCAATGATGGTGCTATGCGTTTCTGTATTCATAAACTGTTCCTCTTTCTATCGGCCTTTTCCAACCGCACCTATATACTATCACCTAAGAAAAAAGTCACTGTACACAGTCATGTACAGTGACTAAATTTCCAAACTTTTTGTTACAGTTCACACCCTGACCGGTAAATAAGCAGAGAAAAAGGCCTGTCATTTTGACAGGCCCGTATTGCAGATTCTCCTGACTGCGTCCTGCAGCTCGGGCGAGAGGCCGTAAAAGCCTTTCAGGAGTTCTTTCTCCTCTTTTTTTCTGGAGGAGATTTTTTTCTTTTCAGGCTCATTCATATAGGAGTAGGAAGAATCCCCGGCTGTCAGCTGCTCCGCGGCGATGCCGAGGACACCTGCTATTTTCCCGATCATCTCCGGGGGGATGGCGGAGATCTGCCCGTGCTCGTACCTGGACATCGTTGCCGGATTGACGCCGACAAATGCTGCCAGCTCGCGTGAAGTGATGCCGGCCTTCTTCCTGAAGCGCATAATATTTTCCCCGACTGTCATGAGTTCCCGCCCTCCTGTAAAAATCATACCGCATTTT
>CACXCB010000202.1 GCA_902766005.1 uncultured Erysipelotrichaceae bacterium | reverse complement strand
TCCGGTGCCCCCGCCCAAAAACATATCAGCATCTGCGGCTTCCCGGAACATTGCATCATAAAGCCTGTTTGCCGCATCTCTTCCAAAAGCCTTCTTTAACTCCTTTACCTGTGCTTTAGTGAACTCCCGCGTAAATCCAACAATCTCATCAATGGAATTAACACCTATTTCTCCCATCATACGTTTATCCATTGATATCCGGAATTTCATTTTACTGTCGGCAGGGATGCATTCACGGAAAAGCGATATACGATTTTCCCCACAGGTTCTGCCGTCTCTTTCCAGTACACCATCATTTTTCTGAACAATTACAGAATCAAATCTTCCGGTTGGGATTGCATCACTTACCATCAATCCACGCATGGAACTTTTTATGGCTGAAGTTTTACTGTCGAACTTTAATACGTTCAACATTTCATCTTCTAACTTCTTCTCAATACGATTCGATTCTCTATCAATATCGCGCCTGTTTCTCAAACGAAGCAAACCACTAATATCCGATTCAATCCGTGCTACCTTCTCAGGGTGGGATTTAATCAAATGGTACAATACACCGGTCCGCAGCGCACCCTTTATTGAACTTCCCGGAATATACAGTCTTCCGTCAGCGAGCGTGGCAGCAGTAATTATATCGTTTATATTCTGCCGTATTCTCCTGCCGCCCTTTGACACAGAAACATCCTTTGGCGTCAGTGCCTTGTGGGAAGCTGTAGCAAGTATTTCTTTTTCCTGAACTCTATGCTCTTTGGTCAGCCAGGCAAAACCGTTCATTTCTGTAAGCTTTGCAGGATCATTGACATAATTCAAAAAATCATCAAAAATTCCATGCCTCTGCAGCAGCGATACCCATTTGGCCCTATCAGGAAAATATACAATGTGCTTAGTGTTGTCATACAAGTACTCGTATTTTTTTAATGTTTCTCCGCTGCCTATATGTACCGGAGAAAAACAATTCAGCTCATAAATTTTATGCTCTAAATAATCCATCATATATCAAGCCCCACAAACAAACCTTTACCATAGCGCCATATCGGGTGACCGTAATCCTTACTGACATCTGCAAGCGAACCCTTCAAACGTGACTTAAAGCACGAACCCGCCGCCAGCATATACACACTGTCACGCTTAATATTGTCCGTAAATCCGCTGCGCTTCTTCAGCTGATATTCTCCGGATTTTACTGCTTCCAGCTCATCGGCATCAGGCTTCAACACCGATATCGACATTTGAACAGACGCCTTGTCATTATTCAGCATATCCAGAAGAACTTTTATATCCTCCACCACGTCATCAATCTCAAATAAACCATCTAATTCGAATCGTCCATACCCGCTGCTGCGCTTACCTCCAATGCCTGACAAACCCAGAGCTTCGAGCAGCGACCTGAATATTTCCTCATAATCCTTTGGCATCTTTACAATCCCGTAAAGCCCGGCATTTTCAGCAAAAATATATTGCCCGACATAATAAGGCAGCGGTTCGGATTTTCTACAGTTAACTCTTTCAACCAGACTGCTTTTCCCTAATTCATTAAGCTGCTTTTCGGGAGAATAAAACTCACCTTTTTGCATTGCCTGAAGCATCGCCTTGAACTCAGAAATTCTGATGAATTGATGCTTCTTTGTAATTTTTCGCTGATTTGATATTTCTTTTGCCTGACTCATACTCAGACTGCCCTTATCAGGACTTGGACTAAACAAGAATGGTCTCGGCAGAAAATACATTTCATCTCCACCGTCATCAACATAAGGAAACATATCCGACAGCAGCAGTTCACCGTTCTTTGTCAACTCAACTGCCCGGGCCAATAAATCAAGCTCTCCCTGCTCAGCCAGCTCACTGCAAATGGCACTGAACAAAGTATCAGCAGTAAGCCCGCTCCCGGACTTTTCAAGCTTTCCGCCCTGCTCACACTGCCCAAAATGCACAGGTGTTTTGAAATTAAGCCGATAATAGAAATAGCCCATTATACACAGCTTCCCTTCAGCAATTCTTCAACCTTATTTACTTCCTTATCCAATGACGCCTTCGACTCGTCATTTAATGAGAACGCCTCAACAGAAAAATCACGGAAAGAAACTCTGCCATATCCGCGCGAACCATGTCCACCAAGATAATCAATCTGCAGAAGCTTGACTGCATCGCCAAGAAGCTTTACATCCTCTTCCATTTCTTCCATATTTTCAACATTGTAAACAACCCTGAAATCGAACTCCGCACCTGCAGGTACACGTTCAATCTGCCTTGGATTTGCTATTGAAGTAACGCGGCTAATGGTATTTTCAAACTTGACCTCACCAATATAGGTATCCATATCCATTTTCCTCATAGCCTCGAAGCACTCATCTGTCATGTGGCAGTCGGAAAACAAAAGCCGTGATGGAGATAATGTCTCTTTTTCGCTGGAGCCAAACATTCTCTTGATACGTTCATCATCATCTTTAACATCATTCAGTACATAGCTTTCAGACAGGCTTCTTGCCAACAATGTCCTCATTTTCCCCTTCAGGGAGCTTCCGGGAATAATCGGCTGTTTAGTAAACGGATCTCTAATGAAAGGGCTGTCTACAGCTCCGATAGGTGCAAAATCACTGGAACCGCCGATGTGAAGACCGCTTTCCAGATGCAATACTGCCTTGATAATCAGTTTTCCCCTTAACTGCTTTATTCCCTTTTCCATCATTTTTCCTTGCCTCCATAGTATTTGTGATATGCGACCAATGCTTCTACGTATTTAGAAAACTCCTCAAATTTCTTTAAGTCAGAACCGATAACATTGATTTTTTCAATCATCTTTGTCTTTAATACAAAATCCTTTACAACCCTGTCACGGCCTGCCTGATAAACCAACGGAACCTGCAGATACTTCACCTCTGCAGTCAAATCCTCGGAAAGCTCCTTTGTTCCCTGATTCTGTGACTTGTAGATAGACACCTTATTGCTTACAGAATTAACTGCGGTAAGGAATTTGCGAATCTGTGACGTAGTAATCATCTTAGGCGCATTTCTTCTTTCACCATTATACGATTTAATTTCCTGTACAGCTGAACCCCAGTACTTACTAGCCTCTGCTACGATATCACCCATTATCATTTATCCCCTTTCTGACGTGTCTTATATATTACAAGCTCCAATGCTGTTTCCATCTGCTTCCTGTCAGCCTCACTTTGATACCAGCTGTACAGCTGCTTTCTGATTCGTTCGTACGCCTGATACGCCGGCGATTTTTTATCCGGCTCCATACGAGCAAGAACATAAGCAAACCGCGCCAGGTTTATATCATTCGAAGAATCTCTAAGCAGCTCAAGCCAACGGTAAAGCACTCCCTTACCTGCTGTTACCTTGGTACCTGACTTACCTCCATCGAAATCCAGATTATCCTTGAAAAAGGATAGCTTCTCTCCGCAAACTCCATCGACAAATTCGTCCCACTTGTACCTCGCCATATCTGAAGTTTTCCCGGTGTTATCGTGCGTAGTATCCTCGCCGAAAAGCACAACACTTGCTTTTTCAGGGTTATCCTTAGCGAAGGATTCCATTTCACC
>CACXCB010000201.1 GCA_902766005.1 uncultured Erysipelotrichaceae bacterium | reverse complement strand
TGAGGGAATCTCGATCACATCACCTTTCCCGGAATATTTGGCAATAGAGATCGTCTTTTTATCCTCATTGATCCGATACTGATAGTCCCCGGATATAATGATCGACCTCTGCGAGTTATCAGTATCCGTTTCTTCAGCACCATACAGTTTCCTGAACTTCTCACTGCCTTTGATCAGAGCACTGTCCAGTACATCCTGAACGCCATCCTTCAGCTCATCATATTCCGCACGAATCGCTTCATCGCCCGTATATCCCTGGTAGTCCGTCGGGAGCTCGGCATAATAATTCATCGCTTCCTCTTCATCAAATCCAAGATATACAAAGCTGGGAAGATTCTGAAAATCGGTATTCACAGATGCACCAATGGTGAAAAGACGTCCTCCGTCCAACCCCTTTTCAGCAAATGCATTATAGCTGTCGGTATGATAGAAAGAGGCAGTTGCACCGCCTTCTCCTAATACGACTCTTGTCTTCTGGTACCATGTTTTGTCCATTGACACCCGTATACGCGGAAAACCATAAGCATATGTTCCATCCGCCTGCTCATAATCCCAGTATTCATCAAAGGTACCCGCCCAGGCACACATGCTTGCTGCCATGATTATTGCTAAAGTGAACAGGATTAACCATGCCTTCTTCATATTGTTTTCCCCCCCTGACTTTAGTCAATGATTGTTAACAGTATTATAGCATATCAGATTGGGTTTTTCTGCTTTTTCCGACAAAAACAAATAAAAGGCCCCAGAGCAGCAAATTATGCTCCCGGCCTCTTATCCGTCTTTAGATTGATAAAGAAATATCTCATACGCTTTTATCTCCAGCTGAACAAAGCTTTCTTCTCATAGGGAACCGACTTCATGGAAAGATAAGTATAGCCCGTCGAATTAATGGCCGATCTCAGCTGTTCTGCATTCACAGGATCTTCCGTCAGAAAGGACACTTCCCTTTTTCTTCCCGAAGCAGCGACCTTCTTCGCCAAAGGGACTGCCTTCCGAACAGCGTCACAGACATATGCTTCACACATCTTGCACATCATTCCATCAATCTTCAGTGTCGTTTTTAACATAGGTTTTTCTCCTCAATTCCAGTCATGTATTTTTATGCATTGTTCGAATCTCAAAAACTGACCCCGCATATTGTTAGCCGTTTCTAACTTCTGGCTCTAAAAAAAGAAAACTGCATCTATTATTCTAAGAAGCTGTTTTCGCTGATAATAAGTTCGATGTCGGTTAGTCAATTTTAACTGCATTATACTCCAAATCCGTAAAAAATCAAGAGGAAATCGAAAAAATTTTGCACTTTCCGATCCGGCAAGGCACGCAAAAAGTGCCGCAGCGGATATAGTCATAATGACAGCAGCAAATCAGAAGACTGGTATCCGTCCCCTCACAGACCGAAATTGAAGGAGGCAGCTTCCTTCAATTTCGGTCTGTTACATGGGAAAAGAATTATAAGGATAACGAAAAGATGCGTATGCCATGGAGCGACTGCTAAATCTCATCAAACAATTCCACATCACCCTCACGATCGCACATCTTTGCCAGTTTTGGAACAATACTCGTGAAATGCTCTGAATTATTATGGAAGTCAATGGCCGCCTGGTCTTTCCAGGCCTCAATAAATACAAACGTATTGGGATCCTTCTTAGACACATTCAGAGTATAGAAGATGTTGCCTTCCTCCGCACAGGATTTTTCAATTAGCTCTTTTGCAGTTTCCCTAAATGCCTCTGTACATTCCGGTTTTACATAATTTTTCGCAACAATTTTGATCATATGCTTATACCTCCTTGACATTTTCGCCTTTTAAAAAAAGAGAATTCCTCTCCTGCTTTCTACATGATATTCCAGGTTATCGTTCTGCCAGCTTTAAAAAATTCTTTTCATTCATCTGCTCATTCGTATCATACTCTCCATTACTAAACAGAAGAGCATATTAGATTTTCCAGCGTCTCAAACAACACCTCCGGTTCCACCGGTTTAGACAAATGGGCATTCAAACCAGCCTGCATGCTCCGCTGAACATCCTCATCAAATGCGTTTGCTGTCAGGGCAATGATCGGAATCGTCTTAGCATCATCTCTCTGAAGGCTTCTGATCGCTTTTGTCGCTTCCAGGCCATCCATCTCCGGCATCCGCATGTCCATTAAAATGGCATCATAATAACCGGATTCGTGGCTTTCAAACAGATTCACCGCAACTAAACCATTTTCAGCCAGGTCTGCCTCCATTTCGCGCATGGAGAGCAGCATCATCATGATTTCAGCATTCACAGCCATATCTTCCGCAAGCAGTACTCTGCGGCCTTTCAGGTCTACTGTTCTCTTCTCAAAGGCTTCATTCTTACTTCGGAACGCCTCAGCGAATTCATCCATTATTGTACTGGCAAAGAGAGGCTTCGGCACAAATGTGTCTACACCTGCCTCACGAGCTTCATCTGCGATTTCA
>CACXCB010000200.1 GCA_902766005.1 uncultured Erysipelotrichaceae bacterium | reverse complement strand
GAGCGAGTGAGCGGAATTGAACCGCCGTGTCCACCTTGGCAAGGTGGCGTTCTACCATTGAACTACACTCGCATAATGGCGGTCCTGACGAGATTCGAACTCGCGATCTTCTCCGTGACAGGGAGACGAGATGAACCGCTACTCCACAGGACCATGTATGGCGAGGAAAGAGGGATTTGAACCCTCGCGCCAGTTTCCCGACCTATGCCCTTAGCAGGGGCACCTCTTCGACCACTTGAGTATTTCCTCATCTGCCAAATGCATATCTTTTCAGCGCTCAAATATAATACCATGGCTCTATGGCTTTTGCAACAGGAATTTTGCTTTTTTTTAATTTTTTGGCAACCCTTTTGGAAAAGATTGCAAATGTATCGAAAATCCGATTATGTCTCCGGCTTTTATGCTCATGAAAAATCCCGAAAAAAATCATCCTGCATAATCCAGGATGATTTCGGAGCTTATTCGTATTCGATTGTTGCACTTGGTTTTGGTGTCAGATCAAACAAGACTCTGTTTACACCGTTAACCTCTGTGGTGATGCGTTTTGTGATGTGCTGTAATAATGCAAACGGAACATCTTCTACAGTAGCTGTAATAGCATCTGTTGTATTGACGGCACGAATGATGACAGGATATTCAAATGTTCTTTCACCGTCTTTGATACCTGTAGACTTGAAATCCGGTACAACTGTGAAGTACTGCCATACCTTGCCTTCCAATCCGTTCTTTGCGAATTCCTCACGAAGAATAGCGTCGGATTCTCTTACAAGCTCTAATCTATCTCTTGTGATAGCGCCTGGGCATCTAACAGCTAAACCAGGTCCTGGGAACGGCTGACGGAAAACCATATTGTCAGGAAGGCCTAATGCTTTGCCTACAACTCTGACTTCGTCTTTATAAAGCAATTTAACGGGTTCAACAAGTTCCATCTGCATGGTTTCCGGTAAACCGCCTACATTGTGATGCGCTTTAATACCTTTTTCGCTTTCGAGGATGTCAGGATAGATAGTTCCCTGACCTAAGAAATGAATGCCTTCCAGTTTGGAAGCTTCTTCATCAAATACTTTGATGAATTCTTCACCGATAATATGTCTTTTCTGTTCAGGATCTGTGACCCCTGCAACCTTATCGATAAAGCGGTCGGCTGCATCAACATAAATTAAGTTGGCATCCATCTGGTTTCTGAATACTTCAATAACCTGTTCCGGTTCACCTTTGCGCAAGAAACCATGGTTTACATGTACACATACAAGGTTTTTTCCGATAGCCTTGATTAATAATGCAGCAACTACAGAGGAGTCTACACCTCCGGAAAGAGCCAGCAGGACTTTTCCATCCTTGACTTGTTCGCGGATGTCTTTGATCTGTTCATCAATAAATGCTTGTGCAAGTTCAGGCGTTGTAATTCTGGCCATGTCATCGGGACGTTTGTTTGTATCCATTTTTTTCTCCTTTTTTACCAAACGATTATAGCATACTCTCTTTTTGTGAGATAGCGAATTCTTTCCGGTTTTTGAACAATTATCGAAGAATCAGAAGGATCATGATAAAAGCTATGCATGCATATTTATCTTATGCACAAAATGAAAATAGCACCCAAATATTTTCACGAAAATCTGAAAATTTTCAAATAAATGTCAGAAAAAGTTCACATTTTCCTTGAAAAATGCGATGCATTTACATACAATTTAGAAGTATTTTTAAGGAGGGAAAAAATGAATCTTAAAAAGACTCTGGCTGCTAGTTTGGCAATTGCTCTTCTGGCAGGATGCGGTTCCTCATCAGGCGGCAGTGCTGCAGCTACAAGCGCAAGCACAACCGATGGAACAACTTCAGCTGATGATTCCACAGTTGTTGTAGCGATTAACGCTGACCTCAACACAATGGATCATCATGTTGCTACTGACGGCGGCTCCTTTATCATGCAGTCTATGTGCATTGGCGGACTTGCTGCTCTTGATTCCGATGCACAGGCTATTCCGGATCTCGCAGAGAGCTGGGATATCAGTGATGACGGTCTGGTTTACACATTCCATATCAGAGATGGTGTTAACTGGTCCAACGGCACACCTGTAACAGCTAATGACTTCGTATATGGCTGGAAGCGTCTGGATGATCCGGATCTCGCTTCTGAATATGCATTTATTCTTGAGACAATCGGCGTTAAGAACGCAGGACCTGCTTACCGTGGCGAAGTTTCCATGGATGAACTGGGTGTTGAAGCAACAGATGACAAGACATTCGTTGTTACACTCGAACAGCCATGCGGATTCTTGCTTGGTTTGATGGCCTTCCCATCTTTCTTCCCACTGAACCAGGAATTCTTTGAAGCACATAAAGATTCCTATGCACAGTCTATCGATGATCTGCTCTTCTGCGGACCATATGTATTCTCCAACTGGGAAGCTAACACAGAATATACATTCACAAAGAACCCTGACTACTGGGATGCTGCTAACTGCACAGACGATGTAAACGAAGTTGTCTTCCGTTTCGTAACAGAAGCACAGTCTGCTGCTCTTGCTTATCAGCAGGGCGACATCGACGTTGTTACTCTGACAGGTGACCTCGTTGACCAGTACTCCGGCGAAGCTGGATTCACACAGAGATTGCAGGGTTATGCTTGGAGATTGAACCTCAACATGACAGCTGATGAAAAATTCCAGAATGTCAACTTCAAGAAAGCTCTGTCCATGGCTATCGACCGTGAACTCATCGCTTCCGATGTCCTCAAAGACGGTTCTATCGCAGCTGAAGGCTTCATCCCGAAAGAATTCGCATTCGGACCTGATGGAAAAGATTATCGTGAAACAGCAGGCAACCTGCTGAGCGAAGATGTTGCTGAAGCACAGGCAGCTCTTGAACTCGCTAAACAGGAACTCGGCACAGACGATCTCAGCTTTGACCTTCTGTATGAAACAGACTCCGAAGCTCCTGAAAAAGTTTGTGTAAACCTGCAGGCTATGTGGAAAGAGAACCTCGGTATCGAAGTTAACCTCGTTCCAAAGACAAAGAAAGAAAGACTCGCTCTCATGAACGATCTGGACTATGATGTAGGTCTGACACGTTGGGGACCTGACTATGCTGACCCGCAGACATACCTGGATATCTTCAAATCCGACACAACTGGTTATAACGGATACTACTTCAACGACGAATATGATGCACTCCTCAACAAGGGTGAAACAGGCGAAGATGCAGCTGATCCGGAAGCTCGTTGGCAGGATATGATCGATGCAGAAAAGCTGCTCATCTCTGAGTTCGGCGTTATCCCGATTTACCAGAACGGTGGCGCTATGCTGATCAACCCGGATGTTACAGGAATCGAATTCCATAACGCAGGTGTTGACTCTTACCGTCATATCAAAAAAGCGTAATTCTTAAAAGTTATACGAATTACTTCTAAGGTGATGTAATAGAGCGGAATAACAACCGCTCTATTACATTTATGTTATTTCAAAAAGAAAGGAAACAATTTATGTCGAAATACATTTTAAAACGTGTGATGATCAGTATCTTGACATTATTGGCAATCGTCTTTGTCCTTTTTCTTATGTTGGACTTCATGCCCGGTTCACCGTTTAACGATGAAAAGCTTACTGAGGCGCAAAAGGTCTTACTGTATGCGAAGTATGGACTTGATCAGCCATTTTTTATCAGGTTTCTGAAATATGTTGCTGCAATATGTAAAGGGGATTTAGGTTTCTCCTATGTCTTGAATAAGAATAAAGCTGTTACCGAAATGCTCAAAGGCCCGCTTGCCGTATCCATTCGCGTCGGTGCCATGGGTATGCTGCTGGGAACAGTTTTAGGGCTGTTGCTGGGAATTGCTGCAGCACTGCGTCATAACACATGGATTGATACATTGTGTTCGGTCGTGTCTATACTTGGCGTATCCGTACCATCTTATGTTTTTGCCTTGTTGCTTGCTTATTTTGTCGGTTTCAAACTTGGCTGGATTCCGATTTTATACAGTTCGAAGAATGTTGCTAAGAGCTTCATCGGACCGATGCTTGCTCTTGCAATGAGTCCTATGGCTAACGTATCCAGATTTACCAGATCCGAAATGATCGATGTCCTTGGATCAGATTATATTCTTTTAGTGCAGTCCAAGGGTGTCAGACAGGTGGATCTGATTCTCAAACATGCATTGCGTAACACACTGATCCCGATTATTACAATTATGGGTCCGATCCTTGTCAACCTTCTGACAGGTTCCATGGTTGTAGAAAAGGTATTCGGCGTACCGGGCATCGGTACAATGATGGTTACAGCTATTCAGAGTAACGACTATAACGTTACAATTGCCTGTGCCTTTGTCTATTCGGCAATGTATATTGTCATGATGTTGATTATCGATATCCTCTACGGTATTATCGATCCGCGTATCCGTGTCGCAAAGGAGGGCAGTTAAGATGAGTGAATATCAGAAGCACATGCCCATCATTGAAAATGACTATGATGATGAAGATTTTGTCTTTGTACAGGAAAATGTACGCTTAAAGGATAAAGTTTACAAGCAGACATCCTTCCTGAGAGACGTCTGGAACAACTTCTCCAAAAACAAGGGTGCTGTTGTCGGTCTGATTATTATTTCTGTCATTATTCTGTTTGCGATCATCGGTCCGATGATTTCCGGTTATCGTTATGATCAGATCATCACTTCCCAACAGAGCATGCCACCAAGAATACCGGGTTTGGAAAAGCTCGGCTTGTTCAACGGTTTTGAAAAGGGTGAGAATATTTATCTGAAGAAAGACATGATGGATATTTATCACTGGTTTGGAACCGATACAAACGGCAGAGACCTGTTCACACGTGTATGGGAAGGTACAAGAATTTCCTTGTTTATCGCTCTTGTAGCGGTTGTGATTGATATTATCATCGGTATGTCCTATGGCCTGATTTCCGGCTACTTCGGCGGAAAGGTAGACATGGTCATGCAGAGATTTGTCGAAATTCTCAATGGTATTCCGACACTTGTTCTTGTCACATTGCTCGGACTGGTTCTTCCTCCGGGAATGAGCTCCATTATCTTTGCCTTAATGATTACCGGATGGATCGGCATGTCACGTATTTCCCGAGCAGAAGTATTGAAACTGAAGGAATCCGAATACATTCTTGCATCCAGAACATTAGGTGCTAAGAGTTTCGCAATCATCTTCAAGGACATCATGCCGAATATTTTCGGACAGCTGATTACCATGGCAATGTTCTCTGTTCCAAGTGCAATCTTTACCGAAGCATACCTTTCCTTCCTTGGCTTGGGTATTCCTGCTCCGGCTGCATCCCTTGGTACATTGATTTCCGACGGTTACAAGTCATTGACCGTTCATCCGTATATGATCATGAGCGCAATTGCGGTTCTGGCATTGTTGATGCTGAGCTTCAACCTGTTTGCGGATGGTCTGCGTGATGCATTTGACCCGAACCAGAAACACTAAGGAGGTAACTGATGTCTGCTAAAAGAGATAAAAAAGACAGAGTATTATCAATCAGAGACCTGAACATCTCCTTTGAAACCTCTAACGGTAAGGTCAACGCAATCCGCGGTGTCCGTATGGACTTATTTAAAGGTGAGACGATTGCCATCGTAGGTGAGTCAGGTTCCGGTAAATCCGTTACGGTGAAAACCATCATGGGTATTCTTGCCGCAAACGGTAAAATTGAAAGCGGAAAGATTGATTATACTTTTACAAATGAAAAGGGTGAGCAGGAAACTGTTGATATGACAAAGCTTACCCAGAAGGAAATCCGTTATCGTTTTAACGGAAAGCATATTGCCATGGTCTTCCAGGATCCGATGACTTCTCTTGATCCGACCATGACAATCGGAAAACAGATTATCGAAGGCATGCTCCTTCATGAGAAGATTTCCAAATCCGAAGCTAAGGAGCGTGCGATTCAGCTGCTGACAGAAGTCGGTATCGAAGATCCGGAAAAGCGATACAAGCAGTATCCGCACCAGTTGTCCGGTGGTATGAGACAGCGCGTTGTTATTGCGATTGCATTGGCATGCGATCCGGACATCCTGATCTGTGACGAGCCGACAACCGCACTGGACGTTACCATCCAGGCAAAGATCCTTGAATTGATTAAGAAAATTCAGGAAGAAAAACATATTTCTGTTATCTACATCACACATGACCTGGGTGTTGTTGCGAAAGTTGCTGATTATGTTGATGTCATGTATGCAGGAAGAATCATTGAAAAAGGAAACATCAATGAAGTCTTCTATGATCCGCGTCATCCGTATACATGGGGTCTTTTGGCATCCATGCCTGACACGGATACGGATTCCAAGCGTTTGTTTGCGATTCCGGGTACTCCACCGGATTTGTTGGAAGAGATTGTCGGTGATGCATTTGCACCGCGTAATCCGTTTGCCCTGGCAATTGACTACAAGGCAGAGCCGCCTATGTTCAATGTCGGCGGTCAGCATCGTGTCGCTTCATGGCTGTATGATCCAAGAGCACCTAAGGTGGAACTGCCTGAACAGCTGCAGGATCGTCTGAAGACAATGAATGCTGAAAAAGACAGAATTTTATCACAGGAAGGAGAAGCGTAATATGACACAGATTAATTATGAAGCAGAACCGCTCCTTCATGTAGAAGGCTTGAAACAGCACTTCAGAATTTCCCGTACCTTTACTACCAAAGCGGTAGACGGTATCAGCTTTGATATCTGGGAAGGTGAGACATACGGTCTTGTAGGTGAGTCCGGATCCGGTAAATCCACAACCGGAAGAGCCTTGATCCGTCTCTATGATCCTACTGCCGGTAAAATTATTTTCAATGGCCATGACATCAGCGGCAGACTGACAAAGGATGATGAAAAATATCTTCGTCAGAATATGCAGATGATCTTCCAGGATCCAATGGCATGTCTCAATCCGAGAAAAAAGGTCAGAGATATCATCGCACAGGGTCTGGAAATTCATCATCTCTATTCCACCGAGGAAGAAAAAGAAGAGAAAATCATGAGTATCCTGGACAAGGTCGGTCTTTCCAAAGAACATGCAACACGTTATCCGTCACAGTTCTCCGGCGGACAAAGACAGAGAATCGGTATTGCAAGAGCTCTGGTTATGAATCCGAAGCTTGTTATTGCCGATGAAGCAATCTCCGCTCTTGACGTATCCATTCAGGCACAGGTTGTCAACCTGATGAAAGACCTGCAGGATGAACTTGGGACGACATATCTGTTTATCGCTCACGATCTTTCCATGGTCAAATATATTTCCGACCGTATCGGTGTCATGCATCTTGGATATATTGTTGAAACAGGTACAACGGACGAGATCTTCGCCAATCCGATTCACCCATATACAAGATCATTGTTATCGGCAATTCCGCATCCGAATCCTGTTGTGGAAAAGAGAAGGATTGCAATGACATATGACAAGAAAGCTGAAGGTGTGGATTATTCATTAGGCACATTGCATCAGCTGACAAATACGCATTCTGTTCTTGCAACAGAAGAAGAATTTGTCAAGTGGATGGAAGATGCGAAGCACTTTGAAGGATAAAAGAAAACGGTATTCCGTTTTCTTTTTTATTGACATAATTTTTGATTTCACTAACATAATTGTATACGGAGATTTAACATGATTTTAAAAGAAGTAAAAGATAGAAATATATTTGATCAGTTTGTGATGAATCATCCATATTCTCATTATATGAAAACTTCCATGTGGGGAATGAACCAAGCTAAGGCGAATCATTACAGTTATAAAATGCTTGGCTTTTATGATGGAGAACAGCTGATCGGTACGGCAATGGTACTCAGAGGTTCTTTTATGGCGCATCCTTTTCTTTATATTCCAAAAGGTCCATGCATTGATTACGAGGATAAAGAAATCTTGAAAGACGCATTTACATTATTGAAGGATTATGCGGAAAAAGAAAAAGTGCACTTTTTAAGAGTTGATCCGAATGTTCTTCGCATGGAAAAAGATATTATGGGAAATGTCATAGAAGGCGGAGAAAACCATGAGGAAGTCACGGAGGAGTTAAAATCGTTAGGATTTATCCATAAAGGATATGGCTATGCATACAACGGAAGCTGGACGAATCGTTATACCTTAACAGTTGATCTTAGGGATGATTTTGATATAGTCAAAAAGAGATTTGCGAAGAGAAGATTAACTTCCATCAACCGTCATAAGACAAATTGTGTATCAACGCATCTGGGAAGTGTTGAAGATATTCCTTCGCTGATGGAACTTGAAAAACAATTAGCCGATAAGGATGGTTTTAAACCGCATTCCAAGAAGTTTTTTGAAGATATTCTCTCCAGCTTTGGACAGTATGCATCTGTTTATGTGACAGAAGCCGACCTTGAAGGAATGATCAAAGGCATTGAAACAGAATTAAGCGGTAAAAAATATGCGAAAGATCCTGAGGCAAGAAATGCCAAGATCAAATCTCTGGAACAGACAAAACAGTTAAAAGAGGAATATGGTGAAAAGGTTGTGATTTGTTGCGGCATCTTTGTCAGAGCAGGAAAGACATCCTATGATTTGTATGCCTATAACCATAAGGCATTCAACCATCTGAATCCGGTTGACAGTATGCATGTCTTTGCCATGCAGGATATGAAAAAGCATGGTGTGGAAACTTATGACCTCTGCGGTTTCTCAGGTGTTACCACAAAAGACGATCCGGAATATGGATTATATGATTATAAAAAATCCTTTGGCTCACAATATGTTGAACAGATCGGTGAATTTGATTATCCGGTGAAAAAGAACGCCTGGGAAAGATTTAAACTTGAAAAGAGGGCGGAAGTCAAAGTTAGAAGAGCAATTGTCAGCAGGATCTACAAAAAGGCAAAGTAAAAATCACTTGAAACATATATTGTTTGGTGCTATAGTTTGAACGCATCGAAAGATGTGTTAAACATGGGGCTGTATTTTGGTTTCGACAGGTTTATGTTTGATTCAGGCTGCAGTGGAGCGGTGACCTTATCACCATTTAAATTTAAACGCAAATACAAGAACAAATTACGCATTTGCCTAAGTCGCATAGCGCAGCAATGCCCCGGTGATCAACGTTAGCTGTTTATTGACTCACTGTGTAAAAAAACAGATTGGGAAAGCTTAAGCCTGTAAGCTGACCTGAAATTTTACAGGCAGATTCAACAGACGGCTGTTCCGTTTGCATGGCTGTTGTCTTATCAAATAACGGAATAAACTGTAGACGCCTGAATGTGGGACAACTCTTGGACAGGGGTTCGACCCCCCTCAGCTCCAGTGAATCTAACAAAAACTAAAAAAGTGCTTAAAAATAGGCACTTTTTTAGTATATTTGCTTGAATTTAGGCAATTTTTAAGCAATAATTTGCTTAAATTATATTGCTCAAAATCAGGAGGAAATATGGCTAAGAAGACCCAGAAGAAGAAATACAAATACAAGGAGACCTTTGTGGACGGCATCTGCGAGCAGGATGACCCGAAAAAGCCCGGGCAGAAGCGGTACAAAGCCATGTATTACATATACAAGGCGCAGAAAAACGGCAAAGTAAAGCAGGTCAGCTCCAAGACAGGTTGGTTCAGCACCAAGGAGCTTGCGCTTGCCCGTGCCAAACAGCTCAGCGTCACCCCTGATGAGGCGAGGGAGGAGCTGAAGAAGCCTGTATACATCGAAGATGTCATGGAAGCCTACATGGAGGACAAGAAGAAAGAGGTTGACCGTTCTTCCAGAACGCACATCTCACGGTTCAATGTCATCAGGAAGACCTGGAACGAGCTTCTGGGACATCCGAACCTCCGCAAGGTCACCCAGAGCGACTTCACGCTGTATAAGAACTATCTGCTGAACAGCTACCACGGCAGTGATAACAGGACGCACGAGCTGGTCTCAGGGGAGGGCGGAAAGATAACTTGGAACTATTTCTCCGGTCTCAGGCGCACTACCAGAACGCTGATGGAGTATGCAAACGAGAACTCGATTGTCACCGAGATTCCGCTGGCGAACTATGCGAGGGACGGCATGGCGCAGAAAAAGCCGAATGCACCCAAGTCGTCCAAATTAAAAAACTCGCAGGAGGCAAACTACAAGGATAAGTACAAATACCTGTCGGAATGGCAGCTCCAGCTTGTGATACAAAACATGTCCAAGAAGATGGGAGATAGATATCTTATTAAAAACTCGAAGGGGAAAACAATAATAAATCCAGATTATGAATATATGGTGCTCTTCCTGTTCTGCGCTAGGACGGGTCTGAGGCTTGAAGAGTGGAAAGTTCTGGAGCTTGGAGATTTGGCTGACTTTGACTTTGACGATGCGCTTGCAAACGTCAAGCATGAGAGTGGTATTCCAGACCCGAACGGTACCGGAATGCCTGCGGATACAGACGATATCGGATTCATACCCCTCTACATATCCGAGAACAAGACACCTCAGGTCTATATTACCCGTGCATACAACTCACGGCAGTACGGAATAGAGGTCACAGACATCAAGAGCGAGAAGGCTGAAAGAAAAGTACCGCTGTACCTCGACAGGCAGTTCCTGTTTGTCTTCTACAACTATGTCTACCATCTAAGCCTGACCGACTTTTTCAGGGAGGGGAATCAGATGCTGTTCCCGAATACAAATGGAAGAATCCTTAAGGACACCATAGTGAATAACCGGCTGAAACGAGAGTGTCAGGAGGTTTTGGGCGGGAAATATATCAGCTGTTATGGCTTCCGGCATACATTCGCTCAATGGCTGTATGAAGACCTTGATTTCTCACTGGACGGTGCAATGAGGATGATGGGTCACAAAGACAGCTCTCTTCTGAAGAACGTGTATACGAGCCAGACTGTTGATGCGGATTACAGGAAAACAGAGAAGGAAGCATTACGGAAATCGGCAAAGAAAACAAATACCGACAAGCTTAAGAATTACATGGATATTCTGGATATGATTAAATCCGGCAAAGAAACACATGAGCTGATTTTGAAGCTGGAAAAAACCATTGCCGAAGCCAAGTCCGAGCTTGAACGTATTGAGGCGGAAGAACTGGAAGAAAAAACCAGAGGTATTTGATAATCTTAATAAGGATTACATCGTCGGATCATAATCTCGGTCGAGATTATGATCCGACGATGTAATCTGCATGCTGTTGGATGTAAAAAAGAGAGTTCAGTTAGTTGAGCTCTCTTTGATTTTGTCCTGATACATCTTCATCAGCTTGGCGACAATCTCGGATTCAGTGAGACTGTAATCAAATCCGTACGCATCCATGACAGCCTTGTCGTTTGCTTCATGAGCACCTGACAATTCAGGATACATGTAGAAGTACTCTCCATACATGTCATCTAATGAAGCATCAGGATATAAATTACGTGCTTCTAGAATTCTCGTTGCAGATTCTTCAATCGCATATTTCTGCTTGTCGGAACATGTAGGCCACGGAAAATTGTTGTACACAATGTCCTTGGAATAGCGATAATCGCTTTTTAATCGTCCAGCAACAACACGCATCCATGCCATATGGACTGATGAAGTGAGAATTCCGAATTCATATTCTTTTGCTCCTATAATAATCGGTAGTGTCAAAAATCGTCATTTTTAGTTGATTTCTGACCTACTCTTTTTTTATATTCAAACAGCTTCCAAAGCCGCTTGAATCCAT
>CACXCB010000199.1 GCA_902766005.1 uncultured Erysipelotrichaceae bacterium | reverse complement strand
GCCTATAAGTAAAAGCTTTGATGAAGGCATTTATAATGCCTTCACACACCAATAAAAGTGTATTACGGCACACCTATTGTCAATAGACTTTCACGGCATAATGCACTGGTACCTAGCTCCGGAATAAGTGGTACCCGTTGCCGGAATGATAGTGGTATCATTGACTGGATTAGGTGGTACCATTGTATCGGAATATTCAAAGAGGAGTAAAAATATCTCATTAAAGAATTTTCTCATGTATCTGCAACAGTTAATCACAATGGTTAATCCAAAAGACGAATATTCTATAGCTTTAGCACAAGCTGCTCTGTCTGCTACTGTTTCTTTAGCTGTAGCGTCCCGTAAAGTGGATGGGCCAACGAATCGTGCTATGATGGCTGCACAGATCAGATTCACATATCTTGTAAAACATCAAAAGGAATATGCCGGAATACCCGGACAATACTTAGAAAACCAGCAGAAAAGCAACAGACTGGAAATGTTTCTTAATCCGCACTGTTAATCATGAAAACAATTACAATCAGTGATCAAATGTTAGAAACATTATATTTCTAATGTCTTATAGAAAATAATAGACATGCAATTAAGGCAGTAACAATTATAAGAAGGAGAAAAGGATGAAAGGTTATATAGACGAAATTATTGAAAGATTATCTTTAGTTATTTCCCACTTAAATGAAATTCTTTTGAACAATATAGATGAGTATACCAGGGGAAGACTTATATCCGAAATATACGAAATAAATTCCTTTCGGAGTAGTTGTTACAGTAAAACCCATGATAGTGGTCTTGAGGAAAGATTATATATACTTTCAGATAAATTAGAAGAAATTGTTAGTGGGAAATGGGATTATGAAAACGATTCTCATCAAGATTCTATCAGAGAATTACTGATACATACTAAGGAATATGTAATTCATATTTGTAATGAATATGAAAGCTTCCGGCGATCAGAGGAAAAAACTATAGGCCTATCATCAGACATTATTATATAAGTTCTTATAACTAAACAAAAAGAACACTAATTTACAGAATGACATCAAGATAATTACATGGAAAATCCAACACCGAATATGTGAATTGCAGCAGTCAGTAACTGTTGTATACTGAAAGAACATATGGAAAGAAGTTGGCTTTATGAAAAGTGTTGCTTGAAGGCAGCACTTTTTCCCTGGGGGGGAAAGGATATTTGATCGTTTGTCGGAAGCTACCATTTAAAAAAGAAAAAACAAAGCAGAAATCAGGGAGACATGCAGATGCACTGACAGTAATTCATCATAATCATCTTTATGTTGAATTTTACATCTGCAAAACAGTATACTTTATAAAGAAAATAGTATCTTTTTCACAAAGGGGGATATAGTGGAAAACGAAAGAATTCAATGTCTTATATACAAAGATAAGTCAATACAGGAAAAATTGTCCCGTGATGTAGTCATTATATATAATCTGGAAAACAGTCTTTCAGTTAACGTGAACGGAAAAACAAGTGTACTGAAAGAAAATGATGTTATTGTCATAAATTTGAACAGCAATTATTCATGCTGGTGTGCAAAGGGTTTATATGTTAAGTATTCCCTGAATGCTATCGATTTAAACTCCTGTTTTATGGGGAAAAAATATACTTTTGTATGTGACTCTTCCTCGGAACTAAATGAAAACTACAATGGTTTAAGAAAGGTTTTATCAGAAATATTGATTGTCAAATATTATAATCATAAGTTTGGTAACATCAAGCTCAGACAGTTGTTCTATGATCTGATTCTGTATTTGTTAAGGGATTTTGCGGTGGAACAGCTGGACCTGGAGAAAAGCGAAAAAGATGCATTGGAAAGATTTGTCGAAAATCATTACTTCGAAGATCTAAGTCTTCAGGAAATCAGCGAAGCTTTCAATATGTCCGGGCAGTATTTCAGCAAATATTTCAAAAAGCATGTCGGTGTACAGTATCTGAAATATCTGACAGAAGTCAGGCTGAATCATGCGCTGAATGATGTATTGTATTCAAACAAGCGATTTCTGGCGATCGCCATGGATAACGGGTTTCCGAATATTACTGCCTTTAATCATTATTTCAAAGAAAAGTATGGTGTATCCCCTAAGACATACAGAGAGGAAAAGGCAATTCAAAATCAGATTGATCATGAAAATACCGCTGAACTGGCAGAAGCTATTGAACATTTAAGAGTCAAACCGGAATCGTGTGAAAATGTTATTTCTCTGCAAGTTGATGCACTGTATAAAAAGAAGTATAAATCCTTTTGGAACAAGGTTATAAATTTCGGCGAATCCAGGCAATTGGATGAAGCACGCATACTGAATCAGCTGAAGGATGTACAGAATCAGCTGCAGTTTGAGTTTATACGCATCACTCTTGAAAAGTATACGGTTAATATCAATGGTGATTACAATCTTGTCAAAGAAATAAGCCGGTTTGATGAATTATATCGGCTGGGATTCAAAATCTGGCTCACAGCGGATTACAGAGACATTGATGATATTGACGGTTACTGTAATTATCTGAAAGCCTTCCTGTCTTATATGACACGGCAATGGAATATTCACAGAGTCAGGGAATGGTATTTTGAACTGACATATAATACGGTTTTTGATCAGGAAAAAGCATATAGTTATTTAGAATATGTCCGGAAGATTACAGATGTGCTGCGTTTCTATGGCTGTGACAGGAATTTTGTCATGGGAGGCATTTCGCTGGGGAACAGGAAGGGAATTCGCAATCTGTATCGGTATCTCACTGATAATGACCTTCAGTTTATAAATCAGTCTTTCATGGCAGAACCCTATATTTATTATGAAGATGAAAACGGAATGAAGATGATCCGCCCGACACAGGAGAGTGATATTCATAATGCCTTGCTGACTTTAAAACAGACGGATGACTATTTCAGGAATGTTGTTGAAAATGTCTTTATTGTATCTTGGAGGGATACCCTCCAACAATATAATATCCTCAATGATTCCTGTTACAAAGGCGCATTGGTGATGAAAAAATTTCTGGAATGTTTTGGGCAGGTGGATTCGCTTTCTCCTAGTATACTGCTGGATTCAATGTATGATTCTATTCATCAGACAGATGTGCTGATCGGAGGTGACGGAATGGTGAGTTATCACGGCATCAGAAAACCTTCATTCTTTGCATATCAGTTTATGAATACTGTCGGAAACTGGTATCTGAACCGAAATGATAATATTGCGGTATTCACCAACGATTACGGCAATTATCATGTAATTGCACATAACTGCAAGGGTCTTGGTTACAGATATTACATGGAAGAGAACAATCTGGACGTAAAGAATCTGGACAGTTATTTTGAAAACGAAGACCCATTAGAGGCGAGAATACGAATTGAACATGTTGAAAACGGTCTTTATGAAATTAAAACCAGATCAATTTCTGAAAAGGGCGGGAGTGTACAGGATGAGATGGAGCGTATGAAGCCCGGGGCGGTTTCCTTCCTTCATCCACATGACATAGAATTTCTGGAAAGTGTTTCTATCCCGCATATCAGCTTGAAAGAAGTTACTGTAGACAATGGCGTTCTGGATGTTACTGTTATTCTGGAACCGAATGAGTTTGTTTTTATTCATATAATCCATGAGAATTAATAAAAGAGCAATATTTTGTAAAAAATATTGCTTTTTTTATTGCTTTTTTAATTATTTCAAATTTGGAGGACTAAAAATCGAGTAAATAATATCCGTTATTTAACAGATTGAAAATATGTCTGTACCTATAATAAAGATGATCAAAAAAGGTCAGCGGTCTCATCCGTAAGAAGGAGGAAAAATGGCGGTATTTGAAGTAAATTTTCATTCAGAGTCACTGGGCAGAACCGTACCTATGTATGTGATCCTGCCGACTGATAAGACCTATTTCCCCGGAATGCCGAGAAGAGAAGAAGGAAAGCCGTATAAAACACTTTATCTTCTGCATGGTGTTATCGGGAATTACACAGACTGGCTGTACAACACCAGGATTAAGAAATATGCCGAAGACAGAGATCTCTGTGTTGTCATGCCTTCAGGCGACAACAGTATGTATCTGGATCAGGGCGTCGATTTTTATGGAGAGTTTGTCGGAAAAGAGCTTGTGGAATTCACAAGAAAGACATTCCCGCTGTCTCGCAAAAGAGAAAACACTTATATCGGCGGTCTTTCCATGGGAGGGTTCGGTGCGATGAGAAACGGACTCAAGTACCATGAAACCTTCGGTGCAATCATCTCACTCTCCGGTGCGTATGTATTGGATGAAGAAACGTTGATTGAGGTTGAAAATCCGATGTTTGCAGGTGAAACGACAACATACAAGAAACGTGTTTACGGAGATGATCTGGAAGCTGCTCTGGTCAGCGATAAAAACCCAAAATATCTTATTGAAACACTGACACAGAGTAAAGTTAATTTCCCTGAGATTTACATGGCATGTGGTACGGAAGATTTCCTGCTTGATAAAAACAGGAGAATTGATCAGCTTCTTACAGATTGCGGTGTTAATCACACATTTGTGACCGGCCCTGGTTCACATGAATGGGACTTCTGGGACACTTATATTCTGAAGGCACTTGAATGGCTTCCGCTTGAAAACGGTGCAGCCGGAAAGAGCAGCGAAAATATCGGTAAATAATAACAGTTAAGGACGATTTAAAGAAAGGAGTAAAGATGGGATTTCCAAAAGGTTTTCTCTGGGGTGCTGCTACAGCAGCAAACCAGTACGAAGGAGGATATCTGTCCGGTGGAAAAGGTCTTTCGGTACAGGATACTGTGACAGGAGGAGATGGGATTCACGGGATACCGAGATACATTTCCGTCAAATACGCAGATGGCACGACAGGTATGTTGAAGCTCGGAATGGGATGCGAACTTCCTGCAGGTGCAGTTGCTTATGTTGATGAAAAACAGTATTATCCGTCACATGTTGCAACAGATTTCTATCATCACTGGAAAGAAGATATCGCACTTTTAGGGGAGATGGGACTGAAGTCATTCAGATTATCTATTAACTGGACGCGTATATTCCCGAAAGGTGATGAAGATGAACCGAACGAAGAAGGCCTGCGTTTCTATGATCAGATTTTTGATGAATGTCATAAATACGGAATTGAACCGTTGGTATCAATGAATCACTTTGACTGTCCGCTTTATCTTGCATCGGAATATGACGGCTGGGCAAGCAGAAAGGTTGTCGATTTCTTCCTGAAATTTGCTGAAACGATTCTCACCCGTTATAAAGGCAAAGTAAGATACTGGATCACCTTCAATGAAATTAACTTCTTGAGAAGCTATCACATGATCGGAATCACTGAAACAGAATCCGATCCACAGAAGCTTGCACAAGCGATTTATCATATTCTTCTTGCCAGTGCAAAGACTGTCAGTCTTGCACATGAGATCGATGCAGACAATAAGGTTGGTATGATGTTTGCATACCTTCTGTCCTATGCCAACACCTGCAATCCGGATGATGTTTTGGCTGAACTGGACTTCTCAAGAGATATCAAGGATTTCTACCTGGATGTTCAATGCCGCGGATACTATCCGAATTATAAGCTGAAGGAATACGAACGCAAAAGTATCCGGCTTGTAAAAGAAGAGGGTGATGATGAGGCTCTGCTTGAGGGCACCGTGGATTATATTGCATTCTCATACTACAACTCCAGCGTGATCAGTGCTGCTCCGGTAGGCGAAGAAGCCGGCGGAAATCACTTCGGCGGTGTTAAAAACCCATATCTTGAATCAAGTGAATGGAGCTGGGGTATTGATCCGAAGGGAATGCGCATTGCACTGAATAAGCTTTGGGATAAATACCAGAAACCGCTGATGATCGTTGAAAACGGTCTTGGTGCGAAAGATCGTGTTGAGGCAGACGGTTCCATTCACGATGATTATCGGATTGACTTCTTAAGAAAACATATCCGGGAGATGGAAAAAGCGATTTCGCTGGATGGTGTTGAACTCTGGGGCTATCAGGTCTGGAGTGCAATCGATATCGTCAGTGCAGGAACCGGCGAAATGCGCAAGCGTTACGGATTTATCTACGTTGATAAAGACGATGAAGGAAACGGAACTCTGGAACGCACACGTAAAGATTCGTTCTATTGGTATAAAAAAGTAATTGCCTCAAATGGTGAAGATTTAGATTAAAGGAGAATAAACATGGACAAATTACAAAGTGCTTTAGAAGCTATTATGAATCCTCTTGCTAAGAAAATCAGCGAGAGCAAAGTTATTTCCGCAATCATGTCAGGTATGATGACCACCCTGGTCATCACAATGGGCGTGGCTGTTATTTCAATCTTGTCGGCTATTCCGTTTGAACCCTGGCAGAATTTTCTGACTTCTACAGGTCTTGGCGCACAGATGAACGATGTTGTTGCAGCAACTACAAGCCTGATGGCAATCTATATCGCCCCTGCAGTAGCTTACAAATTTGCAAAAGGGGAAGGTGAAAATGCTCTGAACGCAGCTTTGATTTCACTGGCAGCATTCATCATCATGATGCCTCAGCGTGTGACAATCGGTGAACAGACAGTCGGTGCACTCCAGTCAGGTTATTTAGGCTCACAGGGTATCTTCGTAGCAATGATCACCGGAGTTCTGATCGGAAAAGTCTACAGTGCTCTGATGAAGAAAAACATTAAGATGAAGTTGCCTGCATCTGTTCCTCCGATGGTATCCGATTCCTTAAGCCCGATCTTTGTCTCAATGATTATTTTCACAAGCATTCTGGCTGTTCGTTATATTATTTCTTTCACATCTTACGGCAATATCTTTGACCTGCTGTATTCACTCATCACAAGACCGTTCCTGAACTTTGCAGCTACTCCTTGGACAATCGTATTATTCCAGACATTCCTGAATCTCGCTTGGTTCTTCGGTATCCATCCGGCACCGATGCTTGGTATCCTGTTCCCGATCTTATTACAGTTAAACACACAGAATATCGAATTATATATGGCAGGTACTCCGGCTTCCGCATTACCATACCTTAACGTTCTTTTGATCGGCTCCTTCTGCTATCTCGGTGGTCAGGGCAATACAGTATCTCTGGCATGCCTGCTGTGCAGAGCAAAGTCTGAAAAATTCAAAGCAATGGGAAAGGTTGCTTTACTCCCTAATATCTTCAACATCAATGAACCAATCATCTTCGGTCTTCCGGTTCTGCTGAACCCTTACTTCTTGATTCCTATGATTCTGACACCGTTGATTGGCGGTATCTACGGATTATTCGCACTGAATGTTCTTGGTGCAGGTGCTGCCGCAAATCCGGTCGTTGCATTGAGTATCCCGTGGGTTGTTCCTTCCGTCATCTCAGCATTCCTGATGGGTGGCTTCCGCTTTTTCATCGCAATCGTCGGTGCATTCTTCGTACATATGCTTTGCTGGTATCCGTTCTTCAAGATGGCTGACAAAAAAGAATACGAAGAAGAACAGCAGAGACTTCAGGAAACAGCGTAAATTCATATCTTACAAATTTAATTAACTGATCATACTGATACATGCATAATCACCGGCTTTTACGCTGGTGATTATGCATAATATGAAAAGATACAATGGCTTGGGACAAGCGGTGTAAAATCATCCTGTGAGATTGAATGAATATTCGAAATCTCAGATATATGATATTCTATAGTTAAGAATGAACCTTCATTTCACGGTTTTATGAAGAATGATCCGAAAAAAAAAGAACAGCCACGATTATAAAAGAAGTTCAAGAGAAACAGTAATTGAAAATAGAAAGTTAAAGGTGATTGTATGACATCAGAATTATCAAAAGATTTTCTTTGGGGTGCAGCAACAGCTGCAAACCAGATCGAAGGTGCCTACAATGAAGATGGCAAAGGATTGAGTGTTATTGATGTACAGGCATGCGGGCCACATGGAAGAGAAGAAACAAACGGCGTCATTGAAGGAAAACTGTATACATCTCATGTTGCGTCAGATTTTTATCATCACTATAGGGAAGATATTGCGTTAATGGGTGAAATGGGCTTAAAAGCTTATCGCATGTCGATTGCATGGACACGTATTTATCCAACCGGTAAAGAAGATATACCTAATGAAAAAGGTCTGCAATTCTATGACAATGTTTTTGCAGAATTGAAAAAATATCATATAGAGCCGATCGTAACCATCTCACACTATGAACCTCCCTTTGCAATGGCGCAGGAAGGCGGATGGTCTAACAGGAAGATGATCGACTGTTATTTAAAATACTGCAGAACAATCTTTGAAAGATATAAAAAAACAGTACGTTACTGGATGACTTTCAATGAAATCAACTGTGCAGTTGTTCCGTTTGGTATTATGACTGCCTGCGGTGTCAATCTTTCCATCAGAGATCCCCGGAATACAGAACAACTGAGATTCCAATGCCTGCATCATCAGTTCGTTGCCAGTGCGATGGCTGTCAAAATGGGTCATGAGATCAATCCTGATTTTAGGATCGGCTGTATGTGTGCGGTTATGTTAAATTATCCTTTGACATGCCATCCGGACGATATTCTCCTTCAGCAGCAGACTGACCAGGAAAAAAATACATTTTGCGGTGATGTCATGATCCGGGGGAGATACCCGAACTATATGAACCGTTTCTTCAGAAAGCACAATATCTCCATCGTCAAAGAAGAACATGACGATGAAATATTGAAGGAGGGGACAGTCGATTTCATTGCTATCAGTTACTATATGTCAAATTGTATCGGTAACGACCGGAGTGCGGCAGTGTCCGGTGGCAACCTGTTGTCCGGTTTAAAGAATCCTTATCTAAAGGAAAGTGATTTTGGCTGGCAAATCGATCCGGTCGGATTACGCTATGTTCTGAATCAGTTTTATGACCGCTGGCAGCTTCCGATCATGATAGTTGAAAACGGTCTTGGGGCTTATGATACATTGACAGAGGATAAGAAGATTCATGATGTGTATCGCATTGAATATTTAAGACAGCATATTCAAACCCTTAAAGACGCAATAATTGAAGACGGTGTTGATGTCATCGGTTATATGCCATGGTCTGCGATTGATCTGATTGCCTTATCAACCGGAAATATCGAAAAACGGTACGGTTTTATCTATGTTGATGTCAATAATCAGCAGGAAGGAACATATGACCGCTACAGAAAAGACAGTTTCTATTGGTATAAAAAAGTCATAGAGACGAACGGAGATGTTCTTTAGAGAACAGTGTCAGGAGGAATAAATGAAAATTATAGCATTCGACGTAGGCGGGACATTTATCAAATGGGCTTTCATGAATGATCTTGAAATCATGGAAAAAGGAAAAGTTCCGACTCCCAAAACCTGTTTTGAAGACTATCTGAATACATTACAGGGGGTTGTTGAGAAGTTTGAAGGCATAGAAGGATTGGCATTTTCACTGCCGGGGACGATTGATAAAAAAACAGGTCTGATCATCCAGGGCGGTGCACTGGAATACAATCATGGCCGTGAGTACAAAAAGGAAACAGAGGCTTATTTTCATCTTCCGGTTACCTTGGAAAACGATTCAAAGTGTGCAACGATATGTGAGCATGAAATGGGTGAATTGAAAGGCATAGATAATGGGGCAGTCATTGTTCTTGGCACAGGATTAGGATGTTCCTTTATCCTAAATGGGCAGGTATATGACGGAACATATAACAGGGCTGGAGAAATATCAATTCTGTTGGAAGGGGATTTCTTCAAAGAAGGATTCGGCGCATTGCTTGCAACGAAATGCTCTTCTGTTTCAATGGTCGAAATCGCAAAAAAAGCACTCGGCGACAATACCCTTGACGGTATTAGGTTTATGGAACTGGTTGCACAGGGTGATGAAAAAGCAAATGAAGTACTGGATGGATGCTTAAAGGTTTTGGCTAAGGCAATCTTCAATATTCAGATCATTAATGATCTGGAGAGAATTGTAATCGGAGGTGGAATCAGTGACAATGAACTGTATATGAATAGATTGAAAGAAACCCTAACAGAATACTATGAAGCATTCCCGTTCCCGATCCCCAGGGCACAGATTTATAAGGCACAGGGCGGCAATGATGCAAACATCATGGGTGCTGCAATGACTTTCTTCAAAGCGATGCATTACAGTCCGTTATCTCAGAAATAATGTATTGAAAAATCAGTCGGAAGCTTTCACTGTCAGGCAGAAGGCAAACGGCTGATTTTTTTATAATATTGTACTTTTTATTGAATAAAAAATATATCTGACAAATTCGATAAGAACATTTTCAGTAATACTTTTTTGCAAGTAAAAGTGAATATCTGACTTTGTCAATGATATTTATAGGGTCAATAATCTCAATGGCATCGAGATACTGCTGAGCAAGAAAAACTATCCCATTTTCATTAACTAATACAGTAAATTGATAATGGTCTTCATCAGGCTCAATGATCTTTATGTCTTTTCCAAAGATATCTATCATAGCATCAAGAATACGCTTCTTGCATCGGATCGTGACTTTAGTTGCAAATTTCGAGAAGAGCTGAAGTTGTAAAGGAAACCAGAAAATGTGCTAATGGAATCTGCCAATATTGTCATCAACCTGCTCCTTTTATAGATAGACATGGGAATCCATATTTAGAAGTCCATCATATAGTATGGCTTTCAAGAGGCGGAAAAGATAGTACCGAAAACACGGTAGCTCTTTGTCCAAATTGTCATACACGAATGCATAAGAGCATTGATATCCATTTCGCATGATATCTTTTAAAAGTTTATTTACTTTTTTCAGTGTTTGTTTTTCTGCCTGTAAACTTTCATATTCTGCCCAGGCATCTGATTGCCATAAAAGACTCCTCATAATCATCCCTCAATGATATTATGAGCAACTGTATTTCCTTTTGTGACATCTGCGATCCTGCGCTTTAACTCGGCGGCTTCTTCGGGAGTGAATCCATTGGCATCACGCATAGAGAATGTCATAGACTGTGAACGTACAGCCTGTCTGATAAGTGCCAGAGTGGCAGCAGACATGGAAAGCCCAAATGCATCACAAAGAGCGCTGTAACTCTCTCTGGTTTTTTTATCTATTTTAAAAGTGAAATTTGTCATTTCTTCGGTAGTTGAAATCATATTTGTTTCTCCTTTCCTTCTTCAATTGTATTATGTCAGATTTATATGGCTATTTCAAGTATATTATATGTGCTATAGCACATATAATATTTGCCTGGCAGTTTATTTTAAGACTTCCGGAATATCTAACAATATCGATTATAGATAAATATTGCTTATATGTGCATCCTTAAGTTTGTGGAAATAATGTTTATAGAGTATCCACTTTCGTACGTTGCGGTGAAAATGAAATACTCACTTATATTTTATTACGGGCACTAATCAATAAGGCATTTTGGGGCGTAGGCTAATTTTAATTAATGTAATATATCACATAGAGTATTTTATTTTGCTATAAATAGTGGAATACTCAAAATGGAATCTGACAAACTAATACTTCATTTATAATGTTAAGTAATCAGAATCCTTATTTTAGGG
>CACXCB010000198.1 GCA_902766005.1 uncultured Erysipelotrichaceae bacterium | reverse complement strand
TGGAATTATTGTTTTGAAGGTCATAATTGGACTATAGCTGTTAATTGAAGAAACAGTCATTCCATGATAAAATATATTTTTAACAAGAACAAGTATTTAGTAAGTGTAGGAACAGAACAAATGATAAGACTTGCAACAGTGTTTAGTGGCATAGGTGCCATAGAGCATGCTTTTGATAGAATGGGTATAGAACACAAGATAGTGTTTGCTTGTGATAATGGTGATATAGAAATTTTAAACAAAGACGTTGCTACTAATATAGATGACATTGCCGCTGAAATAAACGCTCTTCAAGAAGTAATTAACGAACAGCAAATTGATTCGGAGGTGGATGACCTATATAAACAGCAGCTATATAGTATGTTTAGAGAAATGGTGGCAGAATATCATCTTCTAAAAAAGACATTGGAAGAGCTTCCATCATGTCCGATTCCCCTTCAAAATACGCTATTAAGTATTATTAATTCATGTTCAATCAAGCCAAGTAGGAAAAAAGAATACGAGGCCTTTTGCTCCAGTTTATCAGAAGGCAGTATCTTACAGCAGAAGTATATTACGCTCCATGTGATTCTCGAAGTCGCGAACGATTTCAAAAAGGATAACTCTTTAGATTTGCTTGGAAAAGATCAAGAATTCATTAGCTCAGATGGAATTCTTTGGAATAGTGTCAGTTCACAGCTTAAGACATTGTATGACTATTTAGAAGGGTGGAACGGAAAAAAAATTATCAGAAAAATGCAGGACCTTTCACAAAGAGCTGGTCAGTTGCATGAGAAAATCAACTACATTAAAATACAGACTAAACTGGATGAATTTGGTGATGATTGGGCAGCTCGAAAACGGTTCGTTGATGAACTATATAAGGGACAGGACGCTAGAAATAAAGTAAAACAATCATATATGGCGAACTATGATCTTGATGAGAAAGACTTCCACTGGAATATTGCATTTTTAAATGGTAGGCAATATCGAGGCAATGTTGATATTTATGTAGGCGGTAGCCCCTGTCAGTCGTTCTCTCTTGTGGGCAAACAGCGAGGGTTAGATGATACAAGAGGTACGCTTTTCTATGAATATGCAAGGCTTATAGAAGAAATCAATCCTAAAATTTTTATATACGAGAATGTTCGTGCCGTAACAAGTCATGACGGGGGAAAGACATGGAGCAAAATGCAAGATGTCTTTAGTGAGCTTGGATATGAATACTATAGCGCTATTCTAAATGCGAAAGACTATGGAATCCCACAGAATAGGGAGCGACTATTTGTAGTGGGATTTAGGAAAGATATTGCGCCCGAAACATTTGAGTTCCCAAAACCAATTAAGCTGGAGCGGAAAATGAAAGATTTCCTTTTAGATAATGCTCCAGGCGGGTATTTTCTTCCTAAAAAGGGTGTTGAGTTTGTGACCAAGGAGAAAAATTTAGAAAAACGATTTACACAAATAGATGGAGATGTCCAGCTGTGCCAAAAGCGCAACCAACAGTTTAATTGGCATGGGGATTTTGTGTTTCAGTCAGAGCAGGATGCGGAGGATAATCATATTCCCGAACTTGAGAAATACTATCTATCTGAAAAGGTCAGAAAATATGTATTGGCGTCAGGAACGAAGAATTTTTATAGCAAACCCAAAACAGATCTTGATATAGCCAGGCCACTTTTAACAACGATGCATAAGATGCATCGAGCCGGGGTGGATAATTATGTTACGACACAAGGCCGGTTAAGAAAGCTAACGCCTAGAGAGTGTCTTAGGTTAATGGGGTTTAGCGACGAGTTTAAAATAGTTGTTCCAGATACGCCAATGTATCAGCAGGCTGGCAATAGCATTGTTGTTGATGTACTTATTGCCATTTTAAAACAAATAGATATTGAGAAATATGGAGAATAGCCATGAAGATTAATGGAGAATATTTTCCCACATTAGCAGTGTTTCCAACCATGATGACAGTACCGGATTGTGTAGTGACAGGAAGCAACAAGATTGGAAAAGGACATGGTGAAGCAAAGTTCTATATCGCATCTAAAACAGAAATGCGAGCCTTTTATGGTAGAGAGGGGTTTAAAGCCCGCTGTTTTATGTTAAAGGCTGACCTCTTAGCATATTTGCTAGCTATTCGTGGAGAGTATTACGATCCTTCACAGGATTATCAAGGAAAAGTAAGGCTATCATCTTTGTGGCAAGAGCGATTGGATATTGTTAGCCGGCTAGAGGATGTTATATTCTTTTATATT
>CACXCB010000197.1 GCA_902766005.1 uncultured Erysipelotrichaceae bacterium | reverse complement strand
CCGACACAGCTCGCTGACGGTGACTACGAAGGACGTTACTACCGCAGAAAGATCGCTGATCTCCCTGAACTGTTCAAGGAACTCGGTGTTACGGCAGATCCGGAAGTTGTCATCCAGACGATCCGTGATTATGACAAGGCAGTCATGACAGGAAGCGAATATCCGGATGTAGGAAAAGCAATTGCTTCCCGTACTGTAGGTAATGTTGAACAGAATGAAGACGGCACATACAACGTCGATACATATGATCTCGACAACACACTCCTGACGATCCGTCTCATGGCTCCGTCCACACACCACACGATGGGCGGTCTCAAAGTTGACGTAAACAGACATGTACTGGATAAAGACGGCAACGTCATTCCTGGTCTGTATGCGGCAGGTGAAGTTACAGGCGGCATCCACGGCGGCAACCGTCTCGGCGGAAATGCGATCGTTGAGATCTTCGTTTCCGGAAGAACAGCAGCCAAGGCTGTCACAGCTGACAACTGATCATTCACACAAAAGTACGAAGGACCGGGTCATCAGACCCGGTCTTTTTCCATGCATGGTATGGATTCCGGAATCTGACTTGCGTATAATGAACTTAACAGATAAAGGAGACGATCATTATGTCATTTAAAAGAGGGATCATGATTTCCGGAGTTACTGCGGCGATCGGCGGAATTGCTTTGATACTGAAGAAGATCTATGAAGAGCAGAACAAACCGGCTCCTGAGAAAAAGCCGGAAGGAAATCCGCAGAAAGAGCCTGTGGCACCGAAGGAATACGCAGTCGATCTGGATGGTGACGGAGTACCGGATGCCATCGCGACAGATGTGGACGGGGACGGTGTAGCCGATATGCTGGAAGTCGATACGGACGGAGACGGTGTACCGGACACGCTGTATACCGATACGGATGACGACGGTTCTCTGGATACGGAAATGATTCTGAAGAAAGCAGCAGAAGAAACCGCAGAAGAGTGATGCCGCTGAGCATCACTTTTTTGCATGATGAAAGGAAATAATTATGCTGGTATATGCCGGGTCGGTCGGTGCGCCGAAAAAAGGTCCCGCCAGTGTGAGCGGTCAGGGGAAAGGCATTTATACCCTGGAGATCCATGATGATCTTTCCATGGAAGTCATAGATGTATTGTATGCGGACAACGCAGGCATTATATGCATGGATCCGGAAGGGAAGCATGTGTATGCCGCAAATGAAACAAAGGATTTCACCGGACTGAACGGATCCGGCGGCGGTGTGACTGCCTGCCGCATCGATCCGGAAACCGGCAGGCTGATCAGGATCAACGACAGTATTTCCTATGGTTCCAGAACATCCTACGTGACTGTCAGTGATGACGGGAGATATCTGCTGGCATCCAATCATGGGTCCCATTCAACCGTAACCTGTCATTATGTGCAGGACGATGACGGGAAATGGGTTTTGCAGAGAGGGTTTGATGACTCGAATACCGCTGCGTTCCGTCTGCGGGAAGACGGCGGAATCGGGGAACTGACGGATCTGAAGCTGTCGGAAGGGCATGGATACTGGTGCCATGGCGGCGGCCAGTCCACAAGCCATAATCACTGCGTGCAGACAAAGGGAGATCTTGTTTTCGTCTGCAACCGCGGTGCCGACCGGATCGAGGTCATGCGTCTGGATGCGGAAACCGGAAAACTGAAAGTGCTGAACCGGTTCTGCACAAGAAGTGGATATGCGCCGAGACATGCAGCCCTGCATCCGGAAAAGGATATTCTCTATGTTCTGAACGAAAATTATCCCGCTCTTTCCGTATACCGGTTTGACAGGAAATCGGGAGAGATGGAAGATGCCGGACTGACCGGAACCGCACCGGCAGATTATTATAAAGACAGACCCCTGCCGGTATTTGAAAAACCGGAAGCGGATGAAAAAGAAAAGAATACATCCGCGATGGGTGACAGGACTGCATTTATGCCGGCGGATATCCATATATCCAAAGACGGCAGATTCCTGGCAGCTTCGAACAGATGCTTCTCGGGACACGGCATGATCACGATGTTCCGCGTGGATCCGGACGGCATGCCGGAGCCTGTATATCATCAGGAACTGCCCGGAAAGGATCCCAGAGGCTTTCAGCTGATCATGCAGGACAGATATCTGCTCGCAGGTCTGCTGGATAGGAATCTTGTTCAGCTTTACAAGGTGAATGCGGATCTGACACTGACCTTTGTCAGTGAAACGGAAATACCTTCCCCGGCGTCATTTGTCCAGGGGAAAGAATAATCATCAGGAGGAAAAAATGAAAATCGGAGTTTATTATGTAGAATCCACAAACGTGGACAGCGTGAACATCAACCGGTATAACCGTGAACTGGTTGATAGACTCGGGGAATTGTCCGGACAGGATATTTCCTTCGTGGAACTGGAAGAAGCGAAAGATCAGGATCTGCTGCTGTCATTCATCGGCGGCGGCGGAACGGAAGGAAGGTTCAAGGCTATTCTGGACAAACTGCCCAGACCTGTATTCCTTCTGACGACCGGGAAAAACAATTCCCTGGCTGCGTCCATGGAGATCCTGTCATATTTGGAACAGAACGGCATCAAAGGCGAGATCATCCATGGATCTGAAGAGATCATGGCAAAGCGGATCAAAACATTATCAACAGTATTTGCGGCAAAGAAGAAGATCAGTTCCATGCGTCTGGGATGTGTCGGTAAACCGAGTGACTGGCTGATCTCATCGGATGTGGACAGGGCATTGAGCAAGGAAAAGAACGGTATCGAGATCGTGGATATCCCTATGGAGGAATTCTTTGATGAGATCGCGAAGAAAGAATATCCGGAAAATGAGTATACCGAAATGGTCAAGGGAAGAAACTGGCATCCGCAGGATACAGAAGTCTGCTGTCATATCTACGGCGCGCTGGACAGACTGGTGAAAAAATACAGGCTGGACGGTGTAACAGTGCGCTGCTTCGACCTGCTGGGACCCATCAAAGGAACCGGCTGTCTCGCGCTGGCGATCCTGAACGCGCAGGGCATCTATGCAGGCTGTGAGGGAGATGTTCCGAGTCTGATCTCCATGGCGGTGATCGGGGAGCTTTCCGGGAAACCGGTATTCATGGCGAATCCGTCCCGTATCATTTCCGAAACAGGAGAGATCGTCTTTGCACACTGCACACTGCCTCTGAACATGCCGAAGGAAGTCGAGCTTATGACGCATTTTGAATCCGGACTGGGTGTTGCTTTCCGCGGCAAGATTGCAGAAGGACCGGTCACCATTTTCAAGACATCCGGACTGCTGGACAGATACTTTGTCAAGGCGGGAACACTGGAAGAGAACCTGTGTGAGACAAATCTCTGCCGCACGCAGATCCGCATCCGTCTGGAAGAGGAAGCGCTGCGCTACTTCCTGACGCATTCCATCGGCAACCATCATCTGATCGTCACAGGCGACCATGAGGAAGTCGTCAAAGAGTTCTACAAGTGGCTGTAATCATATAAGAACAGGGGAACCTGTTCTTTTTTAATGTGATTTTTATACGTTCCGGGAAGGTATCATGTACTATAGTGATAATAATGCCACGGAGGTTTGAATATGCGGAAAGCGGATCTGTTGTTTTTACATGGATATATACTCACGATGCAGGGGGAAGGCACGGGATTTATCGAAGACGGTGCCGTTGCTGTAACCCGGAACCGGATCGCCGCAGTCGGGAAAAGCGGGGAACTGGAAAAAGAATTTGAAGCGGAGCGGGTGATCGACGCATCCGGCAAAGTGATCATGCCGGGTCTGATCGATGCGCATATTCACAGCGGGGATGCCCTGATGAGGGGCGTATCCCAGGATATACATAACTGGATGCAGAACGGTATCTGGCCGTTTGCACAGGTATTGCGCAAAGAGGATGAAGCTGTGGTCAAGGGCAGCATGATGAACCTTCTGGAAGGTGTGAAGGCAGGTACGACGACATTCTGCGATTTCGATTCCCCGATGACGGAGATCGTGAAAAACCATGTCCGTCTCGGCACAAGGGCACGGGTGGCGGAAATGGTAAATGCTATGCCGAAGATCAAAAAGACAGGCGTAGGTGAACTGTATATTTTCGATGAAGAAGAAGGTCGTGAGCGCCTGCAGAGAAACATAGACCTGATCGAACAGTGGAACGGAAAGGAAAACGGACGCATTACATGCATGCTGGGACCGCAGGGCGCGGATATGTGCACCCCGGAAATGCTGAAGGAGATTCAGGAACTGGCGGAAAAATATGATACTTCCATCCATATGCATGTTGCCCAGGGAGATAGGGAAATGGATCAGATGATGCAGAGATACGGAAAGCGTACGATCCAGTATCTGGATGAGATCGGCTATCTGAATGAGCGGCTGATCGCCGTGCATCTGACGGAAGCAACGGATGAGGAAACTGAATATCTGGCTTCCAAAGGTGCAGGCATGGTTCTGTGCAGCGGCAGTATCGGCATCATTGACGGGATCGTCCCGCCGGCAGCCGCATTTCTGAGAAAGAGCAGCCGTCTTGCCCTTGGTTCCGACCAGGCACCCGGCAACAACTGCAGCAATATGTTCAATGAAATGAAATTCACGGCGATCCTGAATAAATGCAAGGCGAAGGATCCGTCTGTATTCCCAGCATGGAAAGTCCTGCGCATGGCGACGATAGAATCCGCGCGTACGATCGGTCTCGGGGATGAGATCGGTTCCCTTGAGAAAGGAAAGAAAGCAGATCTGATCATGATCGATACGCGTCAGCCGGCATTGTGTCCGGTCATCCTCTCGCCGATCCGCAATATCGTACCCAACCTGGTCTATTCCGCAAAGGGAAGCGAAGTGGAGATGTCGGTGATCGACGGAAAGATCATCATGGAGAATTTCAAAGTCCTGACAGTGGATGAGGAAACAGTCGTCAGGGAGGCACAGGAGATAGCCTCCGGACTGGAAGCGGAAGCGGCCGCGCTCTATGAGAATATGAAAGATACACCGCTGATGAAAATGATGGAACGGGGTGAACTGTAATGAAACTGCTGGCATCGGATTACGACGGGACGCTGCGGTATGAGGAAAGCGTAACGGAAGAAGATAAAGAAGCACTGAAGCGATGGAGGAAAGCAGGCAATCTGTTTGTGATGGATACGGGAAGATCCATGCAGTCAGCCGGTATGGAAGCTGACCGCAACGGGATCGCGGCGGATTACTACATCACAAACAACGGTGGCATGGTCTATGACAGCAGCCGCAGGGAACTGTCCGCGACTTATCTCGACCCGGTAATGAGTCTGGATATCATGTATATCGCGAAAGAGATCGGCGGCGTGGTGTCCTATGTTGTCAATGACGGCTACTACCGGCACCGGATCATCGTTGACAGGGAACTGACGGAAAAACGGTATCCGGAACTGGAACCGGATATGGATGAAAGCGAACTGATGGAAACAGGCAAATATGCCCAGATCGTGATCTCCATGGCGGAAACACAGGGAGCGTCAATTCTCGCAAAGCGGATCAACGATCATTTTTCCGATCAGATCATCGCCTATGCCAACAAGTATGCGGTGGATGTGGTCCCGAAAGGGATCTCGAAGGCATCGGGACTTGACTTCGTACGTGAACGTGAGGGAATATCCCTGGAAGATACATATACCATCGGGGATGCGGACAACGATATCCCGCTGATCGAATACGGGGAGCATGGTGCGTGCATCGCAAGTGCGGAAGAAGAGATCAAAGTGCATGCAAAGCACATTTATACATGTGTGGCAGAGATGATTGATGACATTCTGAACGATGAAAAAGAAGACGGAAATGCGTGATGCAGTTCCGTTTTTTAGAGGGCTGCTATTTACTTTGAAGGCAAAATGATTTAGCATTTGATTAACAGATAAAGGAGTAAAAATATGATCATTTCACCATTACAGAAAGAAAGATTGCAGTATGTTCCGAAGCTGCCCGGAATGCTCAGAGGAGGCATTGCGGAGATCTGTGTCAAGGAAGGCGAAGAGACACAGAGCGTAGCGGACCAGGAAAAGATCAAAGCGTTGTTCCCGAACACATACGGAAAGAAAGAAATCACATTTGCAAAAGGACAGAACACATCTGAGGCTAAAAAGCAGGTCGTAGGTGTTATCCTTTCCGGCGGCCAGGCTCCGGGTGGACACAACGTCGTATGCGGTCTGTATGATGCCCTGAAGGCAACAAACAAGGAAAATGAACTCTATGGTTTCAAAAACGGTCCGAGCGGACTGCTGGATGATGATTATCTGATTTTCGATGATGCATATATCGACCAGTTCAGAAACACCGGCGGATTTGACATCATCGGTTCCGGCAGAACAAAACTCGAAACAGAAGAACAGTTTGCAGTTGCTGCGGAAGTCTGCAAGAAGCATGGTATCACAGCGATCGTTATCATCGGCGGTGATGACTCCAACACAAACGCTGCTGTATTAGCTGAATACTTCGCAGCTCATGAAACAGGCGTTCAGGTTATCGGATGTCCGAAGACAATCGACGGCGACCTCAAGAATGAAGATATCGAATGCTCATTCGGTTTCGACACAGCTACAAAGACATACAGCGAACTCATCGGTAACATCGAAAGAGACGCTAACTCCGCTAAGAAATACTGGCACTTCATTAAAGTCATGGGCCGTTCCGCTTCTCACGTAGCTCTTGAAGCTGCATTAGAGACACAGCCAAACATCTGCCTCATTTCCGAGGAAGTTGCTGAAAAGAAGATGTCCCTCTCCCAGTTAGCTGACTATATTGCCGATTCCGTAGCTAACAGAGCTGCAAAAGGCATGAACTTCGGTGTCGCTATTATTCCTGAAGGCGTTGTTGAATTCGTTCCTGAGTTCCGTGTATTGATTGATGAGATCAATGAACTCCTCGCCGGCAGCAAAGCTGATGCATTCAATGCTTTACCGACATGGAAAGAAAAATATGCATTTATCGAAAACGGCCTGACAAAGGAATCCATGGCTGTATTCGCAATTCTTCCTGAAACAATTCAGCAGCAGCTGTTCCTTGAAAGAGATCCTCACGGAAACGTACAGGTATCCCTGATCGAATCCGAAAAACTGTTCTCCGCTCTTGTTAAGGCTAAACTCGATGAGAGAAAAGCTGCAGGAACATACAACGGCAAGTTCAGCCCTCTCCACCACTTCTTTGGATATGAAGGAAGATGTGCATTCCCATCCAACTTCGATGCTGACTACTGCTACTCACTCGGTTACAACGCATTCATGCTGATCCAGTACGGCTACAACGGATATCTGTCCAAGATCTCCAACCTGTCCAAGCCGGCTGATGAATGGGTTGCAGGCGGTATGCCGATCACCAAGATGATGAACATGGAAAGAAGACATGGTGAAGACAAGCCTGTTATCAAGAAAGCTCTTGTTGAACTCGACGGCAAACCATTCAAGTATTTTGAAGCTCACAGAGAAGCATGGGCTGTTGAGACAGCTTACACATATCCGGGTGCAATCCAGTACTACGGACCGACTGAGGTATGTGACCTGACCACAAGAACACTTGCTCTTGAAAAAGGCGAATAATTCCAAACCACTTAAAGAAGGGATAACTTCCCTTCTTTTTTTGTACACAAAAGATCAGTACTTCTCCACCTTATGTTCAGATAATCTTCATATTTCTTCTGTATTCTATAAGCACATCAGATAACTGATGTCAAAAAGGAGATCCATATGAAGAAATTATATACAAGCTTATTATTAGCAGCAGCATTAACAGGATGCACAGCTTCATCAGCAGTAAATGTTTCCGAGACAGATAATACAGAAGCCATCACTGAAGTCTCTGGTATTGATACATCGGAAGAAGCAGAAACTTCCAATGAAACAATCGTAACAGAACAGACAGAAAATACAACAGCTTCTGAAAGTGCATCCATTGTTACAACAGTCTATACATCCACAGACGGCATCCTTGATACAACCGATCTTTTTACGGAAAGAGACCTGACACAGACAGCCGATCTGAGTGAAGCCACATGCTTCACTGTACAGGATGGACAGGATATCACAATTACCGAAGCCGGTGTTTATGTATTATCCGGTACAGCTTCCGAAGTTACTGTTACCGTAGAAGCAGATGATGATGCCAAAGTGCAGATTGTTCTGGACGGTGTCAGCATCACGAACAGTGATGCACCATGCATCTATGTCAAAAATGCAGACAAGGTGTTTGTCACAACAACAGATTCCGATAACTCTCTCTCCGTTACAGGCACATTTACCGCCGATGGTGAAACCAGTACAGATGCCGTCATCTTCTCCAAGGATGATCTCGTACTCAACGGTACAGGCACACTGGCTATCACTTCCACAGACAACGGTATCTCCTGTAAGGACGATTTGAAGATCACTGGAGGTACATATTCCATCAACAGCCAGTCCGATGCGATTGAGGCAAATGATTCCATTCTGATCGCAGACGGCAATATCACAATCCAGTCTTCCAAAGACGGACTGCATGCAGAAAATGACGAGGACAATACAACCGGTTATATCTATATCTGTGGCGGTACATTGAACATTGATGCATATGATGATGCAATTCATGCTACAACAGTATTCCAGATGGATGACGGTACTCTGACATTAAGTGCAGCAGAAGGCATTGAAGCCACATACATCCAGATTAACGGTGGTGACATCGATATCAACGCAAGTGATGACGGCATCAATGCAGGCAGAAAATCCAGTGCTTATACAGTCGGAATTGAGATCAATGACGGTAATATCACCATTGTTATGGGCAACGGTGATACAGACGGCATCGATTCCAACGGCAATCTCTACATCAACGGCGGTACAATAGACATCACTGCCAACTCCCCTTTCGATTATGATGGTACAGCACAATACAACGGCGGCACGATAATCGTAAATGGCCAAAAGATCAACACCATCACCAACCAGATGATGGGTGGCGGCATGATGGGTGGTCAAATGCAGGGCGGACAGATGCCCGGCGGTCAAATGCCTAACGGAAACATGCAGGGCGGCCATCAGGGTGGATGGCACTGATTCCACAGAAAAGGTACTTTGAAAAAAGTATCTTTTTATTTCTACCGGCAGGTGAATCAACTCGAAATCTGCGTTATTGAAACCGTTCTGTTTCCTATCTACAATATCCTTGTATAAGGAGTGAAGAAGATGGAACTGGACAAAAAAATCAGACAATTGCGATTCAAGGCAGGTTATACACAAGAGCAGCTGGCTGACAGGCTCGGTGTCAGCCCGCAATCCGTATCCAAATGGGAAAATGCAGTCTCCATGCCGGACATTACGATACTTCCCCAGCTGGCGGAAGTATTCGGGGTTACCATTGATGACCTGTTTGATCTTTCAGCAGAGCAGAAATTCAACCGCATTGAAAACCGCATCGATCTCGAAGACGAATTATCACAGGATGTATTCATCGAATACGAAGAATTCCTGAAACAGCAGCTTACAAATGAAGAACATAAAATACGTGCAACAGAACTGCTTGCCCTGCTCTATTGGCATCGCTTGAATTCCTTTGGGAAGAAAGCTGCCGCCTATGCCAAAGAAGCCATTCGCATGGCACCGGGTAAAAAAGAATGTCAATGGATACTGCAGAAGGCAGCAGGACACTGCGCATGGGACTGGAATATTTCCAACCACACCGCTGCGATTGCATTTTATCGTCAGCTGGCTGAAGAAAATCCTCAAGAAAGACTGCCGTATCTTTATCTGCTGGATCATCTGATCGTCGATCATCGTACAACCGAGGCAAAGGAAGTGCTTGACAAGCTGATAACACGAAAAGATGTCAATCCGATTCTGATTACCGTTTACCAAGCCAATATTGCCTTAGCGGACTATCATGAACAGGAAGCAGATGAGATCATTCAGCAGATGGTTGCTGAGCACGAAAATGACAGCGTCTCGCTGTTTGAAGCTGCCCAATACTATGCCAAAAAAGCCGATTATGCCAAAGCAATCGGTCTCTATGAAAAATCCTTCGAAAATACAAAGCGCAGACCGAGATTCCAGGATGAGTTAATGGGTATCGCCGATATCTATGAGATCATGAAGGATTACCGCAAGGCAGCTGAAACATATGACAGAATCATCGATCTGCTTGTCAATGAATGGGGATTTAAGGAAGAAACTGCACTGAAAGATGCACAGAACAAAAGAAATCTTCTTCTTGCCAAAGTCAAATGAAAACACGGATCCATTCCGTGTTTTCATTTTCTGTATTATTTTGTGTAGTCGTAGAAGCCCTTGCCGGCATTGACACCTGTTTCACCATTGTCAATTTTTTCCTTCAGCAGTTTGCCGATCTTGTTTTCGATCGTTCCCTCCTGCTGTGCAGCCGGTTTCATCTGATTGATATTATAAGCTGTTTCAAGACCGACAATATCAAGAATCTTGAAGGGTCCGGCAGGAGCACCTGTGGCCAATTGCCATGTCAGATCGATGGTTTCCGGATCAGCAACGCCGTTTGCCCATAAGCCCTGTGCTGCAGACAGAAACGGAACAAGCATCGAATTCAGGATATAACCCGGCTGTTCCTTATGCAGTTGTAACGGTACCATGCCGATTGTACCTGCAAATCTGACAACTTCATTATATGTCTCTTCACTTGTACCCGGATGTCCCATGACTTCTGCCGTATTGTTCTTCCAGATCGTGTTGGCAAAATGCAGTGCGCAATACTTCTCGGGTCTTCCTGTGTATTCGGCAAACATGCTTGGAAGTAATGTGGAAGAGTTTGTGCAGAGAATTGTTTCCGGATCAAGAAGATCCTTCACTGCTGTGTAGACACCGATTTTTGCCTCAGGATTTTCAGACATGGATTCAATGACAAGATATGCATCCTTTACTGCTTTCGCCATATCCAGTTCAATATGGATCTTTTCAGCAAAGTTCTCTTTGGCCTGTGCAATCAGTGCATCAATGCTTTCAGCTGTAGCACTCTTGAAGTCTGCCACCAAGCCTCTTGGATATACATATGCCCCCATCGGTGTGCCGATGACTGCTTTTGTCTTTGCAAGATCTTCAATCATCAGTTCGGAATAACGTTTAATCTTTGGCTCGGTTCTTCCCACAGAGCTTTCAGAACGAAGCCAGAATGTTGTGTCATATCCATGATATGCACAGATCAGGCCGATCTGTGTACCCAGGACACCACCGCCTAAAATAACTACTTTTTTTGTCATAAGAATACCTCCATACGGATATTATAGCATTTGTGATTTTTTTAACAAGCAATGTGTTTAAAAAGGCATAATTGCCGCCATAACCTAATCAATCCGACATCTGAGAAATCATATTCATTGTTGTCGGTAAGCGTGTGCGGAACAAACCTGCAATTTATGGCATTCAGCGAACGGGCAGACCGTTCTAAAGAGTATAAAACGAAACAGCATGTCTTCTTCCTAAAAAACAGTGAATTCCATAAACCTTTCACAGTTCATGAGATTTCACTGTTTTATTTTCCACATCAGGCTATAGAATCAGACACTGACTGTATTTCTACAGCTTAGATTGTATGACCCTGTGCCTTGATGACATCAATGACAGAATCAACATATTTTTCACAGATTTCGTCGGTTTCCGCTTCAACCATGACACGTACAACCGGCTCAGTTCCAGACTCTCTGACAAGAATTCTTCCTGTATCGCCCAATTCTGCAGCAACTTTTTCTACAGCGGCTTTTACAGCAGGATCATCCTGTGCTTCTTTCTTATCCTTGACTCTGACATTTTTCAGAACCTGCGGATAGAAGACAACCGGAGCAGCCAGTTCAGACAATGGCTTTTCCTTAGCGAGCATGACTTCCATGATCTTGAGAGCAGTCAGGATACCGTCACCTGTTGTTGCATACTTTGTAAAGATGATATGTCCGCTCTGTTCTCCACCGATACGGTGTCCGTTTTTGACCATGGATTCATAGACATACTTATCTCCGACTTTTGTCTTGTCATAGCCGATGCCTACCTTGTCAAGGGCCTTGTATAACCCGAAGTTGCTCATGACAGTTGTAACAACCGTGTTATTTAAGAGTTTGCCTCTTTCCTTCATGTAAAGACCATAGATGTAAAGAATATGGTCACCGGTAACGACATTTCCTTTTTCATCTACACAAAGGCATCTGTCTGCATCGCCATCGAAGGCAAAACCTGCATCCAGCTTGTTTTCGACGACGTATTTCTGCAACCCTTCGATATGTGTAGAACCGCAGTTTGTGTTGATGTTGAATCCATCCGGTTCGGCATTGATGACATATGTCTTTGCTCCCAATGCATCGAATACACCCTTAGCGATAGACCAAGATGCGCCATTAGCGCAATCCAGACCGATTCTCTTTCCGTTGAAAGAGTATTTGGACATGGAAATCAGATAACCGATATATCTGTTTCTTCCTGCGACATAGTCAACCGTTTTACCGATATCGGATGTTACCGCAAGCGGTACTTCCACTTTTCCGTCAAGATATGCTTCAATTTCCAGGATGGTTTCTTCATCCATCTTTTCACCATTGGAGTTAACAATCTTGATGCCGTTATCGTAATACGGGTTATGAGATGCACTGATCATGATGCCGCAATCAAAGTCATCTGTTCTTGCAATGTATGAAACGGAAGGTGTTGTTGTGACATGCATAATGTATGCATCTGCACCGGAAGCTGTCAGACCTGTAACAAGCGCATATTCAAACATGTAAGATGAACGTCTTGTGTCTTTACCGATAACAACTTTTGCTTTTTTGTTCAGCCTTTTGCCGTAATACCAGCCCAGGAATCTGCCGATTTTGACAGCGTGGTCATATGTCAGTACGACATTTGCCTCGCCCCTGAATCCGTCTGTTCCAAAATATTTTCCCATTTTGCGTTCTCCTTTTCAAAAACAGTACTATTTTACACCAATACTGTAATGCATGGAAAGAAAATTATATATTTTCCGTTCATTTCAAGGCGACAAAAGACTGTGGATGCATCTTCAGTTTATCATTTCCGATTTCTGCCTCTCCGATATGAAATATGATTTGTGTATCAGAAAACAGGGGATTGACTGTTTCCGTTTCATTTTCTGAAGGATTGACAGCCAGAATCATATTGCCACGCTGATAGACAAACGGATACTTCCCCTTTTCTGCATAGATCACTTTAAATGATACATCAGCCAAGAGATCCGCATACCGATGCTTTAGGGCAATGATTTCTTTTACTGCTGAATACAGGGAATCCGGATCCTCCATCTGTGTCTTTACACTCGGACCTTCTTTATCTACCGGCAAATAAATCTCATCTGCCTGTGAAAAGCCTTTGTTTTTGGTTTCATCCCATTGCATGGGTGTCCTGCTTCCTGTTCTTTGATAGCCGCCTTCTTTTGTCTTGACATCGAGATACTTCATGCCGATCTCATCCCCGTAATAAACAAACGGAACACCCGGCATTGTCAGAATGAATGCATAGGCAAGTTTCAATTCCCTTTCATCCAGGGTTCTTGCAAGGCGCGGCGTATCATGATTGCATGTGAACATTGCAATGTAGCCGTTATTCTTAGTTGCTTCATATTTAGGAAGATAATCATCAAGAAAACGCATGATATCCCCATGCCCCTCTTTCAGAAAGAAGCTGTGATCTCCCCCTTCTGTTTCATAATCCCTGAGAAGCGTATTATAGCCGTTATAATGATGATCAAGATAGAAGTCCATATGGAATCCGCCTCCGTTAATTGCCTGGCAGGGATTGGACCATTCACTGACTAATGCACATTCAGGATAATCCCGATCCATCATCTCCCTGACATTCCGCCAGATTTTTGCGGTAGCAGATTTATTTTCATCATCATTTTTTACTAATGAGTCCGCCATGTCCACACGATATCCGTCACAGCCAAGATCCATCCAGAAACGCATGACATCCTTAATGGCTTCCCTGGTTGCAATTGCCTCTTCCGAATCGACGGCAGACTGCCAATGTTCCGTGCGGTTCAGCCAGCCATAGTTCAAGGCAGGCTGTGAGGCAAAGAAATTCAGCATGTATGCTCCTGCCCTTTCGCTCATGCCGCTGATATAAGGATGGCCCCCTATGCCTTCAAAAGCATGGGTTGTCCATACATATCTGTCAGAATACATGTTATGTTCTGCTTTCTTGCTTTCAAGAAACCATGGGTGTTGGTCGGAAGTATGTCCCGGCACAAGATCCAAAAGAACTTTGATTCCTCGTTTATGCGCCTCTTCAAACAGATTCACAAGGGTTTCATTCGTACCGTATCTCGGAGCGACTTTTTTGTAGTCCCTTACATCATAGCCGCCATCGAGGAACGGTGAATCAAAACACGGATTGATCCACAAGGCATTGCACCCCAAATCTTTGATGTAATCAAGTTTATCGATGATCCCCTGCAGATCCCCGATTCCGTCGTTATTACTGTCATAGAATGATTGTGGATAGATTTCATAAAATACCGCATCTTTTAGCCATTCAGGCATACTCTTCCTCCTTCAATATCTCACGGATATCTCCGCTTTCGATGATCCTGACATTTTTATTCTGACTTTGTTTGTGCAAATACGCTGTATCATGTTTGTCGGTATTCAGAAAGATACTCTTCATGCCGCAGGCTTGTGCTGTTGCAATATCCGAGTCAAAGTCATTTCCGATCATGACGCATTCTTCTTTCTTCAGCGATTCCTTTTCCAGAAGGATCTCCATGAATGCAGGATCCGGTTTCTTGATACCGTAATCCGAAGAGATATAGATTCCGTCAAAATATTGTATCAGACCGCTGTCTTCCAATTCCTTCATTGTAAAAACATGCTGGGCATTGGAAAGAAGATAGATTTTCTTCCCCTGTTTTTTCAGCTTTTCCAGTACCGTTATTGTATTTTCATACGGAAAACAATACAGGCGGGAGGATGCACGAAACAGTGTTGCAATCTCTTCCGCATTTCCCCTTTTTCCTTTTAAAAGGCTTGAAAATACATTGAGCAGGTTAATTTCCGGATATTGCCGATCTGACATGAGCCGTTCTTCTTTCAGACAGAGATCTGCATATTTTCTTCTTAATTCTACCGGCTTATATCTGATACCGTACTGTCTGTATACTTTGCACATTTTACGCCAGAAGGACAGATGATATTCATCTGTCCTTATCGCTAATAATGTTCCATACAGATCAAAAATATAATTTTTAATCATGGCTGTACAACCGCAATGGAATACGGCGGAAGCGTGATCTTTCCATCCTTCAGCGTAACCGCCTGCTCATCCACGATCAGCATGGCTGCAAGGTTAGCATAGCCTGTATCCGAAACATCCATCTCTTCCGCCTGATCGGATGTATTCAACGCTATCAGAATGGAAGAATCCCCGTATTTTTTAATATATGCCGCTGCCTCTTCATTCATCAGGGAAGGAATCTCCTCAACTTCTCCCCGCATGATTTCCGGAAAGGCATTGCGCACATGCACAGCTTGTCTGACATACTGATAAATGGAGTATTCATCTTTTTCCTGCTCCTCTAACGAAGGGAATTTCATATTGATCTCATCCATACCTTCAGGACCGCTGCACATGCCTGATCCTCCTTCAGACCAGTACATCGGAGCGCGCTTGTTTTCATCTTTGCCTGAGCCCTTCATACCAAGCTCATCGCCGTAATACAAGAATGCATTTCCGCTCATCAGAAGATTTAAGCCCAATGCCATTTTGGTTCTGGAACCATCATCCCCTGCATAATAGCCTGCACCTCTTGCCATATCATGATTGGTATAAAACGGTGCGTTTACAGCGTTACTGTTATAGCTTTTGTACAATTCCTGTTCCTTTGTCTGAGCATGAATATAATCATCGGCTCCATAACTGCCGGTAACGGTACTTGCGATAACACCGCTTTGATCACCAAAGGCAAAATCAAAGAAGGAGTCAAGACCGCTTCCATAATAAGATGCATAAGTCTCCTGGTTCGTCCATGCTTCTGCTACATAGTATGTATCCGTATTCTCTTTTAACCATTGCAGAAAGGCGATATTTTCGCTGTCCCTGCCGGTATAATACGAAGTGACCGCATCCAGGCGGAAACCATCAATTCCCTTTTCCTTCCAGAAGGAAACAATATCCAGAATCTCATTTCTGACATCGGGATTATCCAGATTCAGATCCGGCATGCCATCCCAGAATCTTGCCTCATAATAGATGCCGGTATCCGGTATTTGCGCATATCCATCCTGGGCAGAGTCGCTGAAATGATAATAGTTGATATATTTGCTTTCATAGTTGTTTCTTAATGCATCAACTGCTTCAAGAAACCACGGATGCTGGCTGGAGGTATGATTGAGAACAAGATCCATGATTAAACGGATTCCCTTCTCTTCACATGCTTTTTCCAATGCTTCAAAATCTTCCATTGTTCCATAAGCAGGATCAATTGCCTTATAATCCGTCACGTCATATTTATGGTATGTCGGGGAAGGATGAATCGGCATCATCCAAATCGCATTGAATCCCATCTCGGAAATATAATCGAGTTTTTCTCTCAATCCGTTGATATCCCCTATTCCGTCTCCATTCGAATCATAGTAGGAGTAGAGGAATACTTCGTATGTTGTCCAGTAAGGATCTTCCGTCTCTGCCGCTTGCAGCTGTTGATTCAGCTCGACCATCGGATGCAAAGAAACAGCAGATTCTTTTGGATCTGCTGTTGTGCATGCGGTGGAAACAGCAAGGACAAGGGAAAGAAGAAAGATGTTCTTTCTCATCCTTTGACAGCTCCTGCCATGCCTTCAACATAGTATTTCTGTGTGAAGACGAACAGGATTGCAATCGGAATGGAGACAACGACTGCACCTGCGGCAAAGCATGTGTACCACTGTGTAATGTATTCTTTCTGCAACATGTTCCATAAGCCGATCGCTACGGTGTACTGTCCTGCATTTGCACGGCAGATAACCCTTGCAAAGATGAAGTCTACCCATGGAGACATGAAGGATGTTAATACGGTATAGATCAGAATCGGCTTTGCTAACGGCAATGTAATCTGTGTGAATACCTGCCATTGGCTTGCTCCGTCAATGATTGCAGCTTCATCAATGGATCTCGGGATCGTATCAAAATATCCCTTAACGATCTGGAAACCAAGACCCGTTGTGGCCGTATACGCAATGATCAATGCAAGGCGGATCCATGAACCTTCTGTCAAACCCATTGACTTTAACAAATAATACTGTGCGATCATGGACATAAAGCCCGGGAACAAACCGAGAATCATAGCAATGTTCATATATGGCTTTCTAAACTTGAAGCGCATGCGGGACAATGAGTAACCGACACTCATGACAAAGAACGTTGCAATCAAGCATGTGAAGATGGCAATAATCAATGTGTTTGTAAACATCTTCGGGAAGTTCAGAATGTTCTTGTCTGTAAACAGTTTGACATAGTTGTTTAACGTATATCCCTTCGGGAAGAAGGTGCTGACATAGGAGCCCTGTTCCTTACGGAAGCTGGTCAGAACGATCCAAAAGATCGGGAGCACCCAGATGGCTGCCAATACGGCCAGGAAAACATGAACCAGAATATTCACCAGAACACGTCTCGTATTCGGTGCGTTCTTTTTTGCTGTGTTATTCATCGTACTCATCACATGAAAGCCTCCTCATTCTTATAAGAGCCGGAGTTGCGGTATGTAATCAGCGTGATAATTGTCAGAATCACGAATGTCAGAATACCGATAACTGCACCGATATTGTAGTATTGCTGGTCGACTGTCAGCTTGTACAGCCATGTAACCAGAAGGTCTGTCTGACCTGCAGTATCGCCGACATTTGTCGGTCCGCCGTTGGATAACAGATAGATGACATTGAAGTTATTGATGTTTCCGACGAAGGAAGCAATCAGATATGGGGTTGTGACAAACAGCATGTATGGCAATGTTATCTTAAAGAAGATGGTTACCGGACCAGCTCCGTCCATTCGTGCTGCTTCATAAAGCTCACCCGGAATATTCTGTAAGATACCTGTAATCTGCAGCAATGTATAAGGAATACCAACCCAGAGGTTGATGACAATGACCGTTACCCTTGCCCATGTTGCATCTGTCCAAAACGGCAATGGTGAAGATATCAAGCCTGCATTCTGCAGCATGACATTGATTGCACCCTGTGGCTGCAACATTGTACGCATGATCAGCAGTGATACGAATTGCGGTACGGCAACACTGAGAATAAAGCAGAAACGCCAGAATCCCTTTGCCTTCGTATCTTTTCTGTTGATGATCAATGCCAGAATCATACCGAGAATGTAGTTTAAGAATGTTGCAAAAATTGCCCATACAATTGTCCATGCAAGAACTCTCCAGAACTGTCTGCCCATGGAACCGTTCATGTTCAGAACACGGAAGAACTGTGTGAGTCCGTTCCAGTCAAACAATGTCAGCTGGCTGTTCTCTTTTGAATATGTGGTAAACGCCATGCAGATCATGTAGACAAGCGGCACGATATTGAACACCAGAATGCCCAGGATCGGCAAAGCCATCAATGTGATGTGCAGATTTCCATCAAACAAAGATTTCACATCTTCCGCAAATGTAGGAATCTTGACATTGTTTTCACTATCCAGCTGCAGCTTATAGGAATGCTTTAACTGGATTACCCATAACAGAATGACTGCTGCGATGACAAAGAATGTCACAACACCAAACAGCAATATCAACAGAGAATTATCACCCTTGGTGTATTCAAAAATCCCCTTGGCTTCATTCCATACTTTTCCCTGTTCCGATTCGCCAAGACCGGGCAATTTAGCCAGGTTTGTAAAACCGGAAGTAACCATGTAGAAGATAAATGCACATTCAATCAGGAAAGTAATGATCCCCTTTACTTTCTGCTTGTGCCCAAACATGCCGGCACCCATAAAGAGCATGGACAGCTTTGTCCATAAATCACCTTTGGTGATTGCCTGGCCAACAGTAATTTTTTTCGAATTGACCATATTTCCTCCTTATCACAATATAAATAAAGGGTGTGGCTTCAGAGCCATCACCCTTTACTACCACTCTTTATTAGTCTACTGCAGAACTGTTATATAATTCGTTTGTTGCTTCGGTCTTTTCAGCTGCATTTGCATGTGTTACTTCGCCATTGACGATAGCAGAACCCATTGTTGCAGCAGGATCCCAGAACTTGCTCATGCCAGGAACGAATGGCTGTGGGAAAGATGTGGAGTCGATTGTGTCATTCTGTGCTTTTACAAGCATGTCACCTGGAATATCGATTGTTGTATCTGTAGGAACTGTAGCTCTGAGTTCATAGTGATCCATCTGAGCCTGTGTGCTGCCGAGGAAGGAAGCCAGTGCTACTGCTGCCTGCATGTTTTTGCAGTGCGGGTTAACGCCGATACCCTTAACGCCTGCGAAGGAAAGAAGCTGCTTGTCTTCGCCGTTGATCTTCATTGTCGGAGCTGTTGCGATACCTACATTCTCTTCACCAAGAGCATTAACGACGTTTGTGTAATCCCAAGAACCGGAGAAGATGGCATTGACAGAACCGTCAGCAAGACCGGCGATACCTAAGCCGTCAGCGTCATTCTTGAAGTTTGGATTAGCAACGAGGTCAACGAGTGCGTCTGTAACCTGTGCACCTGCTTCGCCGTTGAACTGAATTCCTGCATCATTATCTGTGCCGTCTGCACCGAACATTGTGCATCCATTAGCCAGATATGGAGCTGCGAAATACCATGCAGTTGTCAGTGGATAAGCAACAACACCCTTTTCAAGCATTGTATCAAGGCTCTTGACATCATCTTCGGAGAAGACTCTCTTGTCATAGTACATGAACCATGTGTTTGTGGTAAAAGGAACACCATAGACACCGCCGTCATATGTCAGATAGCCGATTGTTTTTTCGGAGTTGCGTGCTTTGATGTCATCCAATGTGCTTCCGCCGAGTTCAGCAAGCGCGCCTGCTTCGATCAAGCTTGGAAGCTGGTCATTTGCGAACATGTAGACATCAGCTGCTGCTTCAGCATCCTGTGGAACAGTCGTACCTGCATCACCTTCGGAGCAGACGCCTGTCTTGAATTCGATAGTCCATTCAGGATGTGCTTCCTGGAATGCTGTGAGTTCTTTGTTGAGCCAGTTACCCTGTTCATCGGACTGGTCTTCCGCCGGTGTCCAGACTGTCAATGTAACAGCTTCGCTTCCTGTAGTCTCTGTTTCGCCTGCCGGAGCTTCACCACCGGTGCTTCCCTGAGTTGCTGTTGAATTGGATGAGCCGCCGCAGCCTGCCAATAGGCTGACACTCATCAATGTTGTAAGGCTTGTTGCCAAAATTTTCTTTGTGTTCATTTTTCCCTCCCTGAACTATTTGAATTTCGGAAACGTTTCCGTAAACGTTTCCAGTTACATATTTATATTAGCGTAAGCGTTTTCGGAAATCAACTGTTTTTTCTACTTTTTTTTGTTTTTTGTTACGCAGGTCTTTAATGCTCTCACCTGCAAGCACTTTGAACGGTATGGATTCATGCTTGGTGGCACGCGGATACTGCATTCTCATCAGCAGATCCTCAACACTGAGCCTGGCCAGAGTTGCAACATCCTGCTGGATTGTCGCAAGTCTTGGAACAGTATATCTGGTATGGGCTATGCCATCATATCCGATCAGGGAAATATCATCCGGTATACGCTTTCCGGAATCATATATCGCACGCATTGCACCGATCGCAACCATATCTCCCAAAGCAAATATACCGGTGATTGCAGGATCCTTTTCCAAAAGTTTTTTAGCTGCTTCATAACCGGAAGACAGAGAAAATCGGGAAGATTCATACTGCATATTCAGATCTATATCTATTCCTTTCATTTCCAGCATTTCCAAAGCGCCATACAGCCTTTGTACACCGATCTGCCCGATTCTTGCGTCCATGCTTCCTCCGACAATGCCGATATGCTGATGGCCTTTCATGATAAGATATTCAACTGCCGCCTTTGCTCCTTCCACATCATCTGTTGAAAAACTAGACAGGTTATCAAAACCGAGTTCTTTTGCACTGGCACCGGTCATAACGCAAGGTATGGTTATTTCGTGAAAACGCTCTTTGAAATACTCCGGGTTTCCTCCCAGAAAAATAATTCCTTTCGGTTTTCTGACAGAACACAGGTGTATCGCTTCCTCCACTTCATTTGCCCTTTCATCCAGAAAGCTGACCGAAGCTTCTTCGCCGTTTTCCCTAAGGGTTTTCTGTATTTCCTCCAAAATGGCCTCAAAGAAAATATTCTGGGTTCCTTTTACAATAATTGTCACATCCGTCATCATTGTCTGCTTCAGCATTTTGGCATTGGTATTCGGCTGAAATCCTGTTTCTGCAACAGCCTTCTCAATGACTTCTTTTGCATGAGCACTGACATCGGGATGATGATTCAAAACCCTGGAAACCGTACCGATACTATACCCTGTCAGTTTTGCGATATCCTTGATTGTGGTCATGTGCCTTCCTTCCAAAAACGTTTCCGTTAACGTTACCGTAAACGTTTACATCTGTTTTTATTCTAGGAGATTTATGTTAATCTGTCAACATATGGAAAATATGAAAATGCAATTTACTTTCAAGATTTGACAAGTGATATATAATATTAAAGTTAAAGAAAGAAGGTATTTTATGAGCAAAGTTGATGTTGTATCAGGCTTCCTCGGTGCAGGAAAAACAACTTTGATCCAGAAGTTGATCAAAGATGTCTTTGCAGGCAAAAAGGTTGTCCTTGTAGAAAATGAATTTGGTGAAATCGGTATTGACGGTGGCTTTCTGCAGGAAGCCGGGATTGAAATCACAGAGATTAACAGCGGATGCATCTGCTGCACATTAAAAGGTGATTTTGAAGCAGCTCTGAAAAAAGTTGTGGATACATATAATCCGGATCATATTGTTATTGAACCATCCGGTGTGGGAAAACTCTCAGACATTCTCAAAGCTATTCAGACAATTGAGGGATTGGAACTGAACAGCTACAGTACGGTTGTTGATGCAAAACGCTGTGCCATCTATCACAAAAACTTCAAAGAATTCTTCGATGATCAGATCCAGACAGCAGCATGTGTCATTCTCTCCCGTACCCAGATGGTAGATGACAGTATCCTTGAAAAGGATCTTGAAATCATTCGTGAATTAAATGAAACAGCACGTGTCATTACTACCCCATGGGATGATTTAAACGGCACAGCCATTATGGAAGCTATGGAAGGATCTACAAATGGGTTCCCTGAACTTCCGGGTGACGATGAAGAAGATGATGAGGAACATGAACACCACCATCACCACCATGATGACGAGGATGAGGAACATGAGCACCACCATCACCACCACGATGACGAGGATGAGGAACATGAGCACCATCATCACCACCATGATGACGAGGATGAAGAGCATGAGCACCACCATCACCACCACGATGATGAGGATGAAGAGCATGAGCACCACCATCACCACCATGATGACGAGGATGAGGAACAGTATGACCGCATCCATTTAGGAGATGAACATGAACATCACCATCATCACCATCATCATCACGGACATGATGCAGATGAAATCTTTGATTCTGTAGGCATCGAAACCATCAACAAGTATTCTGAAGATGAATTAAAGGAAGCGTTAGGCAAGCTCGGTGATAATATCGTTCGTGCTAAAGGTATCGTACCAAGCGAAGACGGATCCTGGATCTTCTTCGATTATGTGCCTGGCGATATAGATATCCGCAAGGGCTCCCCTGCTTACACAGGACTGATTACGATTATCGGCGAAAAGATTGACCTGGAAGAGATTAAGTCTATCTTCCGTATCAGGGTGAAGTAAATGGCTAGTCCGGTCTATCTGTTTACGGGATTTCTTGACAGTGGCAAAACCACTTTGATCAAAGATACCATGGATGATGCGGGTTTCATGGATGGTGTGGAACGTGTGCTTATCATCTGTCTTGAACAGGGTGAAAATGCATATGATGAAAAATGGCTGGAAGAGCATCATGCCTTTATCGAATACATCGATAATGCAGAGGATCTGACACCGGAAAAGATGCATGAGCTGGATACGATTTATCATCCTGATAATGTCTTCATCGAATGGAACGGCACATTACCTGTAAGCGACACCCTATTGGAGCACATGCCCAATTTCTGGATGCTTGTACAGATTCTGACAACCGTGGATGCTTCTACATTTGGAATCTATGTAAATGCAATGCGTTCCATGATGTTTGAACAAATCCGCTGGAGTGATACGGTTATCGTTAACCGCTGCACGGAAGATACTTCCGGAACACTTCTCAGGGGCAATATCAAAGCGATTAATCCAAGATGCCAGATTTACTATGAAGGTGCATTCGGTGCGCCTGTCACAATGAAGAGCGGTATTCTGCCATTCAATATTGATGATCCGGTATTGAACATCAAGGATGATGACTATGGATTGTGGTATATGGATGCAGTAGAAAATCCGGAAAAATACGATGGCAAGGAAATCATCCTCAGAGGCATGTATGCCGAAAGCATTCCGGGTTATAAGCAGACCTTCATTCTCGGCAGAAGAGCCATGGTTTGTTGCGCACAGGATACAAGCCTATGCGGATTAACTGTCACCAATGTCGATATCGCCCAGATGAAAAAAGGAGACTGGATTGAAGTCCAGGGCAAATTAAAAACCCTGCCGCTTGAAAACGGCGAGGGCAAAACAGTTGTACTGTATGCAGATTCTGCAAGATTCTACCAGAAGCCTGCAGATGAATACGTTTATTTCAGTTAAAAAGCGACTCAGTCGCTTTTTTTCTTATTACAGGAATATCCTGACAAACTCTCCTTTTTCATCATACGGTTTCCATCCTTTTTTGGGATCGCCCTCTTTGATGAAGGAACACCAGCAGGAGATCATGTCGTCACTCAGCTTATAATCATGCGGTTCCATCTTGCGCCAGCACCTTCCCAATGTGCCAAAGACATACCAAAGCTCGCTGGAATGAAATGCACCTGCATCGTCTGAAGGCAGCTGTCGTTTGAAATAATACACGTAAACCGGATTTTTCCCGTGATGATTGCGTTCCCTTGCAAAGTTGATACATCCCTCATAGAAAGCAGATTTTCTTGCATCACTCCCCTTTTCGATTGTAATATCCTCCGATGTAATGCCAAGCATATACGGGATGTCATGAATCCTTCCCCTTTTAGCCAGTTCGGATGGTGAATCTGTCAGAACCACGCCATCGATGACCGGTGAAAAAGCCAAACCCTGAAGATCTTTATACAGATCCGGCAGCAATGAAACGAATTGCTCTGCCGGAATATCACGCATCTCTTTGATCGTTTTTGCACCGCACAGCTTCATGATTTTCTCAGATACAGCATATGCCTCTTCAGGAAGAAGTGCTTTTGTAAGACCGTTATCAATGCCTCCGCCACTTTGCATAATTGCCCCATGAATCATGTCTTTTGTCAGGGAGCTGGAAATCAATGTCTGTACGCTCATCGCTCCGGCACTTTGCCCAAAGATCGTAATTCTTTCCGGATCACCGCCAAAGGCAGAAATATGGTCATAAATCCAGCGAATTGCCATTACCTGATCAAGTATGCCATAATTGCCTACCGATCCCATCGGATCTTCTTCCTTCAGATCAGGATGCGCAAAGAAGCCGAAAACGCCAACTCTGTAATTGATCGTAACAAGGATTACACCATTTTGGGTAAAAGCCTCTCCGTCAAACTCCATCTCCGAACCAAAGCCATGATCGAAAGCGCCGCCATGAATCCATAACGCTACAGGATATTTTCTTTCTGTCCCAACGGAAGGTGTCCAGATATTCAGATATAGGCAATCTTCATTCTGTTCGGGTAACGGGTAGTTTGGATCGGTATAAAACTCTTTTCCGTAAAAACCGGATGTCGGATCTGCTTGCGGGCATTGATATTTAAACTCCGTTGCATCGTAAATACCTAACCACGGTTCTTTTGGTTTCGGTGCCTGAAAACGTCTCTTTCCTACAGGTGCTTCTGCATAAGGTATTCCTCTGAAGATGGTACAGGATGTTTTTTCTTCTCCAGCAATTGTTCCTTCTTTTATACTGATTTTTCTAATATTCATATATAATCTCCACTAGTATTATTATACATGAATAATAAAAAAAGAATGCATTTTATGACTGCTCATTTGCAAAATCATAAAATGAATTCTTCATCAGATCATTGACCATTTTCTGTGTTTGTTCAACAGTTCTTCTGCCACCCTTCTCGAAGACAAAGGTACGGATATGGAAGGCAATGCATTCTGCAAAATACCCCGACAAAAGATCATTGTCATATTCATCAAGATATCCTTTTTTCCGATGGTGATTCAGATAATCCAGAAAAAGAATCTTCAGATTCTCTCGAATCATATCCTCAAAACTGTTCTGTCCGGTTACATTGTAGGCTGTGCGGTAGAAACGACGGTTTTCCTCAATTGTCCGCAGGACGCCGATCGTTCCCTCCGGCATTCTGTTCTGCTGAATAAAAGGCCGGCATCCTTCCACAATATCATGATAGACAATGGAATTCAGACAATCATATTTGTCGTCAAAATAGTTATAGAAAGTAGCACGTATCACGCCTGCTTCATTACAGATCTGTTTGATGGTAATCTTTTCAAACAGGTATCTTTCCATCAGGGAGCGCAGGCTTTCGGCAAGCGCTTCCTTCATCATCCCTCTATGATTCTGCATATACACTCACCGCAATAATACAAACTTTACCAGAAGCCATGCACTGAATACAATCATCAGAATGCCACCGCTGATTCCCAGCACTTTCTGATATCCTGCCCCCATTGAATAACCGATATTCAAACCGATCGCTACGGCAACAAATGATACAGCAAATGCCCTCCACAATGCCTGCAGAAAACCGATGCCAAACAGGGAAAAACCGATCCCTGTCACAAATGTCGTAATGCTTGTAATCGCAGCGAGTCTCGCCAGTGATCTGATATTAAAATTCCGATCCAGTTTTTCCACGAATTCTTTCTGCAGGAATGTTCTTACCAGGATATAGTTTCCCACGGAAAAGCAAAGCAATGCCGCTATCGACATCTGCACTTTGCCATCCGGCAGCAGCCCGTCAAATATCAAAGAAACAAGATAACCGGCTGCCAGGGCTGTCATATGAATCACTGTAAACAGGAATGTATATAACAGCAACTTTTTGAAAGGAAGCTCTTTGAGACTGGCACCTTTTTGCATCATTGCAATAAAACTGTCCAGGGATAAACCCAGAAAAATAAATGTCACTTCCAGCATTAATACCTCCTTCTTTGCCTTATTGTAGTCTTTTTAGATAAAAGAATCACTAGACAAAAATTCAAATATGTTAATGAGAGGCAGATAACACCTCACACAGTATTTTATAACATTTGTCGAAAGATTCCAGATTCAGTCTTTCTTCCGGTGTATGACATCCATAAGCAACAGGCCCGTATGTGATGATATCAAGATCCGGATTCAGTCCGCTGAAGACACCGCACTCCAGACCGCCGTGTGTTGCTTTTTCTTCAAGCTGAATTCCATGATTCATGCAAACATCCATTAATACTTTTCTGAAGGAAGAATCTGCCTTATATGCCCAGCCCATGAAGCGGTCTGTGCATTCCGCTTCAATGTGCAAAATTCTTCCAAGTGTTTTCATCTGATCTATTAACAGATCCGTATCACTGCTTAGTGCACTGCGGATCATGTCTGTCAGTATAAAACAATTATCTTTTGTCTCAACAACCCCTGCATTCAGGGATGCGCTGGTAATGCCAAGAGGCAATGACCTGTGCCTGAATCCGTCAGGAATCAGATACAGATACTGTATGAATGCATCGCTGGCTTTCTTATCGATTTTCCATTCGGCATCTGTTTCTTCAACCTCTGCGTAAAATCCTTTATCACTGAATTCCAGTTCTTTTTGAATTCGTTTTTCACTGTTTTTCACCTGTTTCAGAATGTCCGTAAAAGAGGCATCAGACACAAATACTACATCCGCTTCTCTTGGAATGGCGTTATACTTAAGGCCGCCCCTGAAACTGCTGATGGTCAGATCAATGCCGCTGTTCTTGAATTCCTTCAGGATTCTTGCGGCAAGGATATTTGCATTGCCTCTCTCCTCATGAATTGATTCTCCGGAATGGCCTCCCTGCAAGCCTCTGATGTGTAAAGCATATGCCTTTGTATCATTAGCTTGTTTTTCAAAATGACATGTCGCTTTGACACAAGCTCCTCCGGCCGAGCTTACCGTTGTTTCTACTTCCCCGCCACCGTCGAGATTGATCATACGGTTTCCATGCAGGTCTTCCTTTTTTAACGCCATTGCCCCAAGCAGTCCGATTTCCTCCATCGTGGTAAAGATACAGGATAATGCCGGATGTTGCAGACTGTCATCTTCCAGTATTGCAAGCATATAGCTGACACCATAGCCATCATCCGCACCTAACGTTGTTCCTCTGGCTTTCAGCCATCCGTTATCTACATACAGGTCAAGAGGATCCTTTGTGAAATCATGTCCCACGTCCTGATTCTTTTCACATACAACATCCAAATGTGCCTGCAGAATGATCGGTTCAGCTTCTTCATAACCCGGTGTTGCCTGTTTGTCCACAATCACATTCCATTCAGAATCCTGCTTATACTTCAAACCATGTTCTTTGGCAAATTGTACAATATAGTCGCTGGCTTCTTTCTCATTGCCCGATCCACGTGGAATATCGGCAATCTGTTTAAAATAGAAGCACCATCTTTTCTGTAAATCAAAATTCATCATGAAAACCTCCAAATTGATTATAACGAAAAAAGATCTGCTGGCACAGATCTTCTTTCTATTTTTAAAATTCGGGAGGGAAAGAAATATTAATGTCCTTATTGACAATTATATTTTACTCAGAAGCTGTGTTTGTTTTATGTGAGTTTTGTGAAAGAATTGTGAAACATTTATTTAACAATAACACCGAGGATTCTTGCACAGGCAATAGCCTGTTCTTCATTGACAATGCATCCTTTCAGATCTTCCGGAACAACAGCAATGCTATCGATGTTGGAAGTGGAAACATCCAGATCTTTTAAAGGTGTATGATAGAATTCCGTCTTTGTAAAATTACATTCACTGATTTGGATATTCTTGCATTCGGCATTGGAAACAGAAGACTCGCTGAAATCATTTCCCTGCCATATTGCATTTTTCCATTTGGTTCCGTTAAAGTTGACGAAATCAGCTTTGGCATTCAGGATGGAAACATCCTGAAAACGGCACATTGTAAAATCACTGCCCATCATGCGACATGTATTGAATCTGACCCTGCGGAAAACAGATTCATGCAAATTGCAGTTGGAAAAATCACAATGATCAAATTCAACATCCACAAACTGGCATCCCGACAGGTCTTTGGTAAAACGAATGTTCTTAAATCTGCATTCGAAGAACTGCTCATCATATCGTGGTATTTCACATTCTTCTTTTTCAAACAACAGGCCGTCATGGCGCAGTTCTGCAAAATCCGTATTCACGGAGGCTTTCTCCAATTCCACAGAATAGGAAGGCTCAGCAATCTTCTTCATTCTTCCGTCTCCGCTTCTATCTCTTTGATGTTGCACTCATTGCCCTGAATCAGATATGTTTCCCTGCTTTGGCAATACGGGCATGTGATGCCGTGCGCAATAGTTTCATACTGCTTCTGACAGTTTGTACAATAGGTAATGGCTTTGATCGTTTCAATCTTCAGCTGAGATTCGGATAATACGGGATGTTTCTTTTTGAAGTAGTTCCAGCAATCAATAAAGTACTCTGTCATGATGCCGGAGACTTCCCCTACTTCCAATGTGACTGATCCGATCTTCGTGATTTTATTTTCCACTGCAACTTCATCCAGTGTTTTTGCGACATGTGTCACAATTCCCAATTCATGCATATTTCTCTCCCCCCAAAAAAATCAGCTCTATCCAAGAGAGCTGAATCCTGTTGCCTTTCCGTCCAGGATGTCTTTAATTGATGTATTCTGAAAAATCTGTTCCAGTATGTTCTGTACGCCGTAATAGTACTTGTGCATTTGACAGCTGTTTGTTGCCTTGCGATTACAGAAGCCATCTTTTTCCAGACACCGATTGATCTTAATCGTGCCTTCCATGCAGGATATGACATCAAAGACTTTAATTGCATGAACCGGTCTTGAAGGCTTGTAGCCTCCATCCTGACCCCGCTGGCTGACAACCAGTCCTGCTTCCATTAACTGTCGCAGTATTTTCTGTATATCTTCCTTTGGAATTGCCATGTCCCTGCTGATTGCATTTGATGGGCTGAATCCGTCGTGACTCCCCATGTACAACATGCATCGGATTGCATAATCCGTTTTGATGTTCATCTGCATAAGTGCCCTCCTACGTAAAAAATAGCAGAATCAGAAGAATAATTCAACATGTTATGTCTATTTTAGATGATCTTGTTGATCCACTGTATCGTAACAAGTCATGTAAAAATGATTTTCTTGTTGCAATTCAAGGCGCAGGAAAGTATAATAATTAAGCAATCTCTGAGATGGTTCCTTAGCCAAGTGGTAAGGCAGCAGACTGCAACTCTGCGATCGCCGGTTCGACCCCGGCAGGAACCTCCATTTTTTTGGGGATGTGGCGGAATCGGCAGACGCAACGGACTTAAAATCCGTTGAGGGCAACCTCGTGTGGGTTCAAGTCCCATCGTCCCCACCATTTATTACCTGATATAGTTCAGGTTTTTTTCTTTTTATAATTTATAATATACATAAAGGAGACAGAAAAAAATGGAGAATAAAAACAAATGGATTAAAACGGGCTGTGCCTTAGTGATTGCACTGGTATCATATTTCTTAATGACACGCCTGATGACTTCCCCTGTCATGCAGAAAAATATCATCGGATATCTGGATGAAAAGAAAGAAACCGTCATGGAAATTACCGCTGCTTCAACAGCTGCATCTGCAGCCATCAGTATGATCCCGGGAGATGCAGGCACACCTATCGCAAACAAGATGGCGGATCTCAGCACGTATTCCATGATTGTACTCTGCGCATTATTTTTAGAGAAATATCTGGCAGCTGTCATCGGAAATATTACATTCAGTATATTGATTCCGGTAGCTTGCGGAATATATATCCTGTACATCTGGTTAATGAATGAACGATGGCTGAAAAAGACAGCCATGATGATTGCCGGATTCAGCATTGTTTTAGCTTTCATTGTCCCCTTCAGTGTTAAAACTTCACAAACCATCGAACAGATTTATGAAACCAATATAACCGAAACCATCAATGAAGCTAACCAGAATTCCGCCGAAATACAAGAGAATGCACAAGATCAGACATGGGTGGATAAAATCATCAATTCCGTAGGTGAAGGCGTAAACGGCATCCTGCAGAAATTTGAAACAACATTTACGAATCTGATCGAAGCTCTTGCCGTCATGATTGTGACCTCATGCCTGATTCCTCTGTTAGCATTGCTTGTCATGTGGAAGCTGGTGAAATACTTCATAGACGGCTTGATCAGCATGCCGCAAAATCCTTTGAAGCCTAAAGAAAAACTCGGATAAAATTCCGAGTTTTTTTTAATTGATTTTAACTTTGTTCCAGAGATCAGACAGCTGTCTCTTCAATTCAGGATTGTAGTGGAAGACTTCGTCTTTGTCGTATTCTGTTCTCGGGATAAAAGAAGGAATCTCAAAGAAATCACCATCTTCTCCGCCCATGTCTTCAATAACTTTTGTTAATACAGGTGTATATGCGACAAATTCAGTATTCTTAACCTGTACGTCTTCACTGATCGCATAGTTGATAAAGGCATTGGCAAGACCCGGACAAGTAGCATTCTTCGGAATAACCATAGCATCGATCCAGAGATTTGTACCCTGATCTGGAGCATACCATCCTAAATCTGCATTTTCATTGAGAACATATGTTGCATCACCTGAATACATAACCGCAATGTCTTTTGTTCCGTTTACCATTTCATCGATGACTTCATCAGTAACATATGCAGGTTCCATTGTTGCATTCATTTCCCTGAGCCACTGGTATGCTTCCTGAATTTCTTCTGTGTTATCTGTATTCATGGAATATCCAAGTGCTTTAAAGGCAATCATGAAGCCGTCTCTTTGAGAATCATAGAAATAGATTCTGCCCTTGTACTTCTCATTTTTCAAGATATCCCAGCCCTGAGTTGTGAGATCTTCTTCACTGACATTTTCCTTATTGTAAACAAGACCTACATTCCCCCAGAAATAAGGCATTGCATATTCCAGATCAGGATCAAATACCTTCTGCATTTCAACCACAAACGGATCCAGCATATCTTTGTTTGTCATAGCGGACTGATCCAGTTTCTGTAAGAGATCTTCATCCATCAGCTGCTCAATCATGTAGTCTGAAGGAACCAGCACATCATAAGAGTTGCCGCCAAGCAGTTTTGTATACATCATCTCATTGGATTCAAATGTGTCATAATTTACTTTGGCATTGTACATGGTTTCAAAATTCGGCACAACACTCTCATCAATATATTCACCTGCGTTATAGATGTTGATGACGTTGCAGCCAAACATTTCCATGGCATCGCCGGCCTGTTCAATCTCTTCTTCACCGCCTGTGCATCCAATCAGCGGAAATACAAGTGAGATAGCTGTAGTTACTTTAATCAATTTACTCCAAGACATTTTCCTTAGCCCTCCTTCTGTCACGGATCATCGGTACAACATTTACAATAATCAATACAATTGTAATAACATAAACAATCAGCGCAGATAATGCATTGACTGTAGGATTTACTCTCTTAACGCTGCCGTATACATAAATAGATATGTTTGTGACTCCGGGCCCGGTTGTAAACATGGAAATAACGAAGTCATCGAACGACATAGAGAATGCAACTAGTGCACCGGCTATTATGCCTTCTTTAATCTGGGGAATGATAACCTTCCACATTGCCTGCCATGGCGTACATCCTAAATCCAGTGCAGCTTCAGCCATATTCGGATCCAGCCTTCTCAGTCTCGGCAATACGCTCAGAATGACATACGGAATACAGAATGCAATATGCGCCAGAACCATAGTTACAAAACCGGTCTGAATCCGCAATGAAGTAAAGAATAACATCAATCCGATAGCGGTTACGATTTCCGGATTCAGCATCGGCAGATTATTTACCTGATTGACAAACTCTCTGACTACTTTTTTACTCTTCGATAAACCGATGGCGGTAATTGTACCGACAATGGTGGAAACAACCGTTGCAATAACAGCGCATGCAACCGTATACCAGATTGCATCCATAATCGGTCTGTTCTGGAACATGGATTCATACCATTTCAATGAAAAGCCCGTAAACTTTGTCAATGACTTTGACCGGTTGAAACTGAAGAACACAACATAGACAATCGGCGCATAGAAGAACAGCATGACAATGCCGATAAAGATCTTTGAAAGAATTCCGTTTTTCTTTTCCATCAGTCATCCGCCTCCGCTGTTTCTTTATCCAGTTTTCTTGTTACATACATGGAAATCAGAATGATGATTGCCATGATTAAGCTGATTGCAGCACCGAAGTTCCAGTCTCCGGTAGAAATAAAGTATTCTTCAATCAGGTTACCGATCAATACATACTGTCCTCCTCCCAGAAGTTTTGGAATAAAGAAGGAAGATACAGCCGGCAGGAATACCAGGGTAATTCCTGAAACAACGCCTGATAAGGACAAAGGAAGAATGACTCTTAAGAATGTTTCCCTGTCATTTGCGCCAAGGTCATGGGAAGCAATGATCAGGTTCGGATCAATCTTGGATAATGCGGTATAAATCTGCAAAATCATAAACGGCAGAAAGTTGTATACCATACCGATATAAACATTGATTTCACTGCCCAGCGTGAATCTTGATAAAATACCTCTCCATGCATATGTTCTTACAAGCATGTTGATCCACATCGGCAAAGTAACGAGTAATACGCACATCGCCGCATTATTCGGTTTCATCTTTGCCATGACAAAGGCTGCCGGATAACCAAGACCGATACAGATGACCGTGGTGATAAATGCCATCTTCAGCGATCTCCATAAAACACTCGGGAAAATGGAATCCTGGAAGAATCTGGCAAAGTTTTCCAATGTAAACTGCAATGTCAGTACATCATTGCCTCTGACTGTAATTGCATATAAAACAATCATCAGCATCGGCACAATAATCATGACTGTCATCCAGATGACATAAGGATAGATAAGCTTGCTGAAATTTTTCATTTCCTCACCCCATCTTTCTCATGACATGAATATCTTCAGGATTCCACTTTAAACCGATACGTTCACCCTCTTCAATGCGGTCTGTTGTTTCAATCTTGATTTCTCTTCCCTGTGTAGAGAATGTTACGGGATAATCACCTTCAACGATTGTCTCATCATCAAAGTCATACTTAACATCCCAGATTTCAACACGGGAATTATCTTCCATGTTCCATGCATAAGCATCTGCCCATATGACAAGATCGGTATCCAGTGCAACAGATTCTTTGATTTCATCAACTGTCTTATAGAAGTCAAATGCCTGAATACCTTCTTCATTTGATTCATCCTCAACGACCTTCGGTGTTGTAACAGTGATATTGATAGTGATCTCTGTACCTGCATCTGTACCGAATGTACATGGGTAAGTGCCGACTTCATTCTTCAAATGATATTTGACCTTGGTCAAAGAAACATCCTCATCATTATCATTCCATGCTTGCGCATTGGCACGAGCAATGACTTCGGAATCTGTCAGGTTTTCAACATCTTCGAGATCCATAAAGAAGTTGGATGCACTGATTTTTTCATGTGCTTCTTTATTCTCGATATCTCTGTTTGCGGTTACATGCATCATGACTGTCTTGCTGGTACCGGATGATGTTTCAACGATGACTTCGTAATGCACGCCTTTGAACAATACGGATTTAACTTCCCCGTTTAATAAGCCTCTGTTACGAGGAACAATGTCGATGTCCTCCGGACGAATCATGATATCAACAGATTCATTTTCTTCAAATCCATAGTCAACGCATTCATAATCCACGTCATCAAAGCTGACCAGATTATCTTTCTTCATAATGCCGTCAATGATATTGGAATCACCGATAAACCTTGCACAGTATTCATTAATCGGCTCATTGTAAACCTGTACCGGTGTGCCGATCTGTTCGATTTCTCCGTCTTTCATGATAACGATCTTATCTGACATAGTCAGAGCTTCTTCCTGATCGTGTGTGACAAAAATAAAGGTAATGCCTACCTCTCTCTGGATTTCTTTTAACTCGATCTGCATTTCTTTTCTCAGGTTCTTATCCAGTGCGCTCAAAGACTCATCCAGCAGCAATACCTTCGGTTCATTGACAAGAGCTCTTGCGATCGCTACACGCTGCTGCTGACCGCCGCTCATCATTGTGACATCACGATGTTCAAAACCTTCCAGGCCTACCAGGGAGATCATACGCATAACCTTCTGGTCGATGATGTCCTTCGGCATTTTCTTGATCTTTAAGCCGAAAGCGATATTGTCGTAAACATCGAGATGCGGAAATAAAGCATAGTGCTGGAAAACGGTATTAACGTCTCTTTTGTATGCAGGAATGCTTGCAATATCTTCTCCGTCCATAATGACACTGCCTTCTGTAGCATCCAGGAAACCGGCAATAATACGCAATAATGTTGTTTTGCCGCAGCCGGACGGTCCCAGCAATGTGACAAATTCATTTTCATAAATGTCTAAAGAAACACCTTTGAGAACAACCTGTTTGTCAAATGCCTTAACGATGTTTTTTACTTCAATCAGTTTTTTCATTTGTAACTCCCCTCTTTAAAAAACCGGTGGTGTGCTGATCCAGAGGATTTCAGCATCCCTGTTGGATTTGTTTTTCAGATAATGTGCTTTGTCCCCGTTAATGTAGAAGGTATCACCTTTGTTTACCGGAATTCCTTTAGGATCATCCACCTGGCAAAGGTAGACCTTTCCGCTTAACACATAGCCCATTTCCTGCCCCTCATGAGGCTCTATGACCTTTGAAGACATCAACGGGTGCAGTTTCAGGATAATCGGTTCCATATCATTCTTTTGGGCATTGGGAACAATCCAATGAATGATGAAGTCATCCTGCTCATCAATAAATGCATCATTGGCAGTGAAGACAACCTGTTCTTCCTTTTCCTCCCTGAAGAATTCTGACATCGTTGTACCTAATGCTTCGGAAATATCTTCCAGTGTCTGCAAAGATGGTGCCGTCAGATTCCTTTCAAGCTGAGACAGGAAACCCTTGGTTAATTCCGTCCGCGACGCAAGTTCTTCGAGTGTCAGACTGTTTTTGATTCTCAGCTGTTTGATCCTCTTGCCGATATCGATCATAAACCCTCCTTTCGTGTTTAGTAATAGTAAACAAATCTTTCGCAATTACAAAACCTATACTATTATACAAAAAACATGCAGTAATGCAATAGTTTTTTAAACTTTATGTTTATTAATTCTAAACAAATACGGTAATTTTATGGTTTTTCGGCAAAAAAAAGACCACATGGCCTGTGCCATGTGGCATGAATGCTTTTAGAGTGCAGCTTTAACGACTTCTTCGAGAGCTTCCTTCGGACGGAAACCAAGCGATGTTGCTGCAACTTCACCGTTTTTGACAGCGATCATTGTCGGAATGGACATGATTCCGTATCTCTCTGCAACTTCCGGAAGATCATCTACGTTGACTTTTGCGAAAGCGATATCCGGATACTCAGCGGCAAGAGCTTCTACGATCGGAGCAGCCATTTTGCACGGTCCGCACCAGTCTGCATAAAAGTCTACAAATACTGACTTATTTTCACTTAACAAAGCATCATATTCTTTTTCTGTCTCGATAATTTTCATGTGAATACCTCCTGTATGCGAACATTATGCCACAAATACAGATTGTTAAAAAGCATAATGCTCTTACATGGCGAGTTTGGCTGCAGCCTTTTCATCCAGGATCACTGTCACATCAGGATGATCCTGCAGAATGGATGCCGGGCAGGCAACGCTCTTCTCGCCTTTAATCATTCCGTATACCGCATCGGCCTTGTTTTCACCGGTAGCGATGATGACAATCTTCTTAGCCCGCATGATGCTGGCAAGTCCCATTGTAATTGCATGCGTCGGAACAGCTTCAATATCATCTTCAAAGAAACGGGCATTATCATTTCTTGTCTGCTCTTCCAGCTTTGCGATATGTGTCAGGCTGTCAAAAGGCGTTCCCGGTTCATTGAAACCGATATGGCCGTCTGTGCCGATACCGAGAATCTGCAAATCAATTTCATATTGGTTCAGCAATTCTTCATATCTTGCACATTCAGCTTCCTCATCTGCAACATCACCTTCCGGAATATGAATGTTCTCTTCTTTAATATTGATATTGTCAAAGAGGTTCTCATGCATGAACGTCCAGTAACTCTGGTCATGGTTTTTCGGAAGCGCTATATATTCATCAAGGTTAAATGTCACAACGTTTTTGTATGATGTTCCGTTTGTGTTATGATCCGCTATCATCTTTTTATACAGGCCGATCGGACTTGAACCGGTAGCCAGTCCGAGAACGGGATTTTCCTTCCGGATGGTTTCCCGCATAATCCGAAAAGCTTCCGAGCTGACCTGGGCGTAGTTTTCTTTAATTATGATGTTAAACATAGAGACCTTTCTTCAGCGGATCGTGATGGAGTAGGATGTTTCAAAAATCTTTCCTGCATCAAGATGGATGGTTCCTTCTCTTTCCTCAAACGGCACTTTGACTTCATCAAAATCCGTATGAGAATGCCATGGCTCGATGCAGACAAACGGTGCATTCGGTGACCAGAAAGCAAGCCATTCATATCCTTCATATGCAACGTCAACAGAATGCTTGCCGTTGGTCAAGGAGCTCATTGTGCTCTTTGGATCGGCAATGATCACTGTTTTCGCCAGAGCGTCCTTGTTTAAAGGAAGTTCGGTTGTTGCAGCCATCTTTGTATCCAGCCAGTCAATGTCCTCTGCCTTGTTGAAGACGATCTTATAATCATCAAAGGAATCACCCTCTTCAATCGGGCAGTTGAATGCAGGATGCAGACCGAAGTTGAACGGCATGACTCTGTCATTCTCATTTTTGATGAAATATCGGATCTGCAGGGTTCTGCCTTCAAGCGTATATTTGATATGCAGCGTGAAATGGAAAGGATATTCCTTCAGTGTTTCTTCACTGTCTTTCAATTCCATGACAATTTTCTGATCCGTATGTTCAATGCAGGTAAAATCACTATGTCTAGTAAAACCATGATTGCCGGTCTTGTACTCTTTGCCGTCAATATGCAGAATCTTGTCCCAAGTGCTTCCGACCATTGGGAAAAGTGTCGGGTTTCTGCCTGTCCAGTACTTCGGATCAGCCTGCCACATGTACTCTATACCGGTTTTTTTGTCTTTAAAACTGTGAATCTCAGATGCATGTTCATCGATTAAAACACACACTTCTTCATTTTCCATTACAAATGATGCCATTGGATATTTCCTCCTGTTATTTATACTACAACCATTATACCATCTTTCTGTAAAAAGAAGAAAACCGGTTTATACCGGTTTATCAGAGAATGCCGAAGGCAAATCTTGGTTTGATCCAGTCAAGCAGGATCTGTTCCTCTTCAGGAATTCTGCCGACAAGATTATACTGATCGGAGAGCTTGATATCTTTGAGGGCAATCCACAATTCCCCGCGATAATGCTCGAGATTATCATTGACAATCAGGACATCTCCACGATGTGCATATTCGTCTTCCCTTGCCCTTACGGGAATGCTCCTGCCCTTGAAAACGACACGTGGCCAGGAAGAGCGGATGATGAGATCATTGCAGTCATCGCGATGCTGATGCTTTGTCCATGCGATGATTTCTTTTTCCGTATCCGTCAATCCTTCCACCGGATTCATGCGAACGTTGATTTTGGAGAAATCTGTTTCAGCCAATGCATTCAGCTCCTCTTCAGAGGCAAAGCAGTTGCCGATGAGGATATCCTGGCACAGGTTGATCGCATGCAGGTGCCTTGCTTGCAGATCAATTGGCAAGTCACGATGCATTTCGAGTGTCGGCAAGCCGTCATATACAGGCCATGGCCCGAAAGTGTTATCCTCCTGGCTGGAGACAAAGCTTGCAATGCGCATGCCTGCAGCCTTATATCTTCCGGTCAGTTCAATGTATCTGTCCAGCCCCATGCCGGTATGCCTCTGTGGGAAAAAGTTGGAACAGAAGCACATGTTGTCGGCATCAGCCCCGCATCTCAGCATATTCTCAAGTCCGATTGTTCCGGAAGCATTGTATTCAATCATGATGCCATATGGATTATGGGTAATGGCAATATCTTCCGTTTCGCCGAAATGTCCGTCAAGACGTATAATGTCCAGTCCAATCTCCTTGAATACGGAAAGATCATACGGTGTCGCTCCCATCTTTTCAAATACGCCCGGGTTCGTATCGGCAGAAACAAGCATGCCTGCTTCGTGAGCAACATCACAGAATTCCTTAAAGCTTTTGATCGTCTCTTCCCTGCTTTCTGTTACAGACAGAAAGCATGTAAATACCCTTTTATAGCCCAGGCTTCCAGCTAAGCGCATATACGCATAGGCCTTTTCTTTTGTTGTATGTTCCGGATAAACCGAAATACCTAATCTCTTCATTTTCAAACCTCTTTTCCTACCTAATATTATGCATTGAAATATCCTGTCTTTCCACAAAAAAAGCTTTGGAATTTCCAAAGCTTATTCAGCACCTATGATAAAGCTGTAGACAGGCTGTCCGCCGTCTTCCATGTCAACATCGATATCATAGTTCTCATCGATGTATTTCTGAATCTCGGCGCATTCCTCATCTGTAGCATCTTCACCCTTGATGAGTGTGATGATCTCCGTATCCTCCTGGCACATGCGGTTAATCAGATCCTTGACAGCTTCCATCTTGTCTTTTCCGGTAAAGACGATTTCCTTTTCGAGCAGACCCATATAGTCACCTTCATGGATTTCTTTGCCTTCGATGGATGTATCCTTAATCGCATATGTCACCTGTCCGGTAGTCACATTGTCAATTGCTTCCTTCATAGCTTCTATGTTGGCTTCAAAAGTATCTTCAGGATTAAAATTGATGCATGCGCTTAATCCCTGAGGAATGGATTTTGTATCAAAGACATAGACATCCTTATCCTTTTCTACTTCTGCAGCCTGTTTGGCAGCCATGATGATATTGGAGTTATTCGGCAGAATGAAGATATGCTTAGCAGGGATTTCTTCAATTGCCTTGACAAAATCCGCTGTGGAAGGATTCATTGTCTGTCCCCCGGATACCACAACATCCACACGATAGTCCGTAAACAGTGCCTTCAGGCCTTCGCCTGCAGCTACTGCAATCATGCCGTATTCCTTCAGCTCAACCGGTTTTTCTTCCTTTTCCTCTTTCGGTTCATCCAAAAGCGAAGGTTTTAATTCATCCTGAATGTTTTCGATCTGCACCTTCAGGAATTCACCGTATCTTTGTCCGAGAGTCAGAATTTCACCGGGCATCATCGTATTGATGCGGAGCTTGATGAGATCGCCATCCTGAATTAATGTCAGCTTGTTGCCGATCTTTTCCAAAGACTTGCGCACGCGCTCTTCTTTGAAAGAGGTTTTGCCTTGTGCGCTTAAGGAGAGGATGTATTCCGTACGGTAGCCTGAAGCCTTCTCGGATTTTTCCTCCTGTTTAACTTCAATGACTGTTTCGGATGTATACGGCGTGCCGTTCAGGTATGCCTGGAAACCTTCAAGAACTTTGACAAGACCGCTTCCTCCGGAGTCCACAACATGCGCTTCCTTCAGAACCGGAAGAAGATCCGGTGTTCTTTCCAGGGAAGCATTCGCCTCACTGACAATCAGATCAATGAATTCTTTCCATGTGCATTCGGGATTTTCCTGCACATATTTTTCACCTGCTTCACTGCTCTCACGAATAACCGTTAAAATTGTTCCTTCAACAGGACGCATAACAGCCTTATATGCAAGCTTGGAGCCGTTGGAAAGTGCAGCAGAGAATGCAGGCACATCCAGCTCTTCCTGCTCTTTGACAGACTGATAGAAACCTCTGAAGATCTGTGACAGGATGACACCGGAGTTTCCTCTAGCTCCCATCAGAAGTCCTCTGCTCAATGTTTTGGCGATGACAGGGAGGGAATCGGATCCGCTCTTGCGGACTTCGTTAATACCATTGGTGAATGTCAGAGACATATTTGTTCCCGTATCGCCATCCGGTACGGGGAAAACATTTAATGCATCAACATCTTTTTTATGGTTATTCAGATTATTGCATGCACTCTCCAGCATTCCTTTTAAAATTTGACCATTCACTTTGTCCATAAAAAGCCTCCGTTACGCAATTACTCTGACACCCTGTACAAATACATTCACCGCAATGACATCCTGTGACAAAGATTTCTCCAGAATATATTTAACCTTCTTCTGTGCTTCCTGCACAACTTCCGAAATCTTCACGCCAAAGCTGACAATAATATATAAGTCAATTTCAATGCCTTCTTCTTTTTTTCTGACCACGACGCCGCGGGCATAGTTTTCCTTCTTCAGAAGTTCCGCCCAGCCATCACGCAGCACCTGTTTGCTTGCCATGCCGACAACACCGTAACATTCCGTAATGACACCACCTGCAAGGGATGCAACGGCTTCTTCAGAAACGGATATATTTCCATAATTTGTTTTTGTCTCAACAGCCATAAAAATCTCCTTTTTATCAAAATCCATTATAACAGAAACCCTGTTAATTGTACAAACTGCTACTCTTCGCTGTCGGGAAGTATCAATTCCCCGCTGTCATAATAGCCTGCTTCATAATGCTCCTGGAAATGTTCATCGTAAATATCCAGTCCGTCCTCGCCGATCGGTATCACAATCGGATTGCCCTCACGATCAACCGCGTCTTCCCCTTCTGCATCCTTGTAGTAGTGTTTGGCAGCAGGATCCCCATAGATATTCGTGATGATTTCACCGTCTTCATCACGCCAGTATTCCAGCTCTATATTTTCTTCATCCCACGGACAAGCCCACGCACTGACTTTATTCGTGCTGATGGTGGCATAGATACAGTTATTCTTGTCTTTCAGCTGGCTGTATACGCCGTTATATAAATTGATTTTATCAAGGTTGTAAAAATCTGAAATAAAATAGCCGCCGTTGCGCATGAGGATCTTGATGGCTTGCGGATCATAGGATAATGCAAACTCACTGATTTCCGCAATATCCTCAATCATGACAGGATCCACTTCATTCAACGCTTTTACAAGCAGTCTTGTATCCTCATCCTCTTCAAACCCGATAATAAACGGAAGGCTGGCAATAATCTCAAGATAATCGCTCTTCAGCTGTGTCTTTGTATTATCAGAGAAAAGGATAACCGGCTCATCTTCATACCGGTATCCAACCGGTTGTTTTTCCTTGACCTCAATCGAGATGACATTGCCGCTTTGCAAAGTCACCTTTGCATCTTCGATCATCGCATCCCTTTCCAGCCTTCTTTCCACCTGCATCGGCAAAGTCAGATAAAACCGGTCTTTCAGGGTAACACCGCTCAATTGCATAATATAGGAGCGGTCAAGATAATAATTGCCTTGAATGGAAACGGAACGTACCCTGGAAACAGGAAGGAAATAAAACAAAACAAGCACAAACAAAACACCTGACAATATGCCAAGCTTCAAAAGTCCCGGTTTGGCTTTTTTATATTCCTGGGCATAGCGCTTCATGCGATGCTCTTTGAATACCTGTTCAACACCATCGGGATAAGCCTCTTTTTCGTTTTTTCTGCTTACTTCCAATTGAACTTCTCCATTTCTGTAATAAGAGTTACATCATATTTTTCTTTGACTTTATCAATGATCTCATTGACAAGCTGCATATATTCTGCCGCTGTGGCATGGTCTTCATTGACGATAAAGTTGCAATGTTTTGCGGATACGGTAGCTCCGCCGTTCTTTTTGCCACGATAGCCGATACCATCAATCAGCTGCCATGCATTCATTCCTTCCGGATTACGGAATACGGATCCGCAGGATGGATATTCCAAAGGCTGGGAAGCAATGCGCCTTTTACGGCGATCTTCCATCAACTTGCTGATTTCTTCAGGATCCTTCGGTTCAAGCTGCATTTTGGCTGCGACTATAATCCAGTCCGGATGTTTTCCGAAGACCGTTTCCCTGTAGGCAAATTCACATGCTTCATTTGAAAGCCACTCAAATTTTCCGTTTCTGTATACCAGAACTTCTTTGACAATATCGGAAAACGAGGATTTATAGGCACCGGCATTCATGAAGATGCCCCCACCCAATGTTCCCGGTATGCCGCTGGCAAATTCCAGACCGGATAATCCCTGCTTCATCGCCTGGTTTGCTAACCCGACAATCGAAGAACCGGCTTCGCAAATCATCTCGTTCTCACAGAAGTATACCGTATGAAAATGCTTGTCCAGACGTATTACAACACCTTCATAGCGCTCATCCGATGCCAGTATGTCACTTCCTTTGCCGATCAGCTTGAAAGGAATGTTTTCCTGATTCAGAAAACGGATGGCAAGATCCAGCCCGACCAATGTTTCGGGGTAAAAAACGACAGCACTTTCTCCGCCGATGCGCAATGTTGTTAAAGTGGATAAAGGAATATCTTTCTGTGTTTCTCCCAAACCCGATAATATTTCATAGATTCTGTTATCCATTTACCAATTCCTCCATCCAGTTGATCATCTGATCAGCGGCATCTCTTCTTCCCATTTCGTATGCCTTATTTTTCATGTTGATTCTGCTGTTTTCATCTTTCATCAACGCATTGATTTTATCTGCAAGTGATTTTGCAGACAGATCTTTTTCTTCAATGATATCGGCAGCCCCCTGCTCAACAAGCTCCATCGCATTGTAATACTGGTGATTGTCGGGCACATAGGGACTCGGAATCAATACCGATGCACAACCGATTGCCCCGATCTCACAAATTGTTGTGGCACCTGCTCTTGTTACAGCAAGGGCACATCCCTTCAGCATGGCTTTGCCATCGACGTAATCCACAAGGGCAATTCTTCCGTCACTTTGATGTTTAAACTCGTACGCATTGGATTTGCCTTTGGCGATGATGACCTGAAAAGATTCATCAAACAGGTCACATGCTTCATCAATCACCTGTGACACGCTCGAGCTGCCTAAAGAGCCCATCATGAATACCACAAACGGAAGATTTTCATTTAATCCGTATTCCTTTAATACCGAAGAATCAAATGTTGTATCTGCGGCAGCACTGGCCTCCGGATTGCCAAGAAGCCTGATTTTTTCTTTTGGAAACTGCCGCTCATTATTTTTATAACATGTCACAATGCCGTCTGCATACTGTGCAAGAAAACGGTTGGCTTTTCCGGCAAAACTGTTCTGCTCATGCAGAAGAATCGGAATATGCAGCTTGTGTGCACTTGTAATCAGCGGAACGCTGATGTAGTTGCCAAAGCCGATGCAGATATCCGGTTTTTCCTGCTTCATCATTTTCAAACATGTTCCGTATGCGGATACCATGGATGCTGCTGCTTTTGCCTTCTGTACAAGGCCGCCGTTTGTTACGGACATTTTTGCTCCGCAGAACTTATAACCATGAGCAGGAATCACATCTGCTTCCATGCGGTTCAGAGAGCCGAAGAAGATCACTTCGTTTTCAGCATTCCGCGATTTGATTTTATCTGCCAGGGCAAGAGCCGGATGAATATGTCCGCCTGTGCCGCCGGCTGCAATCATCACTTTCATGAAAACCTCCATTGTATATTCTATCACATCACGGGATTGAAGTGTATAAACAACAAAAAAAGCCATCCAAAGTTACAGTTCACACCCTGACCGGTAAATAAGGAAAGAAAAAGGCCTGTCATTTTGACAGGCCTGTATTGCAGATTCTCCTGACTGCGTCCTGCAGCTCGGGCGAGAGACCGTAAAAGCCTTTTAGGAGTTCTTTCTCCTCTTTTTTTCTGGAGGAGATTTTTTTCTTTTCAGGCTCAATCATATAGGAGTAGGAAGAATCCCCGGCTGTAAGCTGCTCCGCGGCGATGCCGAGGACACCTGCTATTTTCCCGATCATCTCCGGGGGAATGGCGGAGATCTGCCCGTGCTCGTACCTGGACATCGTTGCCGGATTGACGCCGACACATGCTGCCAGCTCGCGTGATGTGATGCCGGCCTTCTTCCTGAAGCGCATAATATTTTCCCCGACTGTCATGAGTTCCCGCCCTCCTGTAAAAATCATACCGCATTTT
>CACXCB010000196.1 GCA_902766005.1 uncultured Erysipelotrichaceae bacterium | reverse complement strand
TATCTATCCTTGTACATCTTTTCATAGTACTGCTGGTAGTCACCGCTTGTGATGTTTGTCATCCAGTCAAGGTGCTCAAGATACCACTTGATAGTCTTCTTGATGCCGTCCTCGAACTTTGTCTCGGGCAGCCAGCCTAGCTCATTGTGTATCTTTGTGGGATCGATAGCGTAACGCATATCGTGGCCCTTTCTGTCCTCAACGTGTGTGATAAGACTCTCGGGCTTTCCAAGCTCCTTGCATATAAGCTTAACGATGTCGATATTCTTCATCTCATTGTGTCCGCCTACGTTGTAAACCTCGCCGACTCTGCCCTTGTGGATAATAAGGTCAATAGCGCGGCAGTGATCCTCAACATAGAGCCAGTCACGAACATTCAAACCTTCGCCGTAAACAGGGAGCGGCTTGTCTGCAAGAGCGTTTGCAATCATAAGTGGTATCAGCTTCTCAGGGAAGTGATACGGGCCATAGTTATTGGAACAACGGCTGATAGTTACAGGGAGTCCGTATGTACGATTGTAAGCCATTACGAGCAGGTCAGCACCAGCCTTTGAGGAACTGTATGGGCTGCTTGTATGGATAGGTGTTGTTTCTGTAAAGAAGAGGTCAGTACGGTCGAGCGGAAGGTCGCCGTAGACCTCGTCTGTGGATACCTGATGATATCTCTGAATACCGTACTTTCGGCAGGCGTCCATAAGAACCTGTGTACCGAGAATATTTGTCTGGAGGAATATCTCGGGGTTCTCAATTGAACGGTCAACGTGTGACTCAGCTGCAAAATTTACAATGATATCGGGCTTTTCTTCCTCGAAGAGCTTGTAGATAGCTTCTCTGTCGCAGATATCGATCTTCACGAAGCGGAATTTAGGATTCTTCATAACAGGCTCAAGTGTAGAAAGATTGCCTGCATATGTAAGCTTGTCCAGACATACGATACGGTAGTCGGGATATGTGTTAAGCATATGGAATACGAAATTTGAGCCGATAAAGCCGGCACCACCGGTTACAAAAATAGTCATACTATACCTCCATGTATCTCAGAAAAAATATTTTCCGTCTGCAACATTCTTTAAATGCTCACCATATGGTGATTTTCCGTATTTTTCAGCAGCTTTTAAAAGGTACTCCTTTGTTATCCACTGATTTTTGTAAGCTATCTCCTCGGGTGCCGAGATAACGATACCCTGACGGTTCTGAACCATTTCAACAAAATCAGAAGCGTCGAGCAAGCTGTCCATCGTACCTGTATCGAGCCAAGCGAAGCCTCTGCCGAGAGTTTCAACATCTAATCTTTCCTCTTCAAGGTACATCTCATTTAGAGAAGTGATCTCCAGTTCGCCTCTTGCGGAAGGAACAACCTTTTCAGCTCTTTCACACATTCCTGCGGGATAAAAATACAAACCCGTAATAGCATAATTTGACTTTGGATTCTTAGGTTTTTCCTCAACTGAAATAACTTTTTTATTATGATCAAATTCAACTATACCGAAGCGCTCTGGATCATTGACATAATAACCAAATATTGTTGTACGATTGTTATTTTCAGCATTATCCTTAGCATTATTAAGCATTTGCTTAAATCCGTTGCCGTAGAAAATATTGTCGCCAAGAACTAAAGCACAAGCATCATCACCTACAAACTCCTTGCCGATAATAAACGCCTGAGCAAGTCCGTCCGGGCTTGGCTGTACCTTATAACTCAGACTAATACCGTACTGTGAACCGTCACCGAGGAGTTTCTCGAAGTTTGGAAGATCGGTCGGTGTTGAAATTATAAGAATCTCTTTGATACCTGCAAGCATAAGCGTAGACAGCGGGTAAAAAATCATTGGCTTGTCATAAACAGGAAGTAATTGCTTTGATGTAACCATTGTTAAAGGATATAATCTTGTCCCAGAGCCTCCAGCGAGAATAATACCTTTCATAATAATTTCCTTTCTCAAAAAGTGAAGGTATCTTTAATACCCATCCATTTCTGGTCTTTATCTGATAATTTCAGTGGTGAACCATCAACAGTGTAGCCCTCTGCGCTTGCTGTTCCTTGATATGTTCCTTCAAGTTCAGGCCACATGATACCGATTTCAGGATCATTCCAAGCCATTCCACCTTCATCATTAGGATGATAAAAATCATCACACTTGTAACAAAACTCGGCAAAATCAGATAACACAAGGAACCCATGTGCAAATCCTTTGGGGATTAAAAACTGTTTCTTGTTATCCTCTGTCAGTTCAACGCCATACCATTTTCCAAACGTATCAGATTCTTTGCGTAGATCAACAGCGACATCAAACACTGATCCTTTTATAACTCTAACAAGCTTCGTCTGGGGATATTGCTTCTGAAAGTGTAAACCTCTGAGCACACCTTTGGTGGAACCTGACTGATTATCCTGAATGAACACAAAATCAATACCAGCTTCGTACATATCTCTCTGGCTGTATGTCTCCATGAAGTAGCCACGGCTATCACCGTGAACAGATGGGGTAATTATGCAAAGGCCTTCAATACCTCCAACATTTCTCTCAACTTTTATCTGTCGCATATAATTATCCTTTCTAGTAAATAAAAATCTCTCTGCCATTTAATACGTCTTTAAAAGTATAAATTTCTAAAGAATAAAACCTTTTACTTTTACGTTTTCCTTTTGTTTTCACTTCATTGATTAACATCCTTAAATTCTTATTAATATGATTAAGAATCCTATTCAATGACGATTTGATAGTTATAATAAAATTTTTGTCCGCTATTGAGTTTTATAGCATGCTCCTTTTTACATAGCTCAATCTCTGCATCATCATAATCAATAGGTACAGAAGTCCAAGGCTCTAGGCAAACAAATGTTGCCTGATCATCACCTGTTGGCGACCACACGGCGATTGCATTTGATTCTGGATACTTAACTGTTACAGAATGAGTAGATTTCTTGGAACGAAGCGTAATAGCTTTAGAATTGGGATGATCTAGAATGATTGCATCGTTATCAAATAGTGAACGAGTCAACGATACAATTCTACCTTCAGATACATTTTGTAGAGGCTCTCCATTTTGATACATTAAGTTCTCAATTCTATCATACACAATCTCATAATCTGAGAATTCTCCTTCATCAATTGGGCAATTGAAAGCAGGATGACCACCAAGGTAAAAATACATGGAAGTATTACCAATATTATTAACAATGTAGTTAATATCCACTGCATTTCCAATGAGTCTATAAGAAACCTGTAAAATAAAATCAAATGGATACTGTGCTTTGGTTTCTTCATTTGAAGATAATTCAAATAAAAGTATATCCATATTCTTTCGTATAATCTTAAAATCCATATCACGTGCAAACCCGTGATTTGCATTCATACGAAAGGCTTTTCCATTGACTAGATATTTCCGATCTTTCGGAGAACTAATAAACGGGAACAGAATCGGTGCGTAGCGCATCCAGGCATCACCACACTGCCAAATATATTCTAATGAGCCAAGTTTTAGGGAATGTATCTCCGCTCCAAACGTATCAACTTGTAACATAATTTTATCATTTTTGATTTCGTAAAGCATAGAAACTCCTTTGTACAATAAGTTTATATGGGAATACAATCTAATTTATCGATAGAAATGTGATATGTATTTAATTGTCACAAGACATATTACCATATGAAATGCATTGGTCATTTTTTCAGACTTTTCAATAAATCAATCATTTTTTTACGATTCCAAAATGTGATAGCAAATAATAATATGATGATTGAATATCTAACAATAGGCATTTCGTAAATTATTGTCATACCTATCATAACAACAATTATCATCAATGAGAATCCAAGAATAAATCTCATATCATACAGGTTATCAACTTCTTTAATATTCTCCTTAAATATTCTCTTATAGAAAAAATAATGAGCAAACGCAAAAAGAATATAACACGCTAATGTAGTATATCCAGCCGCAATATATCCAAAAATCTTTATGAAAATAAAGTTCAACAAGATATTTGTTCCAGCACCAATACAAGAAGCAACCATAATAAACTTAGTCTTTTCGTAAAAAAACTCAACATTAGCAAATAAAGGATACAAAAACATAAAGTATACTGACGCAGCAACCGGAGGCATTACCCATATTGCTTCATAATATTCTTTAGAAGCAAATATTTTAATCAATTCTGGTCCGAATGCCATAGCCAAAACGCATCCGCCACCTACAATCACAAGTAGCAAGCTACTGTTCTTCTTGATATCCAAATACTTCCTTTCTGTTAATCCCTTATATGTATATGGAATAAAAGAGTTATTAATTGCCGTTGTAATAATAGTCATCATCATTGCTATTGTATATGCAATAGCATAAACTGCTGCCTCCGATTTTCCAACCATTGAATTGATCATAATACGGTCAGATTGATTCAGGATTGTCATTGAAAGATAGTGTGGAATAAGTGGAATATTGAAAGACAGAGCATATTTCCAATATTTATTGTCAAAGAAATTTTTTCCCCTCTTCGCGTTGTAAACATAAAAAACTATTCCTACAATAGCCTGTACAGCCACAAAAGAAAGAATACGCGCTTCTGCTTTAAACTCTGTAGATATTACCGTTATGATTCCAAGAATTGGACTGCCCAATGCAATAAAAATGGTAATAGCCACAAGCTTTTTATATTTATACATGTAGCGTTGTTCCGCAGACCAAAATAAATAAGCTGGTTCAAAAAGGAGTTGAACAAACAATGCAATTATAAGAACAAAACTTAAATCTAATGTTCTTTCCCAAAATCGGATATTAACGCAAAAAACAATACAGAGCAATAATGTGACAGTAGTCGATAAGCCCTGCATTGATGAAACAAACTTTTTCTTATCCTCAGGGAATTTAGTAAGCCCGTTATTGAAAACTCCAGCTGAAAGATTTAATGTTGCAAATACAGTTATTATTTGATACCATGACTGATACACTGTATATACTCCATATTGATCTGTTGTCATAATACGTGTAAAAATTGGGGTACTCAATAATGCAATGCCTTTTTGTAAAATATTACAAACAGTGAACCACAACGATGCTTTTACCGGATCCGATAATCCATTATACTTTTTCAAAACCTGATTCATAACTATTTTCTACTCATCTCAAATCAAATATTTATTATTTTACCTTTGAACTCTACCATTTCCTCCAGATTTTAATAGTGCTTCAACATCTGCAACTGTCGTTCTATTATAATCGCCCTCGATAGTGTGTTTTAAGCAACTTGCGGCTGTAGCAAACTCAATGATATCCTGACAACTCATTCTATTTATGATTGCATAAATGATTCCTGCCGCAAAACTATCTCCTCCGCCAACACGGTCAACAATCTGGATATCATATTTTGAAGAAAAGAAGGCTTTCTTTGTTTCTCCATCATACAACATTGCACTCCAACCGTTTCTACTAGCAGAATAAGACTCGCGTAGCGTAGTCGCTATATATTTACACCCATAATAATTGTGGATCAATTCAGCTGTATGAATATATCCTGTATTACTAAGTTTTCCAGCTTCCACATCTGTATCAAGAGTTTTTATTCCTAATACTTTTTCCGCATCTTCCTCATTACAAATACATACATCCACATATTTTAAAAGTGGTTTCATTATTCTCTGCGCCTTATCTGAATTCCATAGTTTTCCTCTGTAGTTAAGATCGCATGAAATAAATAGCCCCTTTTCTTTGGCCACTTTGCAAGCATCTTCACATATAATAGCAATTTCATCTGAAAGTGCAGGATTGATACCAGTCCAATGAAACCAATCTGCACCATCAAAAATACTATTCCAGTCAAAATCTTCTTTCTTAGCCAATGCTATTGCAGAATTAGCTCGGTCATAGATTACCTTGGAAGGACGCTGTGACGCTCCTTTCTCCAAAAAATAGAGCCCCATTCGCCCATTTCCCCATACTATATCCTTAGTATCTACACCAAAGAAACGTAATGAATTTACAGCTGAACGTCCTATATCATTATCGGGTAATTTCGATACGAACGAAGAATCTATGCCAAAAATCGCCAACGACACAGCAACATTTGCCTCTCCACCACAAAAAGTAGCATCGAGGCTATTATTTTGAAATAATCTAGTATACCCCGGCGCTGCAAGCCGGAGAAGAATTTCTCCAAATGTTATTACTTTCATTTTTTTATCCTCTATTAATCAATTGTAACATATTTTTGAGGAGTCAAGAATACAAGATTAATCTGCATCTTGTATTCTTTTAGCACCTTACTCATACCAATATTCATAGCATCGAGCACGGCATTTCTTGTAATAAACGCCATTTCACTATTTCCATAATTCTCACGCACATCGTGAGAATATCCGTCGAAACCCGCAAGATATACTTTTCTTACACCATAATTAGCAAGAAACTTTATAGCCATCAGTCCCGCATTATCAGATACAGCTTCTTCATGATTCAACAAGTCTCTATACTTCGTTTGTATATAAACATCTTCAGCTGGTATATTCGAAGTAACGATACATTTGGATTTGTCATTATCCTCAAGTTCACGAAATCTTCTAAGATTTGAGATAAAAATATAATCTGGAATATACTCTGAATATGCGTAGTTAACGCTAATGACAATTACATTATTTTTTGATGCTAATGCTATAATTCTATCTTTTTCTTCTATAGAGCTCTTTCCTGGAGCAATCAAGAGTACATCTTTCTTTCTCAGCTTCTCTTTCAGCTCAGCCTTGTGTTCTTCCTGAACCTTACCTGTGGTCATATATTTAACATACAGTTCTTCTATATATGCCTTATCATACGAAATCTTTTTGTCATCATCCATCATATCAAAGATATTATTCATATCTTCAAATGTTAGAGTTTTTTTGTCATCTAAGTATCCTGCATAATTAGGATGAGCATTATGTGAAGCGGAAATATAGTTTGGAAGTGAATACCCCCAGTAGCTTTGCTGATAGAAATCATTTAGAATCTCATCAATAAGAGCAAGAAGTGGTTTCAACTGATAGTTTTTATTATCATTCTCATTTAAGTATTCAACAAATAACTCAGTATTAAGATTTCCTGCTCCACGCCCCATACCATATATAGAAGAATCAATAATTAAATTTCTGCTAGTTTGAACTGTGCTTAACTTTTGTGCATTAGAAAAAGCAAGTTGCATATTATTATGGCTATGGAATCCAATCCATATCTCAGGGTTAAGATTATGTTCTACCATATAAAACAGTCTTGTCAAATCCTTCCCCTTCATCATGCCAAAGCTATCTACTATGTAAAACGCATATGGCTTAAACTCATTGACTTTCTTGATTGTATCCAAAAACTCTTCGTCGGTATAGCTTAAAGACACCATTGCCTGAATAAATACAAGGTACCCCTTTTCTTTTATTTTCTCACATATTTTTAAAGCTTCAAAACGATTCTTTTTATGAAAAGCAACACGAATACCATCTATAGATGAACCATCAAATGGTGGCAAATCATTAATGTTGAATTCACCATAATTCATCATTGCAACAAAAACTTTACCTTCTCGATTTTCAGGAATAATGCTTGCAATGCATTCAAGAGTATTGAATTTTGTAACATCAGGATCAGAAATGGTTTTATTTGTCAGAAAGCCACATTCAATTATTTCGACATTAGCCTCGATAAGACCATTAACTATTCTCCTTATATTATCAAAGCCGAATCTCCATTCGTTGCAATATCCTCCATCTCGCAATGTGCAGTCTAATATATGTATGTTATTCATGTCGTACTTGCCTTTCTAAATACAAATCAATCTATGTGTTTCGGCAGAAAAATATGATTGAAAACTGCATCGGCAATCATAAAATCCTCCGGCTCATCAATATCTATCGACTCAATCTCACTAACTTCGACTATGAAAGGATTTTCACCTATTCGGCGCTGAAGATTTGCCATAACACTATGCTTATATATGTAAAAACCACTAGTTTCCTCATACAATGCGGGTAAATCCTGTGTCCTAGGAATATTGTTCAACTCATAATTAAATGGCATTCCATCTTTCCAAAGAAAATCTTGAAGTTTCTTAGCAGCAAAAGAGGAGTCGTATAATCCAGACTTTACCGCGTTTAAACCTTTTTCAATTGATTCTTTAGTTATAAAGGGAGCGGTTGTATGTGTCATAACATAAATATCGGCAGGAACTTCCTTAGTAAAACATGTTAGTACTTCTGTCATACTAGTTGTATCCTGGTCAAGGGACTCCGAACGCCTTAAATATTTTACTCCTTCAGGAATATACTCCTGAATATTGGGATTGCTACAATATACATAGACATCATCAATACTATCAACATTTAGAAGTGTAGATAATATATAAAAACAAAGCGGCTTACCATTGGTAAATGGTTTTGTGTTTTTCTGTGGCAGACGACGGTTATTTAATTTCATAGGTACAATTGCTATAGTTTTCATATTTTTATTACTCCTTTATTAAAACACGATCGCCTAGTATTTCTGTAATATCTTTATGCTCGATACAATCGATTAGTGAACTAGGTGTACAATTATAAATATGTGTCCCATGTTTTTCACAATATGATTTAATACTCTCATAGTCCTTAGTTGCTCTATAAAATGCATATAATTCATCACTGAAACTAAGACCACTACGCATTGTTTTCATTCTTTTCTTTTCATTCTCTGACAAATCATACCCATATGTATCACTTGCATCTTCATCCATTCTTACTTTAATAGTCGTTACAATACTTGAATTCTCACATCCGAGTAAATATATTTCCGAGAACCCCATGTAATTTGCAAGAAAGATAGCATAATGCACGACAGTATAAAAAGCTGGTATAACATCATCAAATCTGTTTTCCTTATTCGGAAAATATTCTAAAGCATATGTTGGGAGAAAATAATTTGTGTTAACAGCCTCATTTAATTTTGTATCTTCTATGTATTTTCTAAAATCTAATGGAAAAAAGCATTCTGGACTATTATCAGCAGTTTTGACATTTTTCATTTGATTAAATAGTTCTTGATTTTCAGAAATTGATAAATCGAGATTAAAAAAATTATAGTCGGCCCAAAAATGAACATTTGTCTTCAATTTTGGAAACTGATTATTTCTAGCAAGCTGATTAACTGTAAACACAAATTCATCAGAAAAAGTTGAGAAATCTAAAAGTTTATTTGAAGGTCCATTTCCAAAAATGAAACATCTTTCTCCAAGGTGCGTTCCCTTCAAAGAAACATTCTTTTTTAAATATTTCTTTTCGTTTCTCATTTTAATATTTCTTTTCAAAAGAATTAGCCTATCAATCATTTTATAAAAATCGTTTCTTTTCATATATTCGTTTCAAGCTGTCCGCTTGATTATCCTTTCAAAAATTTAGTTTATTAGATTCATAATAGCTTCAAATAATAACTAATAGTATTTCATGCTACAAAATAAGTGTAACTCTATATAATTTCTTTTTAATAACATATAGTTTTCGCCTAAACAATATGTGCATGCTTTTACAAAAGTATAATGCTTTTCTATCTAATTGCAAATCTTCTCCCATTCATGTGTTTCCCTGTTATACCGTTTTATGACTTTAGCAGGTACACCTGCAACTATACATCCGTCTGGTATATTATGAGTAACAACAGCATTTGCACCAATTACGCAATTTTCGCCAATTTGAACACCAGGCATAATTTTAGCTCCAGTTCCGATGAATGAACAGTTACCTATAGTTGTTGGCTTGCTTTCAATTTCTTGTTGCAAAACATTGATCCCTATTTTCTTATGTGAATGTGCTGTATCAGAAATGTAAACAAATGAAGAAATTGTCGTATCATTTCCAATGGCAACCTTTTGAGTACATGTAATATGAACTGCCTGCTCAATAGTAACATTATTTCCTATTGTCAAATTTGGCTTGAATTCACTTTTTCCATATCTTTCAATTGCCTCAATTCTTGCTCCGTTTCTTATATAGACATGATTTCCAATATTAATATACTTCTTGCCAGATACCATTAATGGCTTTATAATATCTGAATTATAACCGAATGATCCATATAGCAACTTCCGAAATGGCTTTTTTATTATCTGCAAACCCTTTCTCCAAATCTTATATAGCATTTTATTACCTCTTTATTTTTTCTTAATGAGATTATCTTTTCTCCCCATACGCCCATGAAAATAGTCATTTATCGCAGGCAAAATATATTTATCATTCTTACACCTAACTGGCGAGATGATGTACTGAATGCAAAAGCTAATAAACGTCTTTATAAACACAGCAGTAGACATTTTGTCACTATGTTTCTTTATAAAATAGAATCTGTTTCTTGTTGAATAATATACTGAAAGCGGAGAGCCTTCACCTCCAGTTGAACTGCTAACCTTATGCCATAATTTAGCAGACGGAATATATTTGATTGGAATATTATTCTTTAATAATCTCATACAAAAATCTGTATCATCAAAATACATGAATACAGTCTCATCCATCATACCTATTTTTTTAAAAACGACATTAGGAATTAACATACAACATGTTGGTGAATAGTTAATTCTTTTCTCCTTATCGAACTGGCCTTTATCAATTTCATTTTGCCCAATGTGTCTAGTATATCCCCCTGAAAAAACGAACTCACCACCACCGAACCAAATCATATTATTTGGTTCATAATAGTATATTTTGGGAACGACAACAGTGTTATCATCAGCTTTCTTAAGCAATTCAGAAAGCAACTCTCCATCAACCTCAACGTCATTATTAAGCAAAAGTGTATATTGAGTTCCAAGCTCAATACTTTTTCTTATACCAATGTTATTTCCTACGGCAACTCCGACATTTTCTTTTTTTTCAATTATTATAACATCAGGATATTGACTCTTTAGCATCTCTATAGATCTATCAGAAGACCCACTATCAACAACTATTATTTTAAAATCACTAAACTTCATTTCATATAATGACTTAACACAATCATTTTGATATTTTTCTCCATTATAATTTACAATTACAATTCCAATCTTTGGCATGTATTTAACCTCCTCAATATTTATAAACTAAAGCTGTACTATCCACATTCTTAGCAATGGATTGATGTTCACTTTGATTAATAAAAGAATGAAGCAATCCTAAAATAATCCAAACATATGCTTGCCTAATTCCATTATTAAACTGAAAGTCAACTAGTAAGCCAATAAGGAGAAGAAGACAAACATAAACATAATAATTTGAATATAATTTAAAGGATTTAATTGCCATTTTAATTGTGTTAAAGAAATATAGAATAAAAAACAAGGTTCCTATAATTCCGACATCAAAAAGATTTGTAATTATCACATTTGCATTTCCTCTTCCGGCATTAATTTCATAATTATAGCCCAAAGAAGAAAGAATACTTGTATTTGATGATATTTCTCCCATTCCCCCAACACCATTTCCAGTTAATGGGTGCATCTGAATATAATGAAACATGATTTCAATGGAGGCAGTTCTTGAACCAGCTGCCCCGCCATCATTAGATGTCCATAACCTAGGATCCAATCTCGTCATAAGTTTTAGGAAAATTGGATTTTCCGTTAAAAGCAAAAATAAGGTAGCAAAAGTGATTATTGGTATTATAAAAAACATCATTCTTACAAGTTTTCTTTTAAGAATCGACTGTTTATTATTCATTTTGATAAAAAGAATAATAAGAACTACGGATACTGTCCCTACCCACGCCGCTCTTGTTAGACTAAAAAGCAAAGAAAGTGCGGAAGCAATCAGTGTACAAATATCGAACTGCCTATTAAAAACAATTCTGTTATATAGAACATTCAACAGCATTATAATCATTGCCATCATACAGATTACACCATACCAATCTGGTTCTCTGCATAATGCAGATGTTCGTGGCAAGCCAACTCCATGAGAAACATGCGATATTCCCCAGCTGCTTCCAACTAAGTAAAAAAGTATCAATTGCAAAGCTCCAATGTATACCATTAGATATAACACTTTTTCAAAAAAAGCAAATAACATTTCTGCATATTTACAATCGTTAATATTGCTAAAATATATATATATTATAAATAAAACAAATTGGCCTATCAATACCGTAACAAAGTCTTTAAAACTTACAATATGCCCATAAGACAAAAAATAAGATGCATACCATAACACTAAATACAAATCAACTTTACGAATCCTATCAAATCTTTTTAACACTAGTAGTATTAAAGGTATTGTAAAAACATAAGTAACCTTCACACCACTGATCAAATATATATCCGTACACGAAAAGAATAGTAGCAGTATTACGTGTAGCGGAATATTTTTTTGTGCCAAAGAATCATTTAATTCCCTTCTATTATTCACGTTTAGTTTCACCTTTCATTGTAACGCAATTTTATATACATCTAATTTAAGTGCTTTTTTCTTATATGCTAGATGAGCTTATACTTATTATCTAATAATATAGAATTCTCACTTTATGGATTCATAATCGCCAGTTTTTGTATAAAGTTATAATTATTTCTGAGGGCTACTCATAATTTTATAAAGCTTTTCCGCCTCATCAGCCCAGACAAAACTATTACTAATCTTCTTACCAACTTCTACTCGACGCGTTTTATCCTCTTTAGAAAGATTCATAGCTTTCGTAATAGCAGTTTTTAAATCATTCTTATTACCGGATTTAAATAATACTCCTGCGTCTCCTGCTACTTCTGGTAATGATGCAGCATTTGAAGAAACAACTATTGTACCTTGACTCATCGCTTCTATTACCGGCAATCCAAACCCTTCATATTTTGAAGGGAAAACAAATAAATCTGCTTCTCGATAAATCTGTGCTAAATCATTATCATCTATAAAACCAGTAAAGTGAATTCGTTTTTTAACTTTATCAGAAATATCACCAAAAACTTCATCAAGTTTCCAGCCTTGTCTTCCGGCCAGTACTAGATCTGGTAAATTATGCCCCTCTTCAACCATTTCTTTATACGCTTTTATTAAAAGCTGTAAGTTTTTTCTGGGCTCTAGCGTGGATAAACTAAGCATATAACTATCTGGCAAACTATATTTGCTCTTAAGCTCAGGATTATTATGTGGGGGTTCTTTAAATATATCTGTTAATCCATCATATATGACCGGAACCTTTTGGGGATTCAAATGATATTGTTCACATATTCGCTTTTGAGAGAACTTGGAAACAGTAACTATTTTCCAGCTTCTCTTTACTGCCTCTTTGTATGTATATCTATAATAATGTTTCATTTTAGTAGGAATACTCTCTGAACAATCCCAACATGTGAGATCGTGAATAGCATTTATGATTCTTGGCTTTTTAAATAGAACTGGACTAGTAAAGCTTAAAAATACATAGTAATCCGCATTCAATTTATTTAGAACTTTAAGTAACCTAATTTGAATAAAAAGCAACTTGTTACATCTGGAAATGCATATATTTCTAACATTTTTCATTGAGACAATGTTTTTGAATTCCTTATGTACTTCATTTTTAAACAATAAGATATATTCATTTTCAGGATGATGTTTGATTATTTCCCTAGTAATATTTATATTATATCTTTCAATCCCCGTAAGATGATCATAAATTGGTGTAAGATCAAACACTATCCTCATTTGCTAAAGCTCGCTTTCTTATATTTTATTGCCAAGCTAAAAATTTTCCTATCATCTATAAGGTATCTCTTTGCTAATCTCTTAGGATCTTGAGTAATTCTATATAGCCATTCAAGACCGTGATTAGCCATCCACCTTGGTGCTCTTTTGATATTTCCTGCCTCAAAATCAAGACTCGCCCCCAAGCCAAGAGAAATCGGAACACCGAGTTCTTCACGATGATGCAGTATAAATAATTCTTGCTTTGGACAACCTAATCCCACTATTAGAATATGTGGACTTGATGCTTTAATTATACTCTTGATTTTATTCATTTCTTCTTCATTGTTTTCAAATCCGAAGGGTGGGGAATAAGTTCCAACAACTTGCAAGCCGTGATATTTTTTCTTAAGATTCTCTGCAGCCTTTGCCGCTACGCCCTCTGCTGCACCTAAAAAAAACATTCTATATCTTTTTTTTGCTGCTAATGCACAAAGCTGTGGAAATAAATCTGAACCGCTTATCTTTTCTTTAATAGGTGTTCTATACCATTTAGATATCCAAATTAAAGGCTTTCCATCAGTCAGAATAAGATTTGCGTGTTTATATACTTCGGTTAATTCCCCTCCACGCTCTAGTTGAATAATATGATCAACATTAGGTGTGACTACATATGCATTACAATTTTTCATTATTAAATCATCAATGGCATTCAACGCCTCTTGCATTGTAAGATTATCAACCTCAGTATTCATAAATCTTATTCTGCTCATTTTGATCTCCTCCTAGATTATCAGCATTACAATGCATAATTACATTCGTATCAGAACAACTAAAAGATTTCCTTCAGCAGTCAAAATATCATCAGTTGCAGGAATAAATACCGTTTCACCTGAGTTTATGGGCTTTTTTTCGCCCAGCGTAAGAATACCCGATCCTTTGATACAGGTAATTGAATAGAAGCTGTCATTTGTCAGCGTAATCTGCTGCTTTCCTTCAACATCCACAAAAGAGACATTAAAATACTTGCAGCTTACCTTTCCCTCAAAAGGAATAGGTTCATATTTATGATAATTCAGCACATCGAGAGCCTTATCAAGATGAAGCTCTCTCGGATTGCCAAACTTATCTCGTCTGTCATAGTCATACAATCTATAGGTACTGTTGCTACTCTGCTGTATTTCGCAGATCAGATTTCCAGCACCGATTGCGTGAACTGTACCAGCCGGAATGAAGAAGACATCACCAGGCTTTGTCGGATGGAAATCAAGAATCTCCATTATTGTGTTATCCTTGATTCTCTGTGCTACTTCTTCTCTAGTGACATCTCTGTTAAAGCCAACATAAAGACCAGCACCTGGTTCTGCATCTATGACATACCACATTTCAGTCTTGCCGTAGCCATTTTCATGTTGCAATGCGTAAGCATCATCAGGATGAACCTGCACAGAAAGATTCTGTTTTGCGTCTATGAGTTTTATAAGAAGCGGAAACTCTTTATTCGCATCATACTTTGTGCCAAGAGCAGATAATCCAATCTTCTCAAGATACTCAGTGAAAAGCATTCCTTTGTACTGTCCGCCTGCAATCACGCTTGTTCCATCAGGATGCGCTGATAATTCCCAGCTTTCAGCAATGATTTCAAAATCGCAGGGCTTGTGGTAAATGTCTCTTAGCTTTGTGCCGCCCCACAGATAGTCCTTAAATGCAGGGGAAAGCTTTACAATAGGTTCTATGCTCATAGCAATTCCTTCCTGCCAGCATCGTTGAGTGCATCAACGATCTTCTTGACATTCTGAGCCTTGTCCTTCTTGCAAACCATGATTGCATCAGGTGTCTCGACAATTACAAGACCTTCAACATCAACAGCAGTTACTGTCTTGCCGGAGGAATAAATGACAGAATCCTTTGAATCAATCGCAACGACATCACCTAGCAGGATATTACCATCCTCATTAGGCTTATGAAGCACATCCATCATGTCCCAGCTTCCGACATCATTCCAACCGCAATCACCAGGGATAACAAGAACATCACCCTTTGCTGCGCTCGGCTCCATAACTGCATAGTCAATAGAAATCTTGCGGATGTTCGGATAGACGTCGTTGAGGACTTCCTGCTCACTTGGCGTGTTCATCGCATCACCGATTTTCTTGAGATCAGCATAAATGTCTGGAACATACTCTTTCAGTTTTTTCAGAATCATGGATGCCTTCCAAATGAACATACCGCTGTTCCAAGCATAACGACCGCTTTCAATGTACTTCTTCGCAGTTTCTTCATCCGGCTTTTCCTTGAACTCGGTAACCGGCTTGACAGCATCGGAAACCGTTGCATCATACTTTATGTATCCAAAACCAGTAGAAGGGAACGTTGGCTTCAAACCGATTGTCACAAACTTGTCCTGCTCTTCAGCGGTAAGGATTGCTGTTTTGAAAATCTCAGTCAGTGCAGGGACATTCTCAATATAATGATCGGCAGGAGTAATGATCATTACACCGTCGCCGTACTTGCGGTAAATTTCCATCGCAGCATAGCCAATGCAAGCAGCAGTGTTTCTTGCAGCAGGTTCAGCAAGGATATTCATCGGGAATACTTTACCATGTGTCGCTGTGATCATTGCCGGTGCCTGCACATCAGCAGTCACGATGAAGATATTGCTCTTACCGATGACTGTAGCCATACGCTCAACTGCTTCATTGACCATTAAGTCCTTGCCGGAAAGATTCAACAACTGCTTCGGTGTTTTTTGCCTTGATAACGGCCAGAAACGAGTTCCGCCGCCGCCTGCCATAATTACTCCATAATGATTCATAAAGCCTTCTCCTCTTAATATGTATATACTCTCAATGATATTATATCTTTACTAATAACAAGCACCCTGTATACCATAACTGTCTCCTAAAAGAGCGATTCTACTATAACAACAAACAGCCCTGTGATCATAATACACCATCAGAAGCATAATACTTATTTCTCTCACTGTGCCTATCTCACCCAGTTATCTATTCCGCTCAACCTCTGTTCAAGAGCCCTCTTTACAAGCCCCTCAACACAAGCTGCCTCCTACATCCATTACCCTTCACTCCATATCCCCCACACATCTCCACACAAAAAACACAATTCTCATTATGAAATATAATCCCATAAAACCCATGTAACAAAACCCATCTTAAAAATCTCAATTCTACGGCATTTCAAAGCCCCTCATGAATTTAGTCTATAAAACCTTCTGCCGTAACTTTAGTCAGGTTTAATTCTCTAGTGCTTAAATATTTCTCAATATAATCATCCTGAATGGGAGATTTCTTATTATTGATCAGTTCAACCTTTTCCGGCACAATATCTACAGCAGTTACCTGATGATGTTATGCTAACAGTACAGCAAGGGACAAACCCACATAGCCTGTACCGGCAGCCGCAATTCGTAAATCCTTAAAATCTCTCATTCCAACTTATCCTTCCTACTATTTATTCTGTATAAATAAAGAGAGAAAACGAGTTCGTAACTCGCCTCTCATGTATAAACAATATTTCAACTACCGACACCCTTACCCTTCAATCCGCAGAGTGCCAAATTCCACTCAAAATCTGTATTCAATACTGAATCGGCGTCATAACCCTATTCATTAAAAGCAACGTATTTCCGTCCTTTTATAAGCATATCCAATATGCTGCGAACCCAGCAGTCAACGTCCTCACTCAATAAAGGCTACACACTCCGTGAAAAAAAGCTTGTCGTTAAAAGCTCGATTCTACGTTGATTTTATGTCTAAAAGATTGCTTTACAAAACGACAATCTTGAGAGTGCCTCCCTCTATGCACTCAACAAAGGGTAAACAGGTGATATAATAGTCACTGTTTCAAGGGATTTTTGTGTGTCAAAATTCTCACTCAAGCATGATTTTTATGAGTCGTGCCACTCAAAACAGCCCATTTTGCAAGAAGATACTATGTTTACCCTTCACTCCAAAGAGTGCCATTCTCACTAAAACCTCATTCTTCGCAATGATCAAGCCATTAATCATGCTCGTAAAAATCACGTACTTACGCTATTATAAGCATATCCCATATGCTAACATCTCACCTTTCTCTGCCACTGCTCAATAAAGGCTACACACTTGCTTACCCATTTTTTCTGAAAAGAACAAAAAGCATTGTCTTCACAATAATCTTAGCATCCACCCAAACAGACTGCTCGCGGATATACTTGCGATCCAGTTCAATCTGCTGCGGCATACTAAGCTCATTCTTTCCGCCGATCTGCCAGTAACAGGAAAGACCAGGCTTAACAAGCAATCTATCGCTCGGCAGATTCTTCTGCTCTTCCTCGATGAAAGGACGTGGACCGATCACCGCCATATCGCCTTTCAGGATATTGAGAAGCTGCGGAAGCTCATCTATCGAAGTCGCACGAATCAGCCGTCCTACGCGTGTAATTCTCGGATCGTGGTCGATCTTGAAGTTTACACCGTGATCCTGATTCTGCGACATCAACTCAGCTTTCGTCTCATCGGCGCCGATCTTCATCGACCTGAATTTTAAAATCTGAAACGGCTTGCAGTCCTTTCCAATTCTTGTTTGCTTAAACAATACAGGACCCGGATCGTCTATGTAAATTGCAAGTGCAGTGATAAGAAGCAATGGTGACAGGACAACCAAAGCAAAAACAGAACAGCACACATCCATAACTCGTTTAATGAAGTGATATACCGGCTTGTGTGTCCTATAAGACACAGTCGTTACGGATTCTTCAACATTCAAATAATTGACATCCATAATCATATCCTCCTTCAATCGTATGTATCACAAGCAATACCGTTCAAACATCGAGTCAGATACTTCTACGTCCTCTGCTTTCACCTTTTTACGCAGAATATCCCAATTGGGCTTTCGGTCGGTCATATTGTGTGCATCCGAACCAAAGGCGAAATGCGTATGCTCGGTCATTACTTTTTTGGCAATTTTCTTCTCTTTCCAGCTTGTGAAAGCCTCATTGTTGATCTGCAGGATCGCCTTGCTGGACAAGATCGTTTCGATCTCATCCTTGCTGTAATACGGCAGATATCTGTGGACATGGGCAAGCATGACCTTCAGCTTATACTCTGCTGCGATGTTGTAGACCTCCTCAGACATCCATTTTTCATAGGGTCTGTAGGGAAATTCCAGCAATATGATGCGTGTCCCTTCAACGGCGAGTTTTTCAATATCCGGCAGCTCGGAAATACCGTGTTCGATAGCGACTTCCGCACCCAGATGCACGTCCTGTATCGCCATATTGTCCTTGATCGACGCGAACGCCACCTGCCGTTTTGCTAGAAAATTGGCAACAGACTTCTCACGGTGGGCATAGAAATGCGGCGTAGCTACAATTCTTTCAACGCCCTGGTGCTTCATCTGTTCTACCATTTTCAGGGATGTTTCTGCACTGTCTGATCCGTCGTCAATACCGGGTAGTATATGGCAGTGATATTCTGTCAGCATGTTGGGGTCACTCCTCAGAATTTGATTTCAAAATAGCCGTCATTCGCTAGGGATCCGGAAGCGGCTTCCGGTGCGTCGGCTGTTTCAGGAGTATCCGGAGTATTGGTCTCCCCCGTCACGTCCTTCACCTGCTCCGTGACAACAGGAGCTTCTGCTTTTGCCGGTTCTTCTGCCGGTAAGTCAGGAACAGGAGTAGCCTCCGGTACTGCAGCAGGAAGTGTTTCCTCAGTATCCTCCGTTTCGTTTTTCTCTGGCTTGTTTCCATAGTAGCCATAGCCGTAACCATAGCCATAGTCTTTCTTATAGTAGTACTTGTTGCCGTACTTAGACTTGGAATAAGAGCCGCCGCCGTGCTTGGTCTTGATGCCGTTCAGGATAAAACCGAGCAGATTCATCTGTGCAAACTCAATTCGCTTGATCGCTGCGGACAGATCCTCGTCGGTTGTGATGGCATAGCGCACGACCATGATAATACCGGACACATTCTTTGCCAGCTCCATCGCGTCGGTAACGACATTGACCGGCGGTGTGTCGATGATGATGATATTGTACTGCTTTCTCAGCTCGTCCAGGATCGCCGTCATCTGGTCGGAGGCAAGCAGCTCAGACGGGTTCGGCGGGATCGGACCAGCGGGCATGATGTCCAGATTCTCCATGACGTTCTTCTGGATACAGTTTTCAAGGCTGTCCATTTTACTGATTGCCGTGGAAAGACCCTTCTTATTCTTGATGCCGAACACCTTGTGCTGTACGCACTTACGCATATCCGCGTCGATCAGCAGCACCTTGCTGCCGCTTTGCGCCATGGCAATGGCGATATTGGAGGAAGTCGTGGACTTGCCCTCACCGGGGTTGGTGGACGATACAGCAAAGATCTTCTTATCCGTCGTCGAGAGGGCAAACGTCACATTTGTTCTGATCGACTTGTAGCTTTCCACGATATAGAACGGAACGTCCTTATCTGTCAGCTTGGTGTGCTCATCCTTGTCGGAGTTCTTCTTTTTCTTCTTGCTGTCGCCGAACTGCAGGATCTCACCGATGATCGCCTTTTTATACTGTTCGGCAATTGTATCGGAATCCTTGATCGTATTGTCAAAGAAGTCAATGAGGAAGATGATCGCTACGATCAGCATGAAGCCTGCCGCAAAACCAATTCCCGTGTTTTTCACGGTGTTCGGCGCAACAGGTGTGTTGTACACCTTGGCGGTGTCGATGGTATTGATCGAGCCGACACCAACGGCATCCTCCACATACTGCGGAGCGACCTTGGTCAGGTCATTGCAAAGCGCTGCAGCGACCTCAGCATTCTTCGTGGTGGCTTTCACCTTTACGGCAGAGGTATCGGTCACAGAAGAGACCGAAATGCAGCTCCGGATGGAATCCGGTGCGATCTTGCCGGCTGCGTTGAATTCAAAATTCTGCGAAAGCACGCCGTCATCGAACTGTGCAGCGAGCTGCTCACCGACGGCGTTCATAACAGCATCGTCCTTGAGTACCTCCATGTAGGTATTGACGAGCTGCTTGGAATTGCTGATGTTGTTCACATTGTTGACATTCTCATTAATGCCTGTATAACTCTGCACATACATGGTGATGTGAGAGGAATACTCCAGCGGAAGGATAAACTTCGATACGCCGAAACCGGCTGCTGCACCAAGCAGGGCGATCACGATGATCAGCCACAGGTGATTCAGCATGAGCACGATAATATCCTTGATAGAGTAGCTTTCATTCATGATGGCGTTTTCCTTTCAAATTCGGGATTTTTCTATCGTATTAAGTCTTTATAGATAATAAAATTATACTACAAATTGCAGCGAGTTTCAAGTGGGAAATAATAAAACTGCCTTTTTTCGTGTCGATAAACAACACATACAAAAGGCGGAGTGAAATTTTGTTCAAATTGACAACAGAAAACGTCAAAATTATGCAATTCGCATCGTCAAACGGCATAAATCGGATTGTAATAAGCAGCGCGTACTATACTATTTGTATTTTGCAGCAAAGTGCAAAGCACGCTCACACGATCCTCCTGTAATCGACCTTATCTGACGGCAGACCGTCAAAACTGACGTCTTTGCCTTTCAGATACCGGTCAAAGAAGGTCAGGTGGCAATAGACCAGATGCCGGAACATCTCACCGGAGTCGAGCTTTCCAGAGAGTAATTTTATGGGAATATAGAATTTGGCATCGGTAAAGCCCATGTGCTTCATGTCATGGAAGGTCACATGGTA
>CACXCB010000195.1 GCA_902766005.1 uncultured Erysipelotrichaceae bacterium | reverse complement strand
GATCCGTAACTTCATGCTTGCGGTTGCAGAATTTGAACGGAATATGATAATGCAGCGTACCAGGGAAGGCAAGGAGATTGCCAGGACAAAAGAAGGATACCGAGAAGGAAGACCGAAGAAGTACGGAAAACAGCAGATGGATCATGCCATGGAGCTGCTTCAGGATCATTCGTATTCACAGGTGTCAAAATTGACCGGAATAAGTACGGCAACACTGGCGAGAGAGAAGGCAAGGAGGGAAATAAAATAATGGCAAATAACGGAAATAGTAATCTTCATATGTCTAGAGCTGAAAAACTCGATGAATTTTATACTCAAATTTCCATGATAGAAGATGAATTAAAATATTATAAAAAACATTTTTTTGGGAAAGTTGTATTTTGTAATTGTGATGATCCGGCTGAAAGTAATTTTTGGAAATATTTTCAATTGAACTTTTATAAACTTGGTCTAAAAAAACTAATTTCTACTCATTTCGAGGAAAATAATTCGTCATATAAATTGGAAATTACTGGAGGGGAAGATGAAAATGGACAGATGAGAATACCAGGATATGTAACGACTCCTTTGGTTGAAAATGGTGATTTTAGGTCTCCTGAGTGTGTGGAGATTATGAAAGAAGCGGATATTATAGTAACAAACCCACCGTTTTCGTTGTTTAGGGAATTTGTGGCCCTTTTAGTTGATTTAAAGAAAGAATTTTTGATTGTCGGCAGAGGCACAGCGACAACATATAAAGAGATATTACCATTATTTCTTGATGGTAAACTATGGTTAGGAAGAAATAGTGGCCATTTTTGGTTTAGAGTACCGGACTATTACGAAGAAAAGAAAACGGATTTTAAAATCGACGAAAATGGTGTTAAATGGCGACGCATGGGAAATATATGCTGGTTTACAAATCTGGATTATAAAGAAAGGCATGAAGATATAATTTTGTTTAAAAATTATAACCCTTCAGAATATCCTAAATATGATAATTATGATGCTATTGATGTGAATGAGGTAAAAAATATTCCTTGTGATTACTATGGTGTTATGGGTGTGCCGACAACATTTTTATCCAAATGGAACCCAGAACAGTTTGAAATTTTAGGAAGTAGTAGATATCATGACGGCTCCTGGGAATCTAATGATATAAATTTTATCAATGGAAAAGGAAAATTTACAAGAATATTGATAAGGAGGATACCTCAAAATGAATATCGTAATGAATGAAATATCTGTAAAAGATGTATTTAATGGGTATGAAGACAATGATGAAAATGGTGTAGTTGCATATGGCGGTAAGCTTGTGTGTCGGCCCGCATTTCAACGTGAATTTGTATATAAAGATAAGCAGAGAGATGAGGTAATAAGAACGGTTCAAAAGGGTTTCCCTCTTAATGTCATGTATTGGGTAAAGTCTGAAACGGGTTATGAATTAATGGATGGACAACAAAGGACATTATCTTTGTGCCAATATGTAAATGGGGATTTTTCGGTTGATTATAAGTTTTTTCATAACCTTACTGATGATGAACAACAAAAAATCCTTAATTACAAGCTGATGGTTTATATTTGTGAAGGTACAGATAAAGAAAAGCTGGATTGGTTTAAAATTATAAATATTGCTGGAGAAAAGCTTACGGATCAAGAATTGAGAAATGCCATATATACAGGCCCTTGGCTTTCAGATGCCAAAAAGAGTTTCAGTAAAAGAGATTGTCCTGCCTATAATATTGCAAAAGAATACATGGCGGGTTCACCAATAAGACAAGATTACTTAGAATCTGCTATTGACTGGATTTCAGATAGAGACGGATTGGTTATTGAACAATACATGGCAGTCCATCAGCATGACACCAGTGCTGCTGAATTATGGCTTTATTTCCAAAATGTAATATCATGGGTAAAAACAGTGTTCCCGAAATTCCGGAAAGAAATGAAAGGCATTGATTGGGGAATGCTCTATAACAAATATGGCAGTAATCCGGTGGATCCTACGCAGCTGGAGAAGGAAATAACCAGGTTGATGATGGATGATGATGTAACAAAGAAGTCAGGAATCTATGAATATCTGCTTTCTGGCAACGAAAAGCACCTTTCAATTAGATCGTTTACAGACAGCCAGAAGAGAGCTGCATATGAAAAACAGAAAGGCATCTGTCCTATCTGCAAGCAGCATTTTGAGATAGAGCAGATGGAAGGTGATCATATAACTCCTTGGGTAGAGGGAGG
>CACXCB010000194.1 GCA_902766005.1 uncultured Erysipelotrichaceae bacterium | reverse complement strand
TCCAATATGCGGAACAATGAACCATCCGGTCATCTCTTCGCACCTGACTGCAAAAGGCGGCTCTTCTTTCCACACAATCGAATACTCTGGCAGATATTTCGGTAAAGACTTTTTTTCTTCATGCTTCATGATACTTTCTCCTTTGGGCGGATACGGGTATGCGGCCCGGAATCTTGTTCTTGCCGCGTTCATCCGGCTTTTGACAGTACCTTCCGGAATACACAGCTGATCGGAGATCTGCCTCTGCGACAGCCTTTCCTGATAGAACAGACGAAGCATCTGCCGGTCTTTCTCGGGGAGACTGTCCAGTGTCTCCTCTACAGCAGAATCCACAGGTGCCGTCTCCGGCTGGTCCGGCAGGTGATCCATAGGTACAGTACGGTTCTTCGCCTGAACGCGGTACCAATCCGCACATTTTCGTCTTGCAATGCCAAGAATCCACGGAAGGAAGGATGCTTTGTTCTGGAGTCCTGCAAAGCCCCGGAATGCAGCAAGACACGTCTCCTGCAGGATATCTTCAGCATCCGCACGATTGCTGATACGTGCCTTGAGCCATCTCTCCACCGCTGTTTTGCTGGAAACGAGCAGTGTTTCAAATTCATCCACGGGCTTAACCTCCCTTCTTTTGTGCTTGAAAACCGGTTTTCACCTGTAAAGTCGCTTTTCGAAAGCAAAAGGTTCATCTGCAGAAAAAAAACTGACCAGGAGCAAACAGAAGCAGTTCCCAATCAAATAGAAGCTTTCGAAAAGAATGAGTGCTATAAACTACGGTAGTTGAATAGACGCAAGGAAAGTGGTTCTTTGAAAAGCAGAACCCGAAATCAACGTGGAAGCAGAAGTAGTTTTCTGCGCAGTTTGGAATCACCGCTTTCAAACGCCAATAATATGTTTTACCAGCAGATCATCCTGTGGAGAGGAGTGCCGTTCCGTCCGCCAAGTTCCAGCAAATAGGCCGCTTCCTCTTGATAAGATGAGTAAAGATGAATTCAATGCAAATATGGCTCGTGGTTTGGCTCGTGCCAAGGCATGCGAAGAAATTCCTGCGGATAAGTTCTTCGCAACCGGAACCTCCTGCCAGCATACGAAACGTCCTTGGCATTTTTTACATGGTCCGCCAGATCCTCAGGAAGAAAATCATCCTAAAACAGAAAAAACTAATCCAAATTGCATTGTAAATATCCCACAAGTACCCTCATGGCATTTATAGATCATGCATTTCCTTTGCTGTACTTCGGCAAAACTGTATCCAGTATCTTATCCACGACCTTTTCCGGAGAATCATTATTCATATATACCCTGTTCTGAATCTTTAGCCTCCGGTAAGTCTTTCCATACCATTCAAGGTCTTCACTAATCATTTTCAGATAATACTGTTTATAACGTTCTTTATATTCGTCATCCGTATATACATGATCATTCTCATCGCTGAAGACGAGTCTGGAGAATATATTTTCCGGTGAATCATATAGTTCTATAAGCAAACTATCACTTGCATGAATACTTCTCGAAATATTACCAGTATAGGAAATCGGTGTAACCGCCAATACAAGTTCTTCATTCAAGTCCAAGATGTGCTTCATCACTATGCCGCGTTTCCGGTCCCTCCATTCCAAGTCAGATGTATTGGTAAATTCTTCCAAAGTCATATTCATATATTTTTTGATTTCTTCGTCAAGATCGTAAAACATATATCCAAGCCGCTCGGCTAATTGTTTCCCCACAGTCGTTTTCCCTACGTTTGAAACTCCAAACAACAATATTTTCATGCCTATTCTCATCTCCTCGATTATGCACCGTCATCCATAGCTCGTAACGCCATTCTCAATTTCTCGCACTAAACAATATACATTTCATTGCATCCGCAGGCTCAGTTCCACCATACGATTTCATATACAAAATCTTATCATAGATAGCACTTTGCATAAACCCAATATGGGCTGAAATGGTATACATCCTTTGATCCGTTAAGAATTTATCATCCAGCCCATCCTGTAAAACATGAATGAATCTTGTGTGTCAGCTCCATACTGTTTCAGCTGCCAGAAAATCCTGGCTCATACTTCAATTCTTCGTATAAAAGTTTCGTTCCATCGCGTCACTCAGAC
>CACXCB010000193.1 GCA_902766005.1 uncultured Erysipelotrichaceae bacterium | reverse complement strand
GCATATTTTGTTACTGCATTATAAAGCATTTTATTTTTAGTCGCTTGTGAACTTGCCTGAATAACTCCGATTCTCATTCTTCCCCCAGAAATATCGATTTGTCTTTCTCTTTTTGTTCATGATCACAGTCTTAAATTCTAATTTGATAGAATAGATTCTGAATTTTTTACTTCGAAGCTAAAGCTGATTTCAAAAAGGATCATACAGAAGCCCCAATGTCCTTTAGATTGCCAGATCGGAAACAATTTAGGCTTGTCTTAAGTTCCAGGTGCAGTATTGCACTTTGATCCAGACCTGTTCAAATCAGTTATCTTTAGTAAATTGTATGAAATCTTTACCTTAGCAATTTAGCAATGCTTTCTTTTCAATAGCCTTAATGTTTTTTTCGCAATATCCATTCAACTTTGAAAAATGCATGCTCTGATTTTGATAAAGCATGGTTTGTTGATTTTAGTTCTGCAAATTAATCGTACAGGCAAGGTCAGCAACCTGGAAAAGGTTATACTCCTTAGGATGTACTCGTTTAAAGACATCATTTTCCAGCAAGGAATTAAATACTGTAGACAGTATTTTGTTTCATTCAATCTGTCCGCTATCATGATAGATCTTAATGATATCAAAGTCCATAAAGTATGCATAATTCTCTCTGATAAATCCGGAAATCAGTTTTCAGATGCTTCAACATTATCATCTACATGCTTTTTCTCAATGTAAAATACTTTATCCTTTATGATTTTCAAAAAGTAAAATTCGATGCTGTTTCTTTTTACAAAAAAGATTTTCCAATATCAGCTTGTATGTAAAATAATTCGCTTTAGAAAAAATCCGATTTTGTAAAAAAAATGTCCCAAAATTGTCCCAAATCATTTCAGAAACCATCAAAAAAGCCAGTAAATACTGGACTTTTTTGTGATATGGTGCCGCTTGGCAGAATTGAACTGCCCGCTCAGCATTACCATTGCTGTGTATTACCACTATACTAAAGCGGCTTGGCCTATTAATCATAACAGAATATCACTATTTTTCAATATAAATTTCACATTCATCTCTTCGGAAACAGTATTTCTGCTTCTCTTTATAGGTAGATGATCACAATCGTTTCTGTTATAATGATAGGCATGAAAAAGATCATATTACTTTTGATATTGTTAATGATGCCGTTTATTTCCGGATGCAAAAAAGAGGAAGTTGCTGTTTATGAAGGCAGATATCTTCCCGAAGGTTATGTCCCGAAGACTCAGGATCCCAATCTCGGCCTGATCCTCAGCGATGGCAATTTTACCTTCATCAATGATATTGCCAAATCATATATTCCCTCAGGAAAATATATTATCAAAAATGACAAAGTCCTTTGCAGAAATGAAATTGATGAAGTGATGTTTACTTTTAAGATTATTAACCAGTCTACATTGCAATATGTTCTGGAAGAGTCAACCTACAAGGATTTGTATACCATTGACTCCGACAACAATTTTGCTTTTGAAGACGGTACGGTATTTGTGTTGCAGGAGAATCAGTAGAATGATTAAGGCGGTGTTTTTTGATCTTGGATGGACACTTGTTAAGCCGACCAGCGGGGACTGGTATTTCACCGGAGCATTTAAAAAGAATTTCCCTGATTGTATCATTTCCAAAGACATTTTTACTGAGGCATATAAACCTTTTGTAGAAAATCCTTATATGAAGGATGAAGAGGAACAGATACAAAGGTTCACAGTCTTTTATCAAAATGTGCTTGATCGTATGCATCTGAATTATGATGCTTCCCTTCCCTTGCAAATTGCGACAGATTTAACAAAAAACGATGAAAACATGATGTTGATTGAAACAGCTAAAGAAACGCTGGAAATACTCAAAAGAAATGATATTTATTTAGGTATCATTTCCGACACATGGCCGTATATCAATCATCAGCTGGCGTATTTAGGCATTCTGGATTATTTTGACAATGTTACATACAGCTATGAGCTCGGCACAAACAAGCCTAGCCCCATGATGTACCAGGACGCTCTTTCTAAGGCCGCTACAGCACCAAGAGAATGCCTTTTCATTGATGATCTTGGAAGAAACCTGGAAGCTGCTGAACATTTCCACATCAATGGAATGCAGTCTGTATATAATCCGGATTGTCAGAAAGACAATCGCTTTATATCGATTCAAAAGCCTATCGAAATTCTTGAACATTTAAAATAAGGAGTAATGTATGATTCATGCAGGTATTATTGCTGCCGTTGAAATAGACGCATTAAAAAACAAATACGGTGAACCGGATGAAATTGTCGAAAGACATTATCAGAAAATATTATGTTATGAAAAGGAAACCTTTCATCTGTATGTAATTTCTTCCGGTGTCGGAGAAATTGCCGCTTCTGCAGCTACTCAGTTATTAATCTCGGAATTCAATGTTGATATGATTTTGAATTTCGGTGTTGTCGGTGGTCTTACGGAAGATATCTCCAAATCCAGATTATGTATTGTCGACAGTGTTGTCCACTATGATTTTGATACATCTGAAATAGACAATTGCGAACCTGCCAGATACATTCAGTATCCTTCCATCTATATTCCTTCTGACAGGAATTTATTGAAAAAGGCAATTGAAATCGAGCCGACATTAAAACCGGTCATCTGTGCATCTGCAGACAAATTCGTCGGTGATCCCGAAAGAAAAAAAGCATTGCATGAAAAATACAATGCCGAAATCTGTGAAATGGAAGCTGCAGCCATCATTATGACCTGTGACAGAAACCATGTTCCCTGTCTATTGATCAAGATGGTTGTCGACGGCTTGTTTGGCGGAGCAGATGAATACAGTAATGCTTTCATGAAGTACTCTACTGCAGCCATGGATGTTCTTGATAAAATCATTCAAAATATGCATTGATAAACTTCTGCATATCTTCAGACAATTCACATTGAATTGTCTTTTTTTCTTTTGTCTTACGATCAATCCAGCTAACTGCCTGACAATGTAATGCAACCCTGTCCATAAACGGACTGCCCTTATACAGCCTGTCTCCGACTAACGGATGACCTGATTCTGCAAAACCTGCACGGATCTGGTGTTTTCTTCCGGTATCGATCCATACCTTCAACATAGAGTATCCGTAAGATTCCTGCAGCACCTCATAATGGGTAATGCATTCCTTCCCGTCTTCTGTAAAGGAACTGCCCTTTTTGCCTTTGGCTTTGCCTAAAGCATAGGTAATCGTTCCCTGTTTCTGGTTGAGCTTTCCTTCTATGATGGCTGTATATTCCTTATGCATCTTATCTTGATAATCTACAGAAGCCTGTTTATTCTTTGCGTATACCATGATTCCCGAAGCATCCTTATCGAGTCTGCCTATGGTTCTGACGGGTTCTTTGGTGCACAGATACTCCTTGATGATCTTTCCCATATTCTCTTCAGGATGCTCTTTCGATGCATGGGAAGGTAATCCAAATGGCTTGTTGACGATACATAAATCATCGTCTTCATACAGTACTTCCGGTTTTTTAGTTAATAAAACGTATAATGCCGGCATACAGGCAAAATCAATTTGCAGCAGATCCCCTTTTTTTACAATATATGATAACGGGCATGTCTCTACATTGAGAAGAATGGCTTTTTCATGAAGAAGCCTGGAAATATCCCTTCTTGATAAGCCGATATCATCGGAAAGAATATCCTTGACCCTGTTTCCTTCCTGCTCAATTGTTATTGGTAAAGTATATAGATAGTTCATGTTACACCTTAAAAGAAAGGACATCTCTATCCTTGTTAATATAAATCAATATTCTTCAGTTCTTCATAGACAAGGTGAAGCGGGAATCCCATAATCGAATAATAATCCCCTTCTATGCCTTTGATGAATTTCGAACCATATCCCTGAATGGCATATGCACCGGCCTTGTCATCACATTCCCCGGTAGCAATATAATCAAGGATTTCCTGATCATTGAGAGAAGCAAAATGGACATCACTGGATACAGCATTGGTATATACACGCTGTGAGCTCATGATACAGATTCCCGTAATAACCTGATGTGCCCTTCCCGATAACATTCTTAGCATGTTTTGGGCATCAGCATGATCCTTCGGCTTTCCAAGAACACAGTTGTCCACCACAACGATCGTATCACTGCCGATCACAATACAATCAGGATGTTTTTCCAGGATATGTTCCGCCTTTCTTTTGGAAAGGCGCTGTATTTCCCTGCAAAGATCCTGATCTTCACGAATTGTTTCATCAATATCGGCAGGCTCTGTGATAAATGCATATCCGCATTTTTCAAGCAGTTCTTTTCTTCTTGGACTCTGTGAAGCTAAAACAATCTGTTTCACATGTACTCCTTCAGGAAGCTGATGACATTTCGATAAGCAATATCCCTCACCTCTTCTTCAGTAAAGCCGACAGCATACAATCCCTGAATGAAATTCTGTGTCTGATCCGGCGAGAAGATATCATAGTCTTTCTTTTCTGCATAATATGCACCGAAATCAAATCCGCAGGCAACATGGGATACACCGACCAGATCGGCAATGTATCTTGCATGTTCTGCCAAATGCAAAGCATCTCTTTTGTCCTTTTCTGCATGAATGAAAGAGTCACATGCATTCATACCGATCAAGCCCCCTTTGTCTGCAAGAGCTCTCATCTGCTGGTCGGTTAAATTTCTTTCGACAAAGCACTTAGCTTTGGCATTGGAATGGGTTGCAATAATCGGTAATGCAGAAGTATCAAGAATATCCCAGAATGTCTTTTCATTGGCATGGGAAACATCCACAATCATATGGAGTTCGTTCATCTTTCGGATTGCCTGTTTGCCCATTTCCGTCAAGCCTCTTCCAGGATCGCCGCTGTTACCTGTAGCAAGATCATTCTGATCATTCCACTCCAAGGAACCGATACGGTTGCCCATATGATACAGCCATTCGATTTTTTCTTCAGGATGATCATGGATACCGCACATGCCTTCGATGGTCATGATATAGGTGATTTCCGTTTCCTCTTCATTCAGATCCTCCTTGGAAAGGATTCTTTTTGCACCGCTCTGTTCAATATCGTTTTTGACACGTGTAACGGTATTGACCATATCCTCCCAAGATTCCACGCCACGGAAGAACGAAGCTGCAGAAGTATAGACAACTTCTCCTTGTTGAAACTTATCATGCCAGTATTTCTTTAAAACACCGTTTTCTTCCGGATGTTTATCTATCGCAATTGCAAGATCTGCATGCAAATCAAATACTTTCATCTTTTCCCTCCTGCACAATATTTCAATATCTCCTTGGCAGTATCTTCTTTGGAAAGAAGTCCGAGTTTCACTGTCTCATTTTGTGAAAGAATCGTCACGGAGTTTGTATCCACACCGAATCCTGCACCTTCTTCACGGATACTGTTAGCGATGATGTAATCGGCATTTTTCTTTTTCAGCTTTTCTGCTGCATTATCCATGAGATTTTCGGTTTCCATCGCAAAACCGATCAGAACCTGGTTCTGCTTTTTCTTCTGTCCGAGGTTATAAAGAATGTCGGTTGTTCTTTTTAAGGGGATATTGAGATCATCATCACTCTTTTTGATTTTCTCTTCCGCAGTGGTTAAAGGCGTATAATCTGCAACGGCTGCAGCCATGATGATGATATCCTGTTCATCACTTCGTGATAATACGGCATCTGCCATATCCTGTGCACTGTGAATCGGGATATAATCCATGCCTGCAGGTATTGCCAAGGAAGTCTTCCCTGAAACAAGTGTTACCTTTGCGCCTAAATTTCTAGCTTGTCTTGCAAGAGCAAAACCCATTTTCCCTGAAGAATGGTTGGTGATGTATCTGACAGGATCAATATCCTCGCATGTCGGCCCCGCTGTAACAAGTACATGTTTGCCTTCCAGGAAACGGTCTGTTTCAATAATGGCATTTAATGCATCTTCAATCACATCCGGATCCGGCATTCTTCCTTTGCCTACATCCCCGCATGCAAGATAACCGCTATCGCTTTCCAATATATGCATGCCATATTCTCGGCATCTGCTGATATTATTCTGTGTAATCGGGTTCTCCAACATTGCGGTATTCATGGCCGGTACAATGAGTTTCGGACATTGCGCAGCTAAGAATGTCGTTGTCAGCATGTCATCAGCGATTCCATGAGATATTTTCGCAATGACATTGGCTGTAGCCGGTGCAATCACAAAGGCATCAGCCTTTTTTGCCAAAGAAATATGATGTACATCAGGTACAAAATCAACACTGAACATATCCTGAATCACTCTTTGACCACTGAGTGTCTGGAAAGTTAGCGGTCCGACAAAACTCTCCGCTTCCTTTGTCATAAGGACATGCACTTCATGCCCCTTCTTTTTTAAAGAGGAGACAAGTGAACAAATTTTATATGCGGCAATGCCGGCAGTCACACCGACCAGTATGCATTTCTTTTCCATAGAATTCTCCTGTTCTGTATTGTCATTATACCAAAGAATCATGGTAAAATGAAACCGAGGTAAAACATATGAGCAAAACAAAAGTATTCGTCGTATCCGACATACATGGTTCCTGCGTCGGTGCAAGAGCAATGGTTGATGCAGTATCATTCCACAAACCGGAATATATCCTTTGTCTTGGAGATATTCTCTATCATGGCCCAAGAAATGATCTTCCTGCAGAATATGACCCGAAAAAGGTCATTGACATTATGAATGCCTATACTTCCGATATCATTGCCGTCAGAGGCAATTGTGATGCAGAAGTCGATCAGATGGTATTGCAGTTTCCGATTACTGCCGACTACAATATCCTGAAAATCAATGGAAAGAAAGTATTTATGACACATGGCCATGTCTACACACCGGATAAGCATCTTCCTCTTTGTGAAGGAGATATCTTCCTTTCCGGCCATACCCATGTTCCTACTACTACCCGCAAAGACGGTATCTTCTATCTGAATCCGGGATCCGTTTCCATTCCCAAGGGCGGTCATCCTGCCACATATGCATTGTTTGATGAAACAGGCTTTACCGTGTATACCTTGGATCATCAGATCTATATGCATACGGATCTCTAAAAAAAAGAGCTGATGCTCTTTTTACTTTGTGATTTCTTCTTTCAATTCATCCATCGTATCCACAATGCGTGAAGCACCTTTGGCATACATGTCCGGCTTGTCCCTATATCCCCAGGAAACAAGGATACAGTCCATGCCGGCATTTTTTGCGGTATCAATATCAACTTCCGAATCCCCGATATAAACAGCTTCATCTTTGTCTATTTTCAAGGCATCCAATACCGCATATACCGTATCGGGTGCAGGTTTTCTTTCAATGCCTTCTTTTTCACCGACTCCGGCATCAAAGATCCCCTCAAAGTACTGTTTCATGAGTTCCTGCACTGCATAATCTCCCTTATTAGAAACAACCGCTGTCAATATGCCCATATTCCGCAAATCTTTAAGAAGCTCTGAAATACCCTCATACGGCTTTGTCGTATCACTGCAGTGTTTAGCATAATCTTCATTAAAATCCCTAAAGACTTTCTGAATGGTTTCTTCCGAAGCACTTTCCGGAACAGATCTTCTGACTTCATTCATGATTCCGTTACCTATATAAACCCGCATATCTTTTAATGTGGTTTCGGGAAGATTGTTTTTCCTTAAGGCGCGGTTCATCGAATCAACAATATCCTGAAGCGTATACAGGATCGTGCCATCCATGTCAAATACAGCAAGTTTATATTTCATATGTTTTCAATATCCTCTCTATTTCTCCCAATGATTTTGCATTATATACATGCTTGAAATCATATTCTGCAGCAAAACCGGTTTGCATCATCTTGTCAAAATAGATGAATAATGCATCATAATAACCATTGATGTTAAAGAAAATGCATGGCTTTTTATATAAACCGAGCCTGACGGAAGAAATCGCTTCTGATATTTCTTCCAGTGTTCCGGGTCCTCCCGGCATGGCTATATACGCATCTGCCATCTCCAGCATCCTCTTCTTTCTTTCGGACATGTCTTTTGTGATGTATAAGTTTTCAAGGCTTTCCATGGCACGGTTTCTTTTGACAAGAAATTCAGGCATGAAGCCATATATCTTCCCCTCTTCCGCCAGAACTCCCTCAGCTAATATACCCATGAGTCCGGAATCCGATCCTCCATATACAAGCGTATGGCCGTTTGATCCGATCCATCTGCCGAGTTTCTCTGTTTCTTTTTTTATTTCCGGATCATTTCCGAAAGATGATCCAAGATAAACTGCTATATTCATCGTTACCCCTCTCATTCAAAAAAATGAACTTCCTCACCGGTCATATCATCTGTTCCGTTTCCTTCAAAGTCCACGGTATACCATGCATATGTGGCAGTATGATCATCAACAATCTCAAACAGATGAATGCTCATGGTGTGATCCTTATAGAGATCCAGCGTAACATCCCTTGGACATATGCCTGTTTTCTTCCGATAATAGATCAGTGCTTCCGTGCGCATAAAATCATAATATGCCTGGCTTTCAAAAGGCTCAAGAAAGTAATAATCTCCATCAATAAGACTGACATTGACCGATTCATAATGCACATCATAATCTCTTTTGACTTCAACTTCCGTAAATCCGAGACTGAATTTGATATTCATATGGGCAAAATAATCCGATACATCTGCTCCATCCTGATTATAGATGACTTCTGCTTCATATCCATCCCCGTCCTTTTTCAAAGACTGCATATCAACAATATATACTTCTTCTTTAGCACCTAAATCATCATAGGTAATGACATGAATATCAAAGCCATTGCGCGTATCGAGATAAAACAGAATGGCATCATTTTCATTCTTATAGACATAATGATGATACATATCAAGGATATCTGAATTTACCTTATGATCATCTGTAAAAACATCATAATAAGGAAGTCCCTGACTTACCGTTTCAGATGAATTATCTTCTTCACCTGTCTGGTTTTCATCTTCAGCTGTAACCTCATCCGTATCGATGACCAGGCTGTCCTCCCTGCTCTCTGCAGAAGCCGCAGGTGCTGAAGATGAACCGCATCCTGTTAACAGCAATGCAGATAATAAACAAATACTGTATTTTTGATTCATATGTTCCTCCACGAAACTAAGTATATCAGTTTCACAATAAAAAGAAAAAGGAGATTCACTCCTTTTACTCATGTCTTAATGCTTCAATCGGATCAAGATTGGCAGCTTTATAAGACGGAAGGATTCCGAATATAATACCGATGATCATCGAGAATACCACCGCAAATATAGCTGCTTCAATCGAAATCGCTACCGGCGTGCCGTTTAACCTGGATATCAGCTCCGCTAATATGATACCTGAGATAACACCGAGAAGCCCTCCTGTTGAAGTTAATACAACCGCTTCGGTCAGAAACTGTCCGAGTATTGCCCTTTTCGGTGCACCGATGGCTTTCTTCAAACCGATTTCGCTGGTTCTTTCGGTAACGCTGACAAGCATGATATTCATGACACCGATACCTCCTACCAGCAATGATATTCCGGCAATCCAGATTAACATGGTATTGGTAGATTGAGACAACTGCTGGATTTCTTTTGCCTGTTCCAGTAAATCCTGTGCTTTATACTGGAAATCTGCAGAAGTGATGTTTGCATTCAGCAGGTTTGCAGCATCTCTGCCGATCTGCGTCATAGCAGCTGTATTGTTTGCACGAAGCACAACATTCTGCGGTTCGTCATATTGATAGATAATCGGCCAGGAAGTATCCGGAATATAGATTCTTCCCGAAGCATCCTGACGATACATATAGTAATCCTCGATGGTATTGATTGCCGGTTCAAAGCTTTCTTTTTCCGTAACAATGCCGATAACAGTAAATGGTTCCTGTCTGATTTCAATTGTTTTGCCAAGCGGATCCGTACCCGGAAACAAAGTTTCAGAACTGATTGAATCCAGCAAGCATACTTTTCTTCTGTTTTCACGATCTGTTTCACTAATGCCTCTTCCATGCATCACCTGTAAACCGACCGTGGAAAAATATCCTGTATCAATTCCGTAAACATATCCGCCGTTTATGCCGTCATTTACATGATAGACGCCTTCATATTCCTGACGCCTGTGAAACAAAGATACACCTTCGACATTATCAATAGTCATAAGGTTTTCTTTATCCGAATCATTGAGAACAGATACACCGGAAGGAATGCCTTGTGAATAATCATATTCCCAGTCTCCCTGCACCATTTGGACAATGACATTGTTCTCACCGGATCCGATCAGATTCTTCTGGATCTGCTCATTTGTGCCTTTGATTGTAGAAACAATGGCAATAATTGCTGCAATACCGATAATAATACCGAGCATTGTCAGGAAAGAACGCATTTTATGTGAAAGAATACCTCTAAATGATAATCTGATATTTTCTATCATCAGTAGTATACCTCCCCATCCTCTTGTTTGGTTCTGGCACCTTCTTTAGCACCGTCACCATACGGGAATGCAATAGCATCTTCTGCAGTAATGCCTTCCAGTATTTCTGTCTGGCTGCCCCAGTATGTTTTACCGGTTTTCACATATTGTTTGACCAGTTTTCCATTGTCATCTTTCATGACATATTTCTTTCCTTTTTCATCACGGATATATGCATTGGAGATTACAATCTGGTTGCTTGTACCCGGATTGCTGCCAAAATTCAGCTGCAAATAATTGCCGCTCTTTAATGTACCGGCATCTTCTACATAAGCACGGAAAGAATAATAGGATACATTCGGATTTCCGTTTCCGAAGTACATATCATTGCTGGAAGGCCAGTCATCGATCGCAACAATTTCCCCTTCATAGGAATTACCGTCTTCCCAGGACATTGCATAAACCGGCTGTCCGGTCTGTACCTGATCCAGTAATAATTCTGAAATGCTACCTTGAATGTATATGCCTTTGCCGCTGACAACCTCAAGGAACGGCGTACCGTCATTTGGAATATCATCCGGAGAATGCACGGTTTTTACAACACCGTTTCTCTTGGCATGAACAATGCCGTCTGATAACTGCTGTTCCAGTTCCTTTAATTCCAGTTCTGCTTTTCTCTTGCTCAGATCCAGGCTGACAATCTGTCTTTCGGTAGAAGCTATCAATCTCTTTAATTGTTCTGCGGTATATCCGCCTTCCGGAATATCAATAGATTCATATCCGCTATCATCAACGACTATCTCCTCTTCATCAAACCTGACCATGCGATCCGGTATGCTCCACATGGATGCATCATCCACCTGTACCAAAGATGAACTGCAGAATGTAGTCAATGGTTTTTCTTCTGCTTTCTCCCATGTATTATCGGATGAAGTATAAATTGCAGCATAGACATCTTCACCCTTTTCTCTTAATTCATTGAGGAATGCACCGGTAATATACCCGTTTTCACTGACTAAGAATTTATAAGGGTTTTCTGCTGTACCCGCAGGAGGATTGGGATCTTTGTCATCTTTATCGGTTTTTGCCTTTATCGTAACATCCTTGCCCGGCATCACAAATGTTGTCTGCTGATTCTTAGAATAAGCAAATTTAACACTATCGTCAGAAGCTTTCCATTCTTTAAACTCGTCCTCACCATTGTAAGTAACCGTGATTGTCGTCCCTTCAGTAGCACTGGAAGGTTCGGCTTTGCCGTTTTCAACAGTGACATTGTAATATCTGTCATACATTGCAGTGATATAAACATCATGATCCGGCATGGTGAAAGTAATTTCACCATATGCAGAATTCTTATAATCTAAACCGGCAACCTTCCAGTAACCAAATTTATCTCTTTTTTCATCATCGATCTGATATCTGACGACAATTTCTTCTCCAGGTTCAAAATCATACTCTGCAACCTGCATCTCATGATCGCCTTCATCATCCGTATATGTGACTGTTGTAGCACAATTGGTCAAAGAGAGATGATATTTGGTGACGGGTTGCGGAGATTCAGAAGGTTCGGGTGTATTTTGCGGTTCAGGCGTGTTCTGCGGATCAGGTGTCGGTGATTCGACAGGTTCTTCTTCATTCTGCGGTTCTGGAGAGGCAGGTGTTTTGTTTGTTGCATCTTCCTGTTTCCATGATGCCATCTGATTCAATGATACATGAGCTGCGGTTTCTTCCGTATAATTCTCTGCCTGTTTTAATTCATTGAGAAAATCCCATGCATCTTTGATCTTCTTCGGTTTTTTCTCCGGAACAGGTGTCGGTTCGGGAATTACCTCAGGTTCTGGCGTATACTCCGGCATAGGAGTTGTATTATTCAGTTTCCTTAAGTCTCTTTTTGCTTTTTCTATATCATTTTGCAATGATTCAATAGAGAGCTTTTTTAATTCAAGGGAAAGTTCTAAAGAAGTGATATCATATTCAACTAACGGATCTCCTTCCTTGACTTCCTGACCTTCTTCGACAAAAACCTGATTGACAATCTTCTGATAGTCTACATCGACAATCTGGTTTTCCATGTCGTAAACCATGCCTGATGTGGTTAAAGGATCTTCATAGTATCCGCCCATCATGTATGACACAGGTGTTACACTTACGACAATTTTAGAATCGTTATAAATTTTGTATCCGATGATTCCTGCAATCACAAGAGCAGCACAAATCACCGAAATCAATATTTTCTTTCCTGTTTTCATGCTTTGAACGCTCCTTCTGATATTTCTCCATCAATGATGTGGAGTACTCTTTTTGCATTGGATGCAACCTTTGCATCATGTGTAATCATAATGATTGTTACACCTTCATCATTTAACTGCTTAAATAATTCCATTACCTGTCTTCCGGAAGCCTGATCCAGTGCACCGGTAGGTTCATCGGCAAGAAGGATTCTCGGCTGATTGATCATTGCCCTTGCAATAGCGACACGCTGTTTCTGGCCGCCTGATAACTGTGCAGGCAAAAAGGAAGTTCTTTCTTCCAGGCCTACTTTTTTTAATGCTTCGGCAGCTCTTTCCTGGCGTTCCTTCTTTTTCACATTGGCATAAATCAAAGGTAATGCAACATTTTCCAAAGCTGTTTCTCCTGCCAGCAGCTGAAAGGTCTGAAATACAAAACCGATTTTATGCAGTCGGACTTCTGATAATCCGTTTTCATCTAATGTCGTAACATCCGTTCCATCCAGAATATATGTACCTTTATATTGTTTATCGAGACATCCGATGATATTCATTAAGGTTGTTTTGCCTGATCCGGACGGTCCCATAATAGCAATATATTCTCCTTCTTCAACAGAAAAAGATACATTTTTTAATGCATTGACTGTCACCTGATCCATGCCGTATGTTTTATCGATATTCTTCAATTCAAGTATCATTCCGCATCCTCCGCAAAACTGTCGGATGTTATTACCGGCATGCCTTCTTTACAAGATTCATCAGGCCATGCAATCATATCAGTCTCACTCAGTCCGGAAAGAATCTGACATGTATATGTTTCATCATCCATTTCCCCAAGTTCTACTTTTCTCTTTTCCAGCTTATTTCTTGAATTAGCTGCCCATACGTATGTATTCCCGTCATCTTCTGTGACAATGTAGCTCATGTCAAGCCAGATGCCTTCTTTGACAGTTCCCTGTCCGTAATCTGGTTCAATCAATACATGCTGTCCGAGCATTAAACCATCAGCAGTATCTAAAGTGATATAAAACGGATAACTGGAAGATCTTTCACCGCTATCGGAATAGTAATTGTTGTTGTCGGTAACAGGTTCGGTATCGATATGGGAAACAGTACCTGTCCAAGTCTGGGTTTCATCAGTTCTTGAGCGGATAATCACGCTCATTCCCGGAACAATGACACCGACGGAATTTTCATCGACTTTGCCTTTGACTCTGTATTCTCCGGTTTGTGTAATGGCAATATACGGAAGCTCATTTCCGTAATTGTCATATCCGTTTTCACTGATGGATTTGACAATACCGCTGATTGTGGATGTGACTACCGCATTATCAATTTCCTTCTGATACTTTTCCAAATCCTTTTTCTTTTGCTGAAGCTCGATTTCACTTTGTCTGATCGCCATCTGCTTTGACTGAATCTGTGTGGTGTAATCGAGTTTCTCATCTGCACTGGCTTTGTTTCTGTCGCTTGCAAGTTCACCGATTTCGGCATTCAATGCGGCAATTTCATTATTGGTGCCTTCAATTTCCAGATTTGTAGAAGCAATGTTATTTTGTGCTTCTGTGACATCGTATTTGAATAAAGGTGATCCGATGATAACAGATTCACCTACTTCGACGTATAATTCTTCAATCGGCCTGTTGGAATCTTTTTTGATTTCCAGGGTTTCCTGTGATTCGACAACACCGGAATACCTGTCAGCATAAACCATGCCTCCTCCGGTAATGACAGAAACCTTTTCCACATAAGCACCTTCCCCGGCAGCTGCGCCGCCATTATCATGCAAAAGAAAATATCCGATCAATATAGCCGCAACAAGCACGATTGCAACAATCGAAACTGTAATTTTATTTGTTTTTTTCATTCGTATTCCCCCATGTATGATAATGTTATCACCTTGATAATCCATGTTCAACTTAAGAATAATTAAGATTTGTGAAAGAAAAAACGAGTAACTCATTTACCCGTTTTGATTATAGGTCAGCCATGAACCGTTATCAGCAAGCCACCAAGATGTATCGATGCGATACCATGTATAACTGTCATCTTTTTTCACTTCATAAACCGGATAGGAAGATCCTTCCATCGCAATGCCGATCATGGATCCGCCGGTTCCCGGGTTGTCCCTGAAATTAAGGCCGCTGACATTGACGGTGATCGAGCCGATTGGATCACTTTCCTCAGTGCCGTAACAATTGGTCAAAGTGACCTGTTCATTGGAGCCAAGTGTTCCCTGCAGGTTCAGCACACCCCATTTATCGCCTCTTTGCACGTAGGCTCTGCCTTGATATACAGGTTCTGCCTGATCAAAGATAAAGTCGGATACTTCTTTTCCTTCGGCATTGATATAGCCCCATTTGCCATATTTCTTAACAGGTGCATATCCCTCGGAGAAATATCCCAGTCCATGGTAATCCAGAGAAATCTGGCCCCCGTTGGATGCCTGTACAAAGGATGTCTGTGTTTCATCAGCTACCTGATAATATCCGTTGATATATGTGCCTTCAATGTATTTTCCACGGCTCTGGTTTACAGTAGATACATAATTTCCGTTTGCATCAATAATCGCATATCCGGTTTCTGTAAACTGTCCGTCAATGATCGGTACAACTGCGCCACTTGGAAGCTTGGTCCCATCATAAATATCAAAGCCCTGTTCTGCAGTCAGATTGCCGCTGTCATCCCTTACCCTGTACAATACGCCAAGCGTACCGTTTTGAATGGCCAGTTTTGCGGTAATCTGATTTGTGTTAATCGGTTCATTGACAAATTCATTGATGCCTGCTTCCGTAACGCTTGTAAAATCATTGGAGAAGATATATGCGGTAGAGGTAGCAGTATCAGATGCCCCGATCACAAATTCGGAAGAACCGCTGTCCGTATGCAGCCATAATCCCGAGGTGATTCCCTGAGAAAACAAAGTCGTATTAATGCGGATTGTTGAAGGATATAATTCATTTCCGTAGAAATCATAGATGCCCTGCATGCCATGGATATCGACTATAACCGCATTGGGCGTATACTTACCGCCGTTCCATTGGCTTCCGTACCCTTCTTTGGCACTGTCAAGAACAAGCATCTGTTCCCCGCCTCTGGTCGTACTGTACAATACGGTAGCATATGGATAGGCTTCCACGGGTTTGACATTGTCAAATTCGAGTTCCGGTGCAACTGCCCAGACACTGAACTTTTCCGGTTCCGGTGTTTCTTCAACAACGGAAGATACGGATTCTTCAGGCTTGCTGCAAGCAGCCAGCATACCCAGGCATAATATGACTGAAATAATTTTACTGGTTTTCATTCTGCATTATTCTTAGAGACTTTCGACTCTGCAAGAGCCTGTTTATAAGCCTTTTTCCTTTCTTCTTGTGCCATTTTCTCTGCTCGTTTAGCTTCTTCCTTCTGTTTCTTTACTTCTTCTTCAGCTCTTGCTTTGACACCGATTTCCTGAGCCTTCTTCTCTGTCACCTTGAAAAGATCAAAGGCGGAAAAGAACGCAAATACCAAGCCTAACATCAGCCCGATAAATCCGCTGTCTACAAATACATAAACAATGGCGATGCATCCTGCCAAAACCAACAGCCACAGAATCCCCTGCAATAAAGAAGCGCCAAGATGTTCTTTGCGATAATCCTCAAAGTTTTTTGCGGCAGAACTCATCAGAAGCATGCCTGCAAACCATCCTGCAAGCAAGAAAAAACCAAAACTAAAAATCCGCATTTATTCCTCCAAATTAATCACAAATATGATTATATCACGTAAAAGTCAGGTTTAGCCAAGAATATGCAAATGTTGGATAGCGTATGTAATGCCATCTTGTTCACAATCCAAGGTCACAAAGTCTGCATGTTTTTTTACATCATCTGCCGCATTGCCCATCGCAACACCGATCCCTGCATATTCCAGCATCGTGATATCATTGCCGCCATCTCCGAATGCCATGCATTCTTCTCTTTGGATACCGTATCTTTCCAGTGTGACTTTCATGCCGACAGGCTTGCCGCCATCTGCAGGAATAATATCGGCAAAATTCGGATTCCATCTTGCACTCTTTAAGCCTTTGGCATGCTGCAGGAATTCCGCATCCCTTTCCGCGCCAAAATACGGACAGATCTGATATGTCGGATGCGTAAAACACCTTTCGGGATCATCCACCTTGGTCATCTGATCTTCTTTTCCGATCGAATGCAGATATTCATACATGCCCTGATTAAAACGAAGATCATAGCTGTAATCGAGTTCATTGAAAGTACATGCATAGTCTGCTGTTTCCTTGATCCACGGAATCAAATCCGTTAATGCTTCTTTCGGAATCGGATGATCCCGATAAACATTTTTCTCTGCATCCATGCAGTATTGGCCGTTTAAAAGAATCCATCCATCCCATGGAAATGCATTAAAATCCTCTCCTAAAAGCGGAAGCTGAATCGGCGGTCTTCCGGAAGATATGAAAAGTCTGATTCCGTTATCCTTTAATTTGTATAAAGTATCCAGGGTTGAAGGCAATAGTTTTCTTGTTTTCATGGATATCAACGTTCCGTCAATATCAAAAAAGACAGCTTTGATCATTTTTCCCTCCGAATATCTATTAGTCTAGCAAAAAAGAACAGGAATGAAAATCCTGTTCTTCATTTTCCTCATGCTTTGGCGTGTGCCTCAAACCAGTCTGTAATCTCCTGCAGTCTGCGCAATCTATGTTGCGGCTTGCCGCTTCTTGACAGCTCATGATTCTCACCATGGAAGATGACCATTCTTGTCTCGATGTTTCTTACCGCAAGAGCCTGCATCATCTGCATGCCTTCCGGAAGCGGACAACGGTAGTCTTCATCACTGTGAATGAACAATGTCGGTGTCTTGCAGTTTTCTGCATATTTTAATGGAGAATGATCCCAGAGCTTTTCGGTATTCTCCTGTCCGAACAGTCCGTTACCACCGCACTGATCAGGCCCGAAGAAATTACCGATATCGCTTATAAAGCTCATTGAAATCCAGTTGGAGATGGAACGCTGGCTGGCTGCACAGCAGAAACGGTCGGTATGGGTAATGATCCAGTTTGTCATGAATCCGCCATAGGAACCGCCGGTCTCACAGATTCGGGCTTCATCGATACATGGATATTTCTTTAATACGGCATCCGTGAAATCCATCAGGTTGTCATAATCGACATAGCCATACTGGTCACGGATATCCGCAAATGCATCGCCTCTTCCGTCGGAACCGCGGATATTGGTGAAGAAGACAATATATCCCTTTGCTGCCCATAACTGCATTTCATGGAAAAATGTTTCTCCATAAACCGTTCTCGGTCCGCCATGAATATCAAATACGGCAGGATATTTCTTTTCTTTATCAAAGTTGTCCGGCAATAATACCCATCCCTTTAATGCTTCCCCATGAGAAGTGTATTTCAATGCTTTCGGCTTGGCTATGTACTTACCTTCAAGCGCTTTGTCATTCAGGGATGTGATCTTTTTGAAATGGTTTCCTTCACGGTCCATCTCATAAATCTCGGCAACATGGTTCCAGTCCTGATAGCACATGGCGATCTTTTTATCGCTGACAGCGATAAAAGCTGCCATGCCCGGATTCTCCCAGACCACCGTACGGTTCATATCCTTGTCAAAGGAATAAAGCGCATTATGATCTTCCACGGTTGCTAAAGTGATAAAGGATTTGCCATCGCAATAGAAACCCTCACCACCGCCGTGAACCGTATCACCGGCAACACTTGTATATAATGCAACTTCCGGAACATAGACCGTTTCAACCTTGTTTTTGGAAATTTTGCAGATGTTTTTTGTTTCATTGCATCCGTATTTCTTCATGTCGCTTGCTTCTGCAAACAGTTGTCCATCTATCACAAACAGCTTGCCGAAAGAGTACATTTCTTTGCCGAAGATTGTCGTAACTTTCTTTGTTTCAATATCATATGCATACAGCTTTTCATACATCGTCTCGCTTCTTTCAAGCACGTTGCCTGCATAATAGACAGTTGTTCCTTCACAAACAAATGAGGAAACACTGAACTTTGGCGCTGTGATGCGTTTGACATTGAAGCCATCACGAACATCAACGATAAAGAGTGCGGATCTCATTTTGTTTGTAAAGCCTGCACCGTTAAACCAGTACGGAACCTCATCAACAACGGTATAATCCTTATCCTTTTCCTTCTTTTCCGTCTTCTCTTTTCTGACTTCATCGGTATCCAGATAGAAATCCGGATCATTTGCATCAATCATGCCGACAGCTGCATATACACCTTCAGTCACTTTCTTCATCTGTCTTAACGGAAACGGAAGCGTAATCCATGGTTTTGCTTCACCGCCATTCACATTCAATTTGAATAATGTTGTTGTAAAAGGCTTTTCGTCTTCCGCTTTTCTGGAAAGAATCATTGTCGCATTATCATCGAAGAACAGAAAACCCGCATCAACGGAGTAAGTCATCTGGACCGTTTTGCCGTCTTTGATCAGATAGACATCTTTTTTATAACAGTTCTTCTCTACATCGCTTCTTAAGGCATGGAAAGCCAGCAGTTTTCCATCCGGACTGTACTGAAGACTTGCAGGAATGATGTATTTTGTAATATCTTCCAGTAAAACCGGTTCTAAATCTTTTTTATTCTTCGGCATAAAACCCTCCCTATATCCTGTTAACCATTATATCGCAATCTTGTGTTCTTGGCATTATATACACTTCTACACTACAGCACATGCGGTGCAATACCATCGGGAATCATGCATTCGTATGTTTCCCCATCCAGTCTTTCTTTAAATTCTTCTTTTGCCTTTGTAATGATGGAAGGATCTTCATACACTTTTTCACATGCCATAGCCAGTATTTCAGCCGCCTTCAGCATGCCTTTCATGGCTATGGATGATTTTCCCTGTGCCACCCATTGCCAAGAATGTGCGCCTGCACCGTAAGAGAAACATGCGGTGTTAAGTGTTGTAGTAGGAACAACCCAGCTGACATCACCGACATCCGTACTTCCCATCTCGCATACATCCGAATGATTTGTCTCTACATAATAGCTGCAAATCGGAGAAGTCTTGATATCCTGCATCAGTTTTGTCTTGTCTTTGACATAGGCAGGTAACTGATCCCTTGTGACAGGCTGTTCATAGCTGTCATAGAATCGTTTTGCATAGGCAAGATCTTCTTCCGTATACACCGGAACACCTGCCTCCTTAAAGCAGGCATCAAGGATATCCTCCAAAGTAAAGTTGACAACGGTATTCGACAAGCCTTCATCAAAGATGACATCCATCGTTGTGCCTGTCATCAGGGCAGCCCCTTTTGCGATATCAATGACTCTGTGGTACAGTTTTTTGCATTTGGGATTTGTGGTGGAACGAATCAGGTATTTTACCTCTGCTTCTGCCTGTACAACATTGGGAGACAATCCGCCGCTGTTGGTAATCGCATAATGAATTCTGTCTGTGGATTCCATGTGCTCACGCAAGTAATTGACACCGATGTCCATAAGTTCCACTGCATCAAGTGCACTTCTGCCTAGTTCCGGAGATCCGGCTGCATGGCTGGCAATGCCATGGAAACGGAAATAGCACTGGATACAGGATTGGGAGCTGCCTGTAGCGATGGCATGAAAGTTTGAAGGATGCCATGAAAAAGCAACATCCACATCATCAAAGATGCCGTCTCTTGCCATATACGCTTTGCCGGATCCGGCTTCTTCTGCAGGACAGCCGCAGATCATCACTGTTCCGCTTTCTTTGTCCTTCAGGTAATCCCTGACAAGAAGACCTGCACCTATGACACCTGTCCCTAACAGATGATGTCCGCAACCATGCCCCATTTCTTTTCCGTTTGGGGAATACTCGCTGACATCTGCATTTTGTCCAAGACCGTACAAAGCATCAAATTCACAAAGTAATGCGATTACCGGATGACCTGTCCCGTATGAAGCAATATAACCGGTTCTTGTATCGGCAACATTTTCCTGTACGGTAAATCCCTGTTCTTTTAGGAATTCGGTTTGAATCCTTGCACTTTCAAATTCGCAAAAACCGGGTTCGGGATTATCCCATACCTTGCAGGCAATATCTGCCAGCATCTTCTCATATTCATTTTTCATTTCTTTTTTCCTTTCAGATAGATGTCAAACCATCTGACAATTTCCTGCAGTCTTCTGACCCTGTGCTGCGGTTTGCCGCTGCGCGAGAGACTGTGATTCTCCCCTTCGAACAGAACCATTCTCGAAGGTACATGAAAGTATTTCATCGCCGTAAACATTTCCACGCCCTGATCAATCGGACAGTTGTAATCCTGCAGGGAATGAATGAAGAGAATCGGTGTCTTTGCTTGATCTGCATATTTTAACGGGGAAGCATCCCACATTTTTTTCGTATCTCTCCATGGGGTTGCCTGCATTTCATTTGCATCAAAAGTGACACCGATTTCACTTGCTCCGAAATCCGCAACCCAATTGGAAATGGATCTTTGCGAGCAGATGGCTTTAAAGCGGTCGGTATGCCCTTCAATCCAGTTGCACATAAATCCGCCATAGGAGCCACCGCATGCACCGAGATGATCCTTATCGATATTCGGATATTTTTCCAATATGAGATCGGTGAAATACATCAGATCCTCATAATCGACAGTACCGTATTTCCCGCGGATATCCGCAAATGCCTCCCCATAGCCTTCACTGCCTCTTGGATTGGTAAAAAAGACAAAATAGCCCTGTGCCGATAAAACCTGCATTTCATGATAGTAAATATCGCCATATGCCGCTCTTGGACCGCCATGGATTTCCAAAATACCCGGATATTTCTTCTTTTCGTCAAAGTCAGCCGGCTTGATGACCCAGCCATCCATCAAATCCCCATTCTGATTATGATATTGGAAAGATTCGGGTATGGATGTCGCTGTATCGGCAAAGAGATCTGCATTCCAGTCGGCAATGATTTCCTCCTGTTTTCCTTTCAGCATTACCCTGTTCACATGAGATGCATCATTTTCCACATATGCAAATGTCCTGCCGTCTGTATCAAAACCGTTGATAGATCCGTTGAAGGAAACTTTCAGCTGCATCTTTCCCTTTGTGTCAATCTGATAGATCGCATTCTGTGATCTTTTCATAGCGATAAAATACAGTTTTTCGTTTTTGGCAATAAAGGATTTACCGCTGAGAAAGAATGTATCTGCCATCGGTGCATCACCAATCGCAAGCGATTCATTATCCAAAAGCTTTTCGATCGTTTTGCCGTCATAATAGAAGATGTCATCCAGTTCATTGTTTCCCCATTTCTTCATATCTGTAGCACTGAAGAAGATGCCTTCCTTGCCAAACGCAATCTGGCGGATGGCGTATTTACCCTGCCTGAGAATTGTTGTGGTGGTTCCCGTTACCATGTCATAGACAAACAATCCGTTATACATGGTGATCATATCTTTGTACCTTCTGGCAGTATAAAGAATTTTGCCATCCTGATATGTCACGGCAGCTACATTTGTATACTTGTTTGTAATCTTTGTTAATACTTGTGTCTTCTCATCAAATAGGTACAGTCCGTTTCTTTTGCCTGATACAAACCCTCTGCCGTTACCCCAGAACGGTACTTCCTCAAGCACATGATAATCTCTTTCCTGTTTTCTCTGTTCTTTGGTTAAACCGTTCCAGTCTGTAAGAATCCGGCATACATATTTTCCATCACCCGCAGGTATGATCTGGTTAACATTGGCAGATATCGTAAAAGCAGGAACAGCCTCTCCGCCATCCAAGCTGAGACGGTAATAAACCGTCTTTTCTTCAAAGGGTTCCGCTTTGTCTTTTTTACTCTTTTCCGCTGCAATCAGCAATGTTGTATCATCTTCCCATACGTGAAAGAAGTTTTTGCCGTCATATGTCAGCCGCTTGTTTTCTTTTGTCTTCGTATTGTAAACGCATATGTCATAACCATAGTTATTTTCCTTTTTATCGGGTATCACAAGTGTATACGCAATATGCTTTCCGTCTTTTGAAAACTGCAAATTGCCGCAATAGCGGATTTTCTGAATATCTTCTATCTTTATTCCTGTCATATCTTTCTCCCCTGTACCATTGATTTCTTGTCTAAAATCATAAAGGAAATCATTCCGTAAAACAATCGGACGGACTGAATTTGTTTCATTGGGAAATCAAAAAATGCAGTGAGCCTACGTGCCTTTATCAACGGTTGGAAACACTGGCTCACTGCATTCCTATTATAATCTATAATTTTGTTTCAAGGAAGACATATGCCTGCTCGTCAGAATCAGACGGACTGAAACGATAGCCTTCATTAAAATTTTTCAGCTCTTCGGGATTTTCTACATGATGATGTGCCATCCAGTAAACCATGGAACCTCTTGCCATTTTTGCTTTTGTACCTTTCTGGATCAATTTATCATTTTTTCTTTCCATGAAATAACAGGTAATCATCCGATCCGTATCCTTCAGATACGGCTTAACCGCATCACTGTATTCCTTTGAGGCAAGATTAATGAAAACAGAATCATTGCATGCCTCATAGATACGTTCCTTCCAAAAACCATACAGGTTTCCGATATCCGGAATGGAAGCTCCCATTTCCAGACGATAGGAAACAATACCGTCAAACGGTTTTACAACGCCATAGAACCCGCTCAGAATCCGCAAATGTTTCTGCACATATTCCAGTTCATCATACGTGAATGCACCGGGTGTCATATGTTGAAAAGCTAAGCCATGATACGCAAACAGCGCCGGACTCAGATGATTTTTCAAATCCATATGCAAAAGCTTTTCCTTGTTTTCCAAAAACAGCTTATCACTGCACTTCCAGACAGATTTCAGTTCGGCATCATTTAAAGACAGAAGCATCTCTTTCAGTTTTTCTGCCTCATGCAAATAGACAGGCATATCCCTGTAGGCAAAATCATCATTTGCCTCAACCATGTTTTTGGTGGGAGAAAGCAGGATAATCATCCCAGATCCTCTAACATCTGTTGGGGATTATCCGCAGCTTTGACTTTCCCATAGGCTTTTACAATAATGCCTTCTTCATCAATCAGGTATGTCGTTCTTTCCGTCCCCATGTATTTTCTGCCATACATGGATTTTTCCTTCCAGGCATCATACATGGTAATGACTTTTGCCTCTTCATCGGACAGTATTGTAAAAGGAAGCTCCTGTTTCTGTTCAAAATTTTTATGGGATTTGACAGAATCCTTCGAGATGCCTAAGACAACGGCTCCCTTTTCCTTGATTTGGGGATAACGGTCACGGAAACCGCATGCCTGCTTTGTGCATCCGGCTGTATTGTCCTTGGGATAAAAATAAAGAATGACCTTCTTACCGCGATATTCAGATAATGTATGCGGGTTTCCATCCTGGTCCGGCAATGTAAAATCCGGTGCTGTTGTACCTATTTCTAACATAATTTGCTCCTTAACATGTATATTTTAATGTTTTTTTTGTTTCTTTTAAATAAAAGAACGGTATAATTTTGCCTATGGAAAGAAATAAAACAAAAAAAACACTTTTATTAAAACTGATCCCTGTTCTCGGAATGATATTCCTCTGTTTACATTTCCGCAATACTTTTGCGGCAAACGAAGAACATGGAACAATCATCCTATACATGACGGCTGTATGCCTTGGACTGAATATCGTGCTTTCCTTCTTTCAGCTGAAGGAAAAGAAATGGCTGCAAATACTCTACAACGTATGCATATTCCTGCTGATACCGCTTTTTATTGAAACGGCAGTTGAAGCATTGAATACAAACCTGTTATGGGAGATTGCAATCAAGGGCAATATCTTCATGAATTACATGATCTATTTACTGTTGTATGTACTTGTTTATGCATGTCTTGGATCATTGAAAATCTCATTGATTTTCTCGAGCACCGTCTTTACCGCTTTCGGCATTGCCAATATGTATGTCAAACTGTATAAGGGCAGTCCATTACTCCCCTGGGATTTCGGAAGTATTAAGACTGCTGCCAATGTTGCAGGAACATTCCAATTTTCCATTACATGTGAAATCCTTTTCTCCCTTTCCGTTTTGCTTCTTGCAATCCTGCTTGCGATCAATGTGCATGAAAAACACAAAGAAAAGCACATTATCGTATTACGCATTCTTTGTCTTGTTGTATTTACCGCTGTCAGCGGCACCTTCTACATGACAGACATCTTTGCAAGGGAGTTCGGGGCAACACCTGATTTCTTTAACCAGACAAGAGGTTATGAGCAGAAAGGTGCAGTCGCAGAGTTTGTGGTCAATACAAAATACATGTCGCTCAAACAGCCCTCTTCCTATGACCCTTCCACTTTGGCACAGGAAGTTGAAGATTATATCGATCCCGATGCATCCATTCTGCAGGAAAAACCGGAAAATCTTCCTGCACAGCCAAATATCATCGTGATCATGAATGAAAGCTTTTCCGACCTGTCCGTCATCGGAGATTTTCAGACAAACATTCCCTATATGCCTTACATTGACAGTATGAAGAATATGGAAAATGTCATTGAAGGAAATGCTTATGTATCTACCATCGGCACAGGCACCAGCAATACCGAATATGAATTCCTTACGGGAAACCCGATGGCATTCCTTCCGATCGGTTCAAATGCCTATCAGCTGTATGTGGATCATACCCAGCCTTCCCTTGTTTCCACCGTGCATGCACAGGATTACAGTGCCCTCTCTTTTCACCCCTATTACCAGAGCTCCTGGAATCGTGTAAGTGTTTATGAAAATATGGGTTTCGAGGATTTCATCACAATTGAAGATCTTGCTTCCCCAGTCAAGCTGAGAAGGTTTGTCAGCGATGCTTATGATTTTGAATACATCAAACGGCTTTATGAGGAAAGAGATCCGGATAAACCGTTCTTTCTCTTCAACATCACAATGCAAAACCATTCCTCTTATGAAAAGGAATATGCCAACTTCAAACAGGAGGTTTGGCTGGAAGGTTTAGAGGGCAATTATCCCGAAACAAACCAGTATCTCTCTTTGATCAAAAGGACGGATGATGCCTTCAAGGTATTGATTGACTACTTTGCCAACCGGCAAGAGCCAACCATCGTCCTGATGTTCGGCGATCATCAGCCTTTTATCGAAAACGGCTTTTATTCCGAAGTCATGCAGGAAAAAATATCCGAAATGGAAGATGAAAAAGCACAGTTGCGCTATATCACACGTTTTGTCCTTTGGGCAAATTATGATATTCCCGAAGCATGGATTGATCGGATCTCCGTCAACTACCTATCCGTGTTATTAAGTGAAGTCGCAAATCTCAAACAGACGGATTATCAAAAATTCCTTGCAACGCTGTACAATGAAGTGCCCGTCATCACAACGATGGGATGCATAGACACTGAAGGAAACTACTTCTTCCAGGATGAGGAAAACAACAATGAAGAAGGCATGCGGATTTATCGCAATGCTGCATACAATAATCTCAGAGAAGATGAAAAAAGAGTAAATTCCCTGTTCTATCTGCAGAACTGATTTACTCTTTTTTGTATGTTGTGCTTGAAGTGTATGTATTCTTCAATATCTTTTTCCAAAATCGGCTTATGGCAGTTCAGACAATCATACAGCCTTTTGCATTTCTCCCTGTCGATTTCATATTCATCATATGTGATTTCTGAATACTTGTCTTCAACATCAATATCAAGAAACAATGCCGGTGGATTTCCATACCTGTCCCTGATTTCCATCTCTTCTTTTGAAGGCACTCGATCCTGCACTTGAATCGGAAGAAACGGCGGCAAAAGGATTTCTGCTTCCTCTTCTTTCAGATAGTGATGCAGAAGCTTGCCGAAGTCCGCACAAGGCGTACCTTTTTTCAGTTTGATCTTCATTAAGACAAGATCTTTTTTGTCCTGATAGGACTTCAGAAAGCCTGCCTTGGAGGTAGAAATAAAAGAGGTCCACATGCCCTTCTGCATGAACGATTCCATATCGGCAAGACGTTCAACACGATAAACCGTTTGTTCCTTTTCCGAAAAGGACTTGTGAAAGACCGATAACAGATTTTTATATACGTTAAGAAGTCTTTCATCATCCTCCAAAAATGCAGGATTCAGAAATCTTCCTTCATTGCTTCTGGCAACTTCCGTATCCAACCCGTCAAACAATATGGCATTCAAAGTAACATACGCTTTCCTATCCGACCAAAAGGGATCATCGGACTCTTCCACATCTCCTTCGTAATAACAGATTGCACGTATTTCTTCATTTGTCAAAATCATATGAAAACTCCTTCTAAACCTATGATAGTTGCTATTTTTCGGACAAAAAGACGATTATGAGCCAGAGATAATCGTAGTATACATAATGAAACAGCATTTTTCCTTCTTTGCGTAATACATTCTTTTCCTGTAAAACTATATCTGCAAGGAGGAAACAAAATGCTAAGCAGTTGTGTCATTGTAGGAAAGGTGGTTGATTATCCCAACAGCCCTTCCGGGGATAAAAACCATCCATACATGATTGTAGAGACAGATGCACCCTTCCGTAATCCCGATGGCTCCGGCAGAAAAAACCTCTTCAAAGTATATATCTGGCGCGGAATTGCGGAAGAATGCAGACAAGTGTCTCAACCGGGGATGTTCGTATGTGTACGCGGACGACTTCAGTCAGATCCGATACAGGATAAAAACGATCCGTATCATGTCTCCATTATCGCAGAGAAGGTCGTTTTCCAGCCACAGTAATCGGTCCGACCGCAGATTACTTTATTTGTATACCTCCTAACTGAAGGCATTGCCTTATCCTGCTTGTTCAGAATCCCGTCCGATTCTGTTGTTTCCTTCCGTGGATATTGTTGCAAGGAATCGGGATAGCAACAATATACACAACATCCCCCGTAATTCTCACAGCAATTTCCCCGCTGTGACTGCACCTGTCTATACAGGTTAAGCTGATGAAAGCTGTTCTGGCCTCCTGTATGAACCTGAAAAGATGTCATTTCCCCATCTGAATAAACAGTAACATATTTAGGAAACAGAGCGATTTTCCCATAGAACGCAGGCCTTAAAAGATAAAAGCCATCACGACGGTGGCTTTTATTCTATTGCTCATCAGTCTTTCAGTAAAGTTGAAAGAAATGACAGATTCAATCCGCCGGCAGCTTTTTCCGTAATCACTTCGATCAGCTGTTTTTCCAAAGCATTGCATTTGCGGTAATTCTGCACCAGCTTCTTTTCCTTTGCGGACAATTTCAGTGTTGTCGAGGAAGAAGTTGATGTTTTTTTCTTTGCGGTAGTCGTTGTCTTCTTCTTTGCACTTGTTGTTCCTGTTTTCTTAGACGAGGAAGTCGTTGTTTTCTTTTTTGCGGTAGTTGTAGAAGTTTTCTTTTTGGCAGTGGATGTTGAAGTTCCTGCTCTGGTAATCTGTTCTTCCTGCATCATTTCTTCTGGCATGATTTTTCCTCTTTTCTTATATGGTTAATTGATACACTGTTTCTTCATCGGTATTTTGAAAACCGCATGCTTTGGCAAAGGATATCGCTGTTTCATCGCTCAGCCTGACTCTGCAAATATGACATCCTTCCTTCCGTATGATTTCTTTGATCTTCTGAAAAGTATATGTTCCGTAATGTACCTTCCTGCGGTTTTTTTCAATCAGGATATACGGTACGCATATGCCGTCGCTGATTTTCCATGTACAAAAGCCGACATAATCATCACATCCGCCACAGTATATCGCATACATGTTCTCTTTATCTGTTTCGGCAATAACAGAGTCACAATTGTAAATGTCTATCAGCTGATAGATATATTCCTTATTATTTCCATCGATTCTTTCCAGTACAGGCATGGGATTCTCCGCATTCAACTATGTATTATGATACATTGTTTTGCGCAAAAAGAAAAGGCGGTATAACCGCCTGTTCATTCAAATTATTTGCATTCAGCTACGCCGAGATCTGCACCTTCATTGAAGTTACGTGCATTCTCAAGAGTAACGGAAGCGATAGCCTGTAATGCTTCTCTTGTGAAGAATGCCTGATGAGATGTCAGTACAACATTCGGGAACATCAGCAGTCTTGCAGTGATGTCATTCACGAGGAAGTCATCAGAATGGTCTGTGTAAACGTTAGCGTCTTCGCCTTCATATACGTCAAGACCTACTGCATGGAACTTGCCCTTTTTCAAAGCTTCGATGAGTGCTTCTGTGTCGATCAATCCGCCACGAGCTGTATTAACGAGCATTGCTGTATCTTTCATCTTTGCGATAGCATCCGCATCGATCATGTGATATGTGCCGTTAGGACCCATGATAAGCGGTGCATGCAGAGAGATCAGATCTGCTTTCGCTAATAATTCATCCTTTTCAACATATGTCAGCAAGCCTTCATCAACAAGGCTCTGATTTGGATATGCATCCCAGCCGATAACTGTCATGCCGAAGCCTTTGCAGATACGAGCCATGCACTGGCCGATCTTACCTGTACCCATGATGCCGGCAACTTTATTATGGAGGTCAACACCGAGCAGTCCGCTCAATGCGAAGTTATTGTCCTTCACTTTGTTGACAGCCTTGTGCATACGTCTGTTACATGTCAGGATCAATGTCATTGCATGTTCAGCTACTGCGTATGGAGAATATGCAGGAACGCGTACAACCTTGATACCGCATTCTTTTGCAGCCTGCAGGTCTACGTTGTTGAAGCCTGCGCAACGGAGCAGAATGAGCTTAACGCCGCAATCATGCAGTGTTTCAACAGCACTTCTCGGGCATTCGTCATTTACGAAGATACATACTGCATCAAATCCTTTTGCCAGTCCTGCAGTTTCAGGTGTAAGACGTGTGCTGAAGTATTTGATATCACAGTTGTAAGCACCTTCACCAACATCTCTTGCAAGTTCGCTGAAGAAAATACGGTCATAATCTTTTGCGCCGAAGAATGCGACTTTCAGAACTTTTACTTCTTTGTATGTCTTCAGTCTGTGGTCGAGTTCATCTTTAATTGTAGCCAATGCTGCATCTTCATCGCCACCGTCAGCACTGATTTCAAGAACAGAACCCTGTTTTGCATCTAATGCGAGAATCTGAAGAACATTTGTGCCGTTTGCTATTTTATCTCCACACTTAATAACAATCTGTGAAGGCAAAGCAACACAAGCCTGTGCCACGAAAGCGGCCGGACGAGCGTGAATCCCAAGTGGATTCATTACTTCATACGTGATCTTTTTCATTTTCTCCTCCTGATTATCTATGAATAAAGATTTATATATAAAAATAATACTACAAACGCTTACATAAAATAAAGAAAAATATTGAATCCCGCGAAAAAAACAGGATTTGTTAGCTTATCCTGTTTTCAATCATTTTACTTCAGCTTTTCGAATGCACTCCTGACATCTTCCAGACTCATATCACTTTCTTTGGCAATTCTGGCAAGATCCTCAAATTCAAGCTTTTCTCTGACGGTTCCGAACCCTTCAGACCTTTTTACCGTCACTTTGCCTAAATCATTCTCCACTGTTCTGAAAGATCTCTTCAGCGCATGTCTTCTGCATGTATATTCACGAATGCCGATAGTTGTCGTATGTTTGAAGATTAAAGCGATCATCTTTTCCTTATCGCTTGTCTTGCACATGCAGGTAAAGAGAATTCCGGGACGGTTCTTCTTCATATGGACGGATGTTGTATAAACATCCAATGCCCCTTCTGCAAACAGAATATCAACCGCATAACCGATGTTTTCTGCAGAAAGATCATCGATATTGCAAACCAGTTCAACAATTTCCCCGTCATCTTCCGCTTCGCCAAGGAAAGCCCTGATACAGTTTGCAGCCTCAAAATCCTTCTTGCCCATGCCATAGCCGATTTTCTCGGTGACCATTGTCGGCATGCCTTCAAAAGATTGAACAAAATGTTTTAACAAGGCGGCTCCTGTCGGTGTGCATAATTCCCCTTCCATTCTGCCGGCATAGGAAGGAATTCCCTGTAACAGGTATGCAGTTGCCGGAGCAGGCACGGGAAGGATTCCATGTGCACATCTGACCATGCCATTACCGACTGCTACAGGTGAAGCATAGATTCTTTCTGCGCCGATCATTTCCATCAGCAGGCAAACTCCCACGACATCCGCAATAGCATCCATTGTTCCGACTTCATGGAAATGGATTTCGGATACCTCCATGCCATGCGCATGGCTTTCTGCCTCTGCAATGGATCTATACACAGCTAATGCATCTTCTTTCACTTTGTCTGAAACAGAAAGACCGTTGATGATGTCTTCGATGTCATGCATATGGGTATGATGGTGGTGATGATGGTGATCATGATCTTCATGCTCATGGTGATGATGTTCATGGATGTCTTCGCTTTCCTCTTCTTCACCGTGAACCGTGACTTTCATATGCGAGCCATGTATGCCGCATTTAACACTTTCTTCCTTTTCAACCAGAACATCATGCAGACCGATGGCATTCATCTTGTCAAGAAATGCAGTCTGATCAACCAGTTCGCTCAATGCACCCATCAGCATATCGCCGGCTGCACCCATTTTGCATTCCAGATAAAGTGTTTTCATATTACCTTCTTTCTATTCAAATACTTCTGCTGCTTTTTCAAGCCAGCTTGTAATTTCGATGTGCTGCGGACATGCATCTTCACATTGCAGGCAATGGATACAGCTGGATGCAAGCCCACCGTCTTTAGTCGCATTTGCATATCTTCTTGAAGCACCGTCCATATTATTGAAGATCAGCTTCTGGTTCATCGCAGTAAAGATGTCCGGTATCTTGATCTGCATCGGACAGCCGCCTGTGCAGTAATGACAGCCTGTACATGGAATCTGTTCAATAGACCGTAAGATTTCCTGCGCCTGTTCAATAACAGCCTGTTCCTGCGCATCAAACGGTTTGAAATCCTTCATATAGGAAATATTGTCATCCATCTGGGCAATATTGCTCATGCCGGATAAAACAACCATGACATTTTCCAAGCTTGCCGCAAATCTGACTGCCCAGGAAGCAACTGAAGCATCAGGATCGGCTTTTTCAAAAATTTCACGGATCTGTTTCGGCGGATTTGCGAGTGTGCCGCCCTTGATCGGCTCCATGACAACAACCTGCTTGCCGTGTTTGACACATACTTCATAACACTTTCTGGAGTTGACTGCAGGATTATCCCAGTCGGCATAGTTGATCTGCAGCTGGACAAACTCTACATCAGGATGATTTGTCAGAATCTCGTCCAGTACTTCCGGCTGATCATGGAAAGAAAAACCATAATGTTTCACAAGGCCCTTTTCCTTAGCCTCTTTGACAAAATCCCAGATGCCGTATTTATCATAATTGCCGATGTTATTCTTGCTTAAGGCATGCAGCAGATAGAAGTCAAAATAACCTGCGCCTGTCCTTTCAAGAGAAATCTCAAGTTCTTTCTTGGCACTCTCAGCATCTTTTGCGGCCCAATCACCTGCGTTCAGCTTGGATGTCAGATAATAGGATTCTCTCGGATAGCGCTCAACAAGGGCTTTCTTTGTCGCTTCTTCAGATCCTTCATACACATATGCCGTATCGAAATACTTTAATCCGGCATCCAGAAAATGATCGACCATCACTTTTGTCTGTTCGACATCAATTGTTCCATCTTCCAGTCTTGGTAATCTCATCAGGCCAAAACCGAGTTTCGGTAATTCAAATTTCATTTTTCCACACTCCTTCTTGTCAATATTGTAAATGCTGAAGATAGGTTTACGTCAAGCTATTTGATCATGCATCCCTGTACAATGTTCTTTTCTTTCAGCGCATGGTTGATCTGATTGATCACATTTCTTTTATCCATGCTCCAAAGCGGTGCAAGCAGTTCCCCCTTGTTTCCATCACCGCTGATTCTGTGGATGACTATCGAAGGATCCAGTCTTGCAATACAGCCGCATACAAGATCAATATATTCGTCAATTTCCAAAGGATGATAGCGATCAGGATGTGCAAGGTACTCTTGACCGAGATCACTGTCTTTCAGATAGTGCAGCAGCTGCAGTTTTATGCCTTCAATGTGCCTGGAATTTAAATACTCAATTGTCTGATACAGCATTTCTTCATTCTCACCCGGCAAACCGATAATCACATGCACAATTACGGGAAAACCGGCTTCATGCAGTCTGTCTGTGCAATGATCAAAAACGGATAAGGGATATCCCCTGCGCATCCACAAAGCGGTCTTTTCATGTATAGTCTGTAATCCCAGTTCAACCCATATAAATTTTGACGGATATTCTTTCTGCAGATGCACAAGAAGATCAATGACTTCCTGTTGCATACAGTCGGGTCTTGTTGCAATCGAGATACCCGCAAACAGTTCATTTTCCAAGGCTGCCCTGTATATCCGTTCGAGCTTTTCTATTGGTGCATAGGTATTGGTAAAAGATTGGAAATAGGCAATGAAACCATCATCACATTTTTGATGATTAAAAACAAGATCTTCTCTTTTCAAAGCCTCTCCGTTAAAAGAAATCGCAAAATCTCCCGATCCTGCTGCGCTGCAGAAGATGCATCCTCTATCTCCGCATGTGCCATCCCTGTTAGGACATGTCATATGTGCATTTAGGGAAACTTTATACAGGCGTCTGTGAAATGTATTTTTCAGATATTGAGAAAAAGAGAGGTATCTATCCATCAAATCCCCTCTTCCTCAATTTCGCTTAAAGCATCCAGGATGCCTTCCATGGTGCTGATCGCTTCATGCACTTGTATCTTGGCTTCATTGATTCTTCCCTGGACCACCATATCCGTGATGAAATTATCAAAAAAGGTATCCGCAAAACCCATCAGGCCTTCTACATTCAGATCCACTGCGATATAGTCAATCTGATCTTTCAGAAAATAGGAAACCTCCTGAATGTGCTGTTTTGCGAGAAGTATCTCTTCATTTGCCCGGCTCATTTTGGTATGTTTTGCGACAGAGGCAATCATTTTTCCTCCCAGCAAGTCAAAAATGCCCCAGTTACCTGCGCTTTGCAAAAACTCCTCAGCATTTGTCAGATGGTATAATGCTTCATTTGCGGAATTCACCGCATGTTCGATGTTGGATTGAGTAAGCATGTATTCAGTTTACCCTATTTATGCATTTTGTCAAAGATGCATTTATGGTATAGTAATCAAAAGAAAAGAGGCCTTTATGAAAAAAGTTGAAATTGATGATTTTGCGAGAATCAGAAAACTCTCTGATCTCAATCTTTCCCCATCCACAAAGAAAGCAGCATTTGTCGTCAGTGAAGGAGATCTTGAGAAAAACGGTTACAATACCGATATCTATGTATACGATTCTTCCCATAATCCGGCATTGTTTCGATTGACAAGTTCTAAAAATGCCAGAAGCCCTCTCTTTCTGGATGAAGAGACAGTGTTATTCATCTCAAACCGTGAGAAGAAGGATTCTGTTTTACCGGAAACGGTTTATCAGAAAATCTCTTTACGCGGCGGTGAGGCAACAGAAGCATTTCGGCTTCCTTTCCCTGCTTCCTCTTTGAAGCCGTTGGGAGATGATAAATACCTGGTTTCAGGAATTCACGATCTTGCCCTTCCCGAAGATGAGGATGAGGCAAAAAAGTATATTGAAGAGAATAAAGACTATGAAGTATTTGATGAACTTCCATTCTGGTTTAACGGTGCAGGCATCATCAATAAAAAACGCAGTGGCTTATACCTGTATGATGATGTTTTGAAAAAGACATCGCTTCTGACAGACAAGTATTTCGATCTGAACGGTTTCTCCCTGGATGCGGATAACGGCAAAGTTGTCTATTGGGGAAACAGATTCGAAAGCCTGAATACACATAAGCATGATCTCTATATCATGAACCTCGAAACCATGCATGTAGATAAAGTGAATCTGCAAAATGAATATACTGTACACTTTGCGGAATTTGTGAATGATACGGTTATATTTGCAGCATCAGATGGAAAGAAATACGGATCAAGCCAGAATCCGGCATTCTTTATTGTGAATGAAGATCTTTCCTTCGCACCGTTTCTGGATCTGGATCCAAGCCTTTTGGCAATCGGCAGCGATATTGCCGGTGGCGGATCATCCGTTCATGGCGGGGATGCCTTATATTTCTTACAGAACATCGGTTATACATCCTGTTACAGAAAACTGACACCGGATGGTGAGGTAATAACCGTTGTAGATGATATTCCGTGTGTTTCCATGGCACAGGGGTATCAGGATTTCTATTTCATCGGCATGGAAAAAGACAAGCCGCAAGAGCTCTATTTCAAGCATCATGGAATCACCGAAAAACTGTCTTCCTTTAATAGTGATTATCTTGATACACATTCCGTTGCGAGAACTGAGCATTTCACTTTTACAGACAAGGACGGTGTAGAAATTGACGGCTGGGTATTGTTGCCGGATGATTTTGTTCAAAACAAGTCTTATCCTGCTATCCTGGATGTTCATGGCGGACCACAGGTTGCCTATGGTGAAGGTTTCTTCCATGAAATGCAGTACTGGGCAGGACTTGGCTATATCGTCTTCTTCTGCAATCCGAGAGGATCCAGCGGCAAAGGCGGTGGTTTTGCGGATATTTACGGAGATAACTATGGCGTAAGGGATTATAACGATTTAATGGAATTCACGGATGAGGTTTTAAAGAGATTCCCGCAGATCGATGCAAAACGAGTTGCTATGACAGGTGGCAGCTATGGCGGTTTCATGGCAAACTGGATCATCGGACATACAGACCGTTTTGCGGCTGTTGCTTCACAAAGGTCCATCTCCAATTATCTTTCCAAATGCCTGACTACAGATATCGGCTATTATCATAATCTGTCAGCCATTCAGGCAGATCCTTGGACAAACATGGAGAAGATGTGGAAACATTCTCCGCTAGCCTATGCCGACAAGGTGAAAACACCGACACTGTTCATCCAATCGGATGAGGACTACCGCTGCTGGATGGGAGATGCGGTGCAGATGCTGCAGGCATTGTTAATGCATGGTGTCCCGGCAAGAATGTGTCTTTTTCACGGTGAAAACCATGAACTCAGCAGAAGCGGAAAACCGGTTCACCGCATCAGAAGACTGAAAGAAATCACCGACTGGTTTGACCATTATTGCAACAGAAAATAAAACCGTCATGAAAAAAACACTGTTTTTAACAAATATTAACGAAGAAGTCCCCTTCTTCTTACGAAGTGTAAAGAAGGGAATGAATTCGTGCCGGAATGATGTATTATAGATTCATTCTCAGAAAAATAAAAAGATAATGTTTCTTATCATAATCCTTTCTTGACAATGACAATCATCCAGTATTCGCAATGCATCATCATCAGATGCTTGTTGTGAAATACCACCGGAAAGTATCTGGCGATACGATATCTGCATATGCGGAAAGCATATTCAGAAAGATTGCACCGTCTTACAATATCACTCTGATCGAATGAAACCATGACGCTGATCATGTGCATATCCTTTTCAAAGCTCATCCTCAAGACTGATCAAAAAGAACTTTCCCGAAACACGGAAGAAACTGTGGAAGGAATACTTCTGGAGCCAGAGCTTCTG